>CAMHDS010000067.1 GCA_946183925.1 uncultured Fibrobacter sp. | reverse complement strand
TGGACATCGAAACGTTGCAGGCTCTGGAACAGGCCATCCTCAAGTTCGCAGGCTGTGCTGTGATTATCTCCCATGACCGCTGGTTCCTGGACCGCATCGCCACCCACATCCTTGCTTACGAAGGCGATTCCAAGGTCGTGTGGTTCGAAGGCAACTGGAGCGAGTACGAAGCCGACCGTCGCAAGCGTCTCGGTGAAGATGCCGACAACCCGAAGCCCATCAGGTACAAGACGCTCACGAGGCAGTAATAAAAAAGGCGGCTAGAGCCTGTCCTGAGCGACAGTCGAAGGAAGCTGCTATTCTTATGTCATCCCTGGCTTGACCGGGCGGACGAGTGCTCGACACTCGTTTTAGGCCTGTTATTGTAGAGCAGAATTGTTGGGGTCTAGTACACGAAGCAATTTTCGTGTTGCTTCAACTTGTTCGTTTTTCAGATCGTTTTTCTGGGCTTCTAGGATGCCGCTTGTGCAGCTCGAAATAGCTTTCCTCTTCATTTCCCTAGACTTAGAAGAAAGCTCTTCTCGGTAAGCTTCAAGATCTTCATGGGTCATTTCCATGGCGTCTTCTTTCGTTGTTCCTTCATAGCGGATGTATTCTTCGGCTACGGCAGCGCTGTCGGGCAGAGGGGAATTGAGATATATGTCGGACAAATCTCTGTATATCTTGCAGTTTTCGTAGTATGTATTGATGTAGTATTCTTCTAGAATTTGCGTATTTTGGTCGGTGATTTTTTCACTGCGGACGGAGTTGATTCCCTGTTGGAAAATGGACCTAGCTTGTTCGTAATAGGAAATTATTTCAAAGGCGATATGGACATCTTTTGCAACGGAATCCGGCTTGTTCGTTCCACTGATTTCCTGATTTTTTACGCTGTTTGCCATTACGAAATACAGATTCCCTTTTTGAATTGTGGCGGGAACAAACCATTTTGTATTCTGAGCGGCTCTATCAAAAAGTAGTTCGCCTTTTTTCAAGGAATCATTCATTTCTTTTTGTTGTTCTCCTTTTTGACTGTCTGTGCCGTGCAACTTGTATTGGCTCAAAAATTCCTTTTTCTCCAATCCGTCAAAATAGCTTTTGGCTTCTTCGGTGCCGTCGTTTTCGACAATGGGATCTTTGAGAGTTGGCGCCACTACTGAGCCTTCTTCATCTGCTGAATTGGGCTCTTCATTTGTGGAGGATTCTTTTTTTGATGTACTTTCGTCTTTGTTTGGGTTTGAAACTGTTTGTGAACAGGCGACAAAAGCCAGAAGGCTTGAGGTAATTAACAGTAATAATTTTTTCATAATGGCCAGTTTGTGCTATTTGCTGATGCAGAGTAGCTGGATGTTTCCAACTCCCTTGTCGCTAGTGTTGTTGTCGTGTATGTGGACTTTGGGGTCTGTTTCTTCGCCGTCGGAATACATTTGATACCAGCTTCCTACGTCATAGGGGCCTTCTGCGGTTGTCAATACCTCGGAAGCCCACGTGAACATTCCCCAAGGAAATAGGGAAGATGTGTATTTCTTTAAGGTAATCAACTGGTTTATGGTTGGGAGGCTAGCCCCGGCTTTTTTACAAGCCGATCTTGCAAGGTTGTAATAGTCCCCCTGTTTTTTGCAGGTGTCGTAACCGACAGCCGACGTCTTGCAGTTTTCGTCGGATTTTGCTTCGGCTTCAGTAAACAGGTCGTTGACCATTCCCAATTTTTTCAGGTTGTAGTCGCCTTCTTCGTCTTGAATGGTTGGTCTTGTGCAGTTGTTGGAATTGTCTATGTCAAGGCACAGTCTGTACGTGGTGGAACCCTTGTTTACATGTATTTTTATAGCGGTTCCGTCATCGGAAATCATTTGGTTGGCGGGCGTGTTCTCTTGCGAAGGTTCTTGAGTCTTGTTGGAAAATCCGGGTATTGCGTTCTCATCGTCTCCTGTGGATGAATCATTGTGTGAACACGCGCAGATCATGAATACGGATGCGCAGGCAAAAGGCACGACAAATGCGTTTTTCGTAATCATTTTTCCTCCTCCCAGATTTATTCCTCTCTTGAGAAATATATCCTTTTTATAGGGAAATGTTACAGGGTGGCGGCGATTTAGTGTTTTTTGCCTGTATTTTGTCGGTAATCAAAGCCTCTTTTTCTATTTTTTTTCCATCTTTTTAGTCAATTCTCTGCAAACTTTCTAAACCCTAAAACCTAATACCTACCCAATGCTCCATGTTTTTAGACACGAAATCCGCCTGATATTCCGGGACCCGAAATTCTGGATTCCCTTTATCATCCCGCCGGTGATTCTCGCGGCGAGCCAGGGGATTGCGGTCTCCCGCTATGGCGGGCAGATTATGGAAGGCATGGAAGGTTACATGATGCTTTTGCTGGGGTGCCTCATGGCGCCCATGGGGGCACCTTTGGCCGGAGATTCCTTCGCGGGGGAGCGGGAGCGCAATTCCCTGGAACTGTTGCAGCTTTCTCCCATCGCGCCTTCGACCCTTTTCTGGGGCAAACTCCTTGCCATACTCCCTTTCCCGGTGGCGTTTGCCCTCTTGGCGCAGTGTGCCTACTGGCTAGCCCATCCCGATATTTCCACCGTCGTGGCTCTTGCGTCCATTCTCGGGGCCCTTTCGGCGGTGCTTCTCACGACGGCCTTTTCCCTGATGCTCTCGCTCCGGGTGAAGACGGTGCGGGCGGCGGCCCACATTTCCCTGTTCCTGATTGTGCCGCTGCTCCTTCTGGTGCAGCTGTTCCACGAGGTGTTCTTGCAGGGGCTGTTTTTGCCGGCATTGACCTTGGCGGTTTCTGTCGTCTTGTGTGCAGTGTCCGTGAGTCTTGGGCTCCGGCGGTTCGTGTCCCTCTAAAGCGGTTTAGGCACCGTGGCGGCAGGCCCCGCCAATAGACCCGAGGGAAGCCCCCGAGTCCAATACGGGGCGGGCCCACGACACGGGGCAAACATACAAAACGCTTTTATTTTTCTTCGCGTTAGAAAAAAGTAAGCGAAATGTAGATAAATTCGTGGGATTCATTTCTAACTTTGGGGCCGAATTCCTCAAAACAGAGAAGGTCCCCTCATGAAACTCCCCCAAATTATTGGCCTTATGGGCGCTTTTTCGTCCCTGGCCCTGGCTAGCGGCCTGAATACCAACACCAACCAGTCCGCGGCCTATCTGCGCAATGTGGCCCGCTATGCCACTACCGAGGCGGACGCTCCCTACTACAACCCCGCCGGAACGGCCTTCATGACCGACGGCTTTCACATCTCCCTCAACTCCCAGGCTTTCTGGCAGAGCCGTAACACCTATACGGAATCCCTGCTGTTTGGTGGGGAGAAAAAGTTCCGCGGCAAGGCCCAGATTCCGGCCATGCCCAGCGCCATGGTGACCTGGCATCGCGGCAACCTGGCCCTTTCGGGGTATTTCGGGATTACCGGTGGCGGTGGCGCCCTGAACTACAAGGACGGGTTCCCCTCCTTTGACGTGGCCGTGGCCCAGATTCCCGGAATGCTGACCCAGAACGGTCTCGAAACGACGGACCACGATGCGGACATTTCTCTGACGGGAACCTCCTACATATTCGGTTTTGCCCTGGGTGCTTCTTACCGCATTGTGGACTTTGCCTCCATCTATTTGGGCGCCCGCTTCAACTACGCCTACAACCACTACGAGGGCGAACTGAAGAACATCAAGGTGAACCCGAAGAACGAGCTCCTCGGGCTGGACGGCAGCATGGTGGAAGCCGCCTCAACTTTCAATAATATTGCGGATTACCTGGCCGGGAAGGCAGGGGAGGCGGCCGGTGCTGCTGAACAGTATGCCGCTGCCGCCGAAAAGTACGCCGCCGCGGGCGACAAGGCTTCAGCCGCCCAGAGCAAGGCCGCTGCCGAACAGTACGGCGCCCAGGCCGAAGAACTCATGATCAAGTCCAAGACCTTGGAGGTCGTGGCACAGCAAGTTTCCGACAAGGAACTGGACGTGGAACAGACGGGCTACGGCTTTACCCCCATTGCGGCCCTCGCCATCAACTACAAGCGTCTCTCCTTTGGTCTTCGTTTTGAATACAACACCTCCATCGAGATGGAAAACGACACCAAGGTGAACCAGGTGGGCCTTGACAACTACAACGACGGCGTCAAGACCGACAACGACATTCCCGCCTCCATCTATGCGGGCCTGACCTACTCCCTGCTGGACAACCTGCGCTTGAGCCTGGGTTATGGCCACTGGTTCGACTCCAAGGCGAACTTGCCTGGCAAGCAGGAAAAGTATGCTGACGATACCGACGAGTTCCTCTATGGCGTGGAAGTAGATTTCTTGACCCGCTGGACATTGAGCGGTGGCGTGCAGGTGACCCGCTACAACCTCTCCGACGAATACCTGAGCGAGATGAGCATCATTCTGGACAATACCACCTTCGGTTTCGGCCTTGCCTTCAGGGCTACCGACTGGCTCAAGTTCAACCTGGGCTATTTCCACTCCCTGTACAACGACTGGGAAGAAAAGGTGGAATACGGCAAGAATACCTACAAGCGTGAAAGCCGCGGCGTGGGCGTAGGCATCGATCTGGATATTTAATTTCCTGGGGCTTACCCCCGGACATTTCCCCAATTTGTCACCTCGGCCTCCGTGCCGGGGTTGCTTGTTTACTCCGCCTGTCACCCCGGCCATGGTGCCGGGGTCGCTTTTATAGGCTTATCTCTGTATCTATTGCGTATCCAGCTAGCATTTGTAAACTTTTCTTAACAAAAAAAACAACACAAGGCTCATACCATATTGACAATGGGGCTTCCAGAATATATATTCTTATAAAGTAAAACCCTTTTGGAGGACCTTTTTTTTATGTCAAACCGAATTACATACAAAAAGAATACAATTATCCTGGCCTCGGCGGTTTGTGCTGCTGGTTTCGGTCTAATCGGCTGCGGCGGTGATTCCGATGGCGGCAGCGGACCTAACGCCCAGGGAGATGTTTGCACCATCTCCAAGGATTCCAAATCCATTACCGTGGCGATGAATGCCAATGGCGTTGTGACTACCACCATTTACGAATTCGGCGACGATGGTAACATGGCCTCCACTTCCACCGTCACGGAAGTGGGCGACAATGGCCAGTCTGCCTGTGAAGCTATGAATGTGGAAGGTGTTTCCGAGGCGAGCTTTGAGGGTGGCAAGTGCACCGTCAAGACTACCACGGGACTTCTGCCCGGTTCAATGGACGATATTTACAAGGCCCAGAACATGGCCTGCGATGCGGCCAACGAGGCAGCAAAACCGGCAAGCAACAGCTCAGGCAAGAGCGGCTCTTCTGGCAAGAGTGGAAGTTCCCAGGGAGGCGACGTTGATGACATTTGCTCCGTTTCCAAGAATGCAGGCACCATCAAGTCGACTGTAAACTATCAGGGTGAGAAGGCGACCACCATTTTGGTTTTCGGTACTGACGGAGAACTCGTGTCTCAGGTCCAAACTAGCGACCTTTCCTATATTGGGGATGATGCAACAGCCGAGGCCGTTTGCAAGGCTGGTGCCGGTGAAGGTTCCGCAACTTACGAAAAGGGCGGAAAGTGCACCGTCACCGTAGATGCTTCGTTTGGTAGTTCGATGACTCTGGAAGAGACTTACGAAGGACTAGTGGAATCCTGCGAGGCCATGAAGGCCGCTGCCAACCCTGCAAATGGCGGTGACGAAGGCGGTGAAGGTGGGGAGGGCGACTCTGGCTCAAGTACGGGTAAGTCCTCTGCCAGCGCCGGACCCAAGGAGAAGGTGGTGACATTTGAAGATGGAATCATGTATACCAGTTCATACAAAGATCGTGTACGTACTTTCTTCAACACCGTCGACGAATACACCTTCTTTGACGACAATGAGGAGACTGGCGACCAGTCCGGTTGGTGGTTCGGCTTTGATGACGGAGCAGACCATGGCTTATCTACGGTGTACCTAGACTACGATATGGGCTATGTTGATGCCGAAATAGACCTGGTTTACAAGAATTGGCATGAGGAGGGGAGTGGAACGGGAGTCTATATGGCTCCAGACCCATACCCGTATGGTGCCATTGGGTTTAATATGTCTCCTACCAAAAATGCTTTTGTGGATATGTCGGATTGGGAAGGCGTCTGCGTTACCTATTCAGCAACAAAATCTTTGGAATTTACCTTGAAGAGCGCCCTCGATGGGGCCAGTTCCTGGTATACGCTTTTGTTAAGCGGAACTATGAAAACCGTCAACCTTAAGTTTAATACGACTACTTTCAGTCAGCCTGGTTGGGCAGTTGAACAGATGATTGATTACCCGTTCTTCAGCGAAGCTCTTTCCAGTGTTGAAGCGATTCACTTCAAGTTTTCTAACGATGAGGCAGGTGTGAGTTGCCCTGTTTCAACCGGGACATTCTGTTCGACTGGCGCCACCAATAGCGTTAAAATTTTCAAGATTGGCAAGTACGGCACCTGCGGCTCGTAAGCCGTCGTAGATGTTTTTTCTCTGGAAAGGAGAAGACCCCCGCAGTTAGCGGGGGCCTTCATTTTAGGGTAGTTATAAGCCGGGTTCTGTACCCTTTGATGTGATCTCGGGGCGATGACCATCTCTCTGGGCCAGCCGTTACCGACCGCCTCAAGCGACCTACCCGGATTTCCAGCAGCTGCGGGCCGCAGCCGGTCCTTGCGGACGGAATCCTGCTTGGTCTTGCACCGGATGAGGTTTACCGTGCCATCCCTGTCACCAGGAATGCGGTGAGCTCTTGCCTCGCCCTTTCACCCTTACCTTGCCCGAGCTTGCGCCCGAACCTGGCGGTTTGCTTTCTGTTGCACTGTCTGTCGCGTTTCCGCGCCTGGACGTTATCCAGCATCCTGCCCTGTGGTGCCCGGACTTTCCTCCAGCATCGCTGCCGGCGGTCATCCGCTACCCGGGGCAAATATAGGAATTTTATTTCCCGGTGTCACCGGTGGAGCAGAAACAGACAGCGGTTATCAAGATAACCAAAGCGCAAAAAGACATAGTGGACCTCTCTTTTCTTTACTCCTTAAATCTACATTAAAAGTAGTGACAGAAAATGACTATTTTTGATGTGGGGGCGGAAAGAGGCGCGATGCACGAGGGGGTAGGCGAAGACTACAGGCTTCGCCGAGGGGGAGGCTTCCCCCCTTGTATTTGGGATAGAGATTGCCAGGCTCCTGCGGACCTCGCAATGACAATTCCGAATTCCGCATTAGTTTTCTTGCCTCTATCAGCCCGAGTCTAGAACATCGAGCGGATCCTCGCCTGCGCGAGGATGACATTCCTCGAACATCACATTCCACACCACACATTCCACATTTCACATTTCCCTATCCCCTAGATCCTATCCCCTAACCCCTATTTTCTATATTGTCCCCGTCATGCGGATTTTGCCTTTTATCGTCTGTGCCCTCGCGGTCTCGGTTTTTGCCGAGGGCGTGTCCGGCGCGCAGGCCTTATCCGCTGATTCCGCCGCTGCTTCTGTTACGACTGCTGCCGCAGCAGCCGCTGATTCTACGGCGCTTTTTAGGGTAGATAAAATCCGCTATCACGTCGGCGATGCCTTCGACGATTCCAAGTACCACACCAAGTACGACAAGTGGGCCTACGACCTGCTGAACGTCATCCATATCGAGACCCGGGAGGCCACGGTCCGCAAGTTGTTGCTGTTCAACGAGGGCGATGTGGTGGACCTGAACCTGATGCTGGAATCGGAACGGTTCTTGCGGGACCAGAACTTCCTTTCGGACGCCAGTATCCAGGTGAGTGGCCAGGGAGACTCCACTTTCGTGGATGTTTACACTAGCGACAACTGGACTCTGACGCTGCCTTTCAGCATTGGTTTTTCGGGCAGCGAATGGAGCTACGACAACCTGAACTACGGAATCGGCATCCAGGAGAGCAACTTCCTCGGTCTGGGCCAGAAGGTGGGCTTTTACTACGGCCATGACGAATTCCGCGACATGTGGCAGGCGGAGTATTCCGACCCCCATTTCCTTTTCCGCTACAACCACCTGGACGTGCTCTACAGTTACAATACCGACGGCTACCTGGCCAGCTGGCAGATGTACGTGCCATTCCTGAGTCGGGGCGTGAACCAGTGGGCCTATACCTTGGCGGGTCTCAAAAACAAGCGGTTTGCCTATTATTATGGAAGCGGGGACTTGCCTCGGGGCTCTGTGGCAAGAAACTATCGGCTGCTTACCACGACTCCCATACATGTGTATGAACTTGGCGTGGCCGATGGCGGCTTCGTCCAGTCCAGTGCGGACGAGACCGTTGCGAAAAACGGCACGGATGTGGCGGTGAACGAGAAAACGTACCGGGAGGGAATTCTTACGAAGGATACCCTGGAATACAACGGCGAAGAGACGGTGAAGCTCTTGAAGGTGGAGGACTTTATCGAGGATTCCTTGAGTTTTCGGTTCAGTCGTTCCTTTGGTGGGAGCCTCCGCAAGTTCTACCTGGGGGCAACTTACGATTACCATCGGGAGACAGCAGAAGAGGGGCGTCTGTACCGCTACCTGTTCACCCATAACGACCAGACCTATGTCATCGATTCCGGTGCGGCGTGGAATTTGTGGTTGCCAAGGCGCAAGGATTCCCGCCTGGGTGCCTATGTGATGTATTCCAACCTGCGCTACGAGAAGGTGAAGAACCTGCATAACGCCAAGTGGACTGAGGATGTGGACAAGGGCTATTCCCTGAAGGCCCAGGTCTCGAAAAACTACGAGCAGCTGGGTTCCGACAACAACGATATTCGCCTGGACTTTTGGACCAACCTGTACCTGGGAAGCGGCTGGAATCACCTGAACCTGAAAACCCAGATGTTCTTCTACCTGGATCATGGGGAACGCAGGGATTTCTATGGACGTGTTGACGGCGAATACATTTTCCACCCCAGTAATTCCTTCTCTACGGCCTTGCGGGGCCTGGTGGACCTTTATGACGACGCCCGCCTGGGTTACCAGCTTTCGCTGGGTGGCTCCGACGGATTTGTTGGGTTCCCTACGGGTTACTATACGGGCCAGGCCAGGGTTTACGGCAGCATCGAGCCCAGGTATTTCTTCGACTTTGAAATCGCGACCTTGGTGCCTGTGGTGGTGGCCTTTGCGTCTGTGGGGGAGACCGCCTGGGAACTGGAAGATATCAACCGCAAGGACTTGATTTACGTGCTGGGGGCGGGTATCCGTTTTATCCAGACCAAGTCCATCAGCAGGCTGGTGAACAAGCTGGACGTGAGTTTCCCCATGAACGGGGAGCGGAAGGGCATGCCCCATTTTTCTGTGACTACCAGTTACAGCCTGTGACGGATGGATTTTTGAGAGGTTGTTTTGGCTGACGAGACGAAAGAGATTGTAGAAAACAAGGTGCGCAAGATCAAGAACATGATTTTGCGGGTGGAAATCGTCATCGGCGTCATCGCCATGATTTTTGGCATAGGCCTTACGGTCTTGGTATGGGGCGAAGGATTTTTCCCGGGAGCGCTGATGCTCATTGTGACCGGGCTTATCAATATTTTCTTGGCGGTGAAGGAACTGCTGGACCCGACGGACGGCATCTTTCACTGGCAACCGCTATTCTTTATGATTGTGCGGCGGGCCATGTTCTTCTTGAACGTGGTGCTTACGGCCCTTGTTTTCGGGACCATGACTCAATTGCTGGGGTAGGCTAGCCGCAGGTGTGCGGTCAGTGCACGCCGTCTTCGTTGACTACGGGCTTTTCGGCGTACCAGGCCTGGATTTTTTCCCGGGCGGGTTCATCGAAGGCGGATTCGTCCTTCAGGATGTTGGCGGCGGTTTCAAGAGTCTGTGAAATCAGTTCCTGGTCGGCTATCCAGTCGAACCAGCGGAACACCCAGGCGCCGCTCTGTTCGTTGCCTTCTAGGTTGCCCGCTCCTCGGGTCTGCAAGTCCAACTCCGCAATCTCGAATCCGTCTTCGGTGGCGGCGAAGTTGGAAAGCCGCTCCATGCTGGTGTCTGCCGTTTCGCCTTCGGGCTGCATCAAGAAGCACCAGGCTTCTTGATTACCGCGACCCACGCGGCCCCGTAGCTGGTGCAGCTGCGACAGCCCGAAGCGGTCCGGCTGGTCGATGACCATCAGGTTTGCCGCAGGCACGTTCACGCCCACCTCGATGACGGTAGTGGCCACCAGAATGTGGATCTGTCCTGCAGCGAAGCGGGCGATGATGGCGTCCCTTTCGGATTCGTCCATCTGGCCGTGGACGCCCTCTACCACTAGGGGCGCGCCGTTTGTTCCGGCGTTTGCAGAGACTCCGTTTAGACCTGCCGCAAAATTCCGGAGTTCCGCGACGATGTCGTCCACGCTGCGGGCGCTGCCTTCATCGCCGGATTCCACGCGGCTCGCAATCCAGTAGCAGAGGTTTCCTTTCAAGGCTTCGCCGCAAATGAACCGCTTCATGTCGTCGCGCTTGCTTGCCGAGACAAGCCTTGTCTTGATGGGCTTGCGTCCTGCGGGTTTTTCCTTGATGGAAATGACCTTCAGGTCGCCGTACAGCGTCATGGCTAAACTTCTCGGGATTGGCGTGGCGCTCATGACCAGCATGTCGGGGTAGTCCCCCTTGGAAAGTAGCGCTTCCCGCTGGCCTACGCCAAAGCGGTGCTGTTCGTCGATGATGACAAATCCCAGCTTGGAAAATGTCACGTCCTTGCTGTAGAGGGCGTGGGTCCCGATGACCGCGTTGCAGAGCCCCATCTGGAGTTCTCCCAGGATTTGCTTTCGTTCGGCGGCACCGGTGGCGCCCACCAAAAGTTGCACCCGGAGTCCAGCCGCCTCGAAGAAGGGTTTTAACGACTTGTAGTGTTGCCGTGCCAGAATGTCGGTAGGCACCATCAGGGCGCATTGCTCGCCGGAGCCGCATACCGCCATCATGGCCAGCATGGCTACCACTGTCTTGCCACAGCCCACGTCTCCCTGCAGCAGGGCGTGGAACTGCTTTTTGCCGTTGAGTCCGTCGATGATGGTGTTGAGGGCGGCCTCTTGCCCGCCTGTCAGCTGGAAGGGAAGGGCGGCACGGATTTTCATGACGGTGCCCAGGTCGATCTGCCTCTCGTGCCCCCGGAGCCTCTGGTTTTCGCGACGTTTCACCATGCGGAGGCAGAAGGGTAGCAACTCCAGGATTTTCATTTCCCGCTTGGCCTTGTAGATGGCGGGGAATTCCTTTGGCAGGTGTAGCGTCCGCAGGTTTTCCATGACGGGGGCAAAGTGAAGGTAGTCCGTCAGTTCCCTGGGGCAGAGTCCCGGCAGGGTAAGTCCAGGGAACTTGAAAATGGTCTTGTACAGCCCCCGAAAGAATTTCTGTTCCATCCGGGCTTCCCGACAGGCTTCGCTGATGGAATACACCGGCAAAATAGCGCCACTGAATTCCTGGTCGTCGTCAAAGGGCTGCATGTCGGGGTGGCTCATCTGCAGCCCGCGGTATTCGCCTACCGCTCCCGAAACCAGCCACTTGGAGCCGTTCTGGATGCGTTTTGCCCAGTAGCTCGTGCCCTGGAAGAACAGGAGGCTCATTTCGCCGGTGCCGTCGGTAAGGGTGGCAACAAAGCGGTTCCTGCGGCCGCGGATAATTCCCGACCGGACGACAGTACCGATAAGGACCGCCCGCTCTCCGGCCTTGCAGTCCTTGATGGCGGTGACCTTGGTCTGGTCCAAGTAGTTGCGGGGGACGTTGTAGAGCAGGTCTGCGATGCTGTTGAAGCCCGCCTTGCGGAGGGCTTGGACGCGTTTGGGACCCAGTCCCGGTAACTGAGAGAGTTCCATGGGCTAGTCCGGAAGGCGCTCGCCTTTTTCCGCACGTTCCTTGGCCTTTTGGCGTGCGGTTTTTCCTACCAGGTTGGTCTTTTTCCAGGTGAACAGCTTTACGGGCTTGCCGTTTTCGTCGTACATCTTGATTCCCTTGGTGTCGATGGCGGCTACCAGGGCATTGAACTTTTCGATGATGTTTACCAGCTGGTCCACGGCCTGCTTGGTGGTGAGAAGCTCGTTCATGGAGGGGGAATTTTCTATTTCGGTAATGACCTGGCTGGCCTTTTCGGTGCCCTGGTTCAGGGCGTAGATGATTTCGTTTGCCTTCTGGATTTTTTCGTTGGTCACGGCGGTGACAAATTTCACGGCGGAATCCGCCTGTCCTGTCAGGTTGATCAGGTATTCGGAGGCCACGTTGGTCTGGTCAAACAACTGGTTCAGTTTCGGGTTTAGGGCGTTCAGGGTGTTCTCGGAATTCGTGATGATTCCTTCCAGGGTGCCCATGACCTTCTCGTAAATCTTCTGTGCCGAAGGGTGCTTGCGGTCTCCCTTGGTGATTGTCCGTATCATCATGCGGACGCTGGCCAGTTGCTGGTTCACGTTTTCCATGAGCCGAAGCGCTTCGGCAATACCCGGTTCGAAATGCCCCTGGTGGATGTGTCCCTGGGGGAGTACCTTTCCTGTGGGAGAAAGGGTGATTTCTAGGCGGCGTTGCCCCATCAGGGCGTAGTTCACGTTGTTGAACTGGGTTCCTTCGCGAATCGTCAGGGGTTCGTCAAAGTTGATGACGACCCGTGCACGGTCCCCAAGCCACTTGACCTGGTTGATGACACCCACCCTGTAGCCTCGGACAACCACCACGTCTTCGGTTTGCAGGGAACCCAGCTCGTCAAAATCTACGATGGCCCAATGGCTTTCTTTGTGGTGGGCCCTGAACATGCCAAGGGCAATAAGTCCGATGATGCCTATAATGGCAAGCATGGAGATGTAGCCTATGGCCCTGTCGGAAAGATGCATGTTCTGAATATAGAAAACGAAAAAAATCTTGACTTTGAGGCATTTTGAAAATATATTAGAATGCGGAGGTTCTTGTAATGAGAAAATGTTTGGGTGTCCTGATTGTAGCTGGGGCCATTGTCGTGTGTGCAGATGCCGAAGAGACTACCGATGTTTTCGGTTTCCAGAAATTTTTCAAAACCAAGGAAGGCTCCTATTCCTGGGATTCCAGGCATTGGGCCAACGGGAATGCCCGTTCCCTTGCCAACTGGGCGGGCGATGCTCAGGATCCTACCCAGTGGACAGATGACCGCAGTTCCGATGGGGGAGGTTTCTATGTAGATGGTCAGGGAACCATGCAAATGCTGGGTAGCGGCCCACGTTTCCATATCAACGGACAACAGAGTTGGGCGACTAATAAGCAACAATTTCAGAACGTGGAATATACGGGTTATTTCAAACGCGACGCCCTTGGTGGAGAAAATTATGGCGGCATGGTGGTGGGCGTCCGCAGCGGTGCCTTGGGGCATGGTTCTTCGGGAGGCAACAATTGCGATGCCCATACTTACTACGCCCGCTTTAGGAACGATGGTAAGTGGGATTTCGAGAAGGAATGGAAACACCCGGGAAGTTACTACAGGAGCGGAACCGGAGTTGGACACCAAGACCCGTTGTGGGGTAGTGCCGTCTTGCCGGTGGGCAAGTGGATAGGCATGAAATACGTTGTCTATAACAAGGATGCTTCTACGGTGCGTCTGGAACTCTATATCGATTCAACCACTAACGCTACTCCACCGGGCAAGTGGGAACTGGTGGGTGTTGCCGAAGACGCTGGTCTGGATTGGTCCGGGGCAAGCGGGGGAGCCGCCTCCATTGACGGGTGCAGCTATTCCGACGCCAAGGCGGCCATCTTGCAGGCCGGGGACGCCATTGTCATGCGTAGCGACAACGACCACCCGTATTACAAGTATGTGTCCGTCCGTGAAATTGACCCGACGGCGCCCCTTGATGGTGAAACCGATGTGGGCGGAAGTTCGTCTTCGAACCAGGGCTTGAGCAGTTCCAGCGGGGAGTCCGCACCGGCGGCTATCCGGCGGACTTACCACCCATCTCTGGAAAACGTGCCGATCCGGCATTTCGACCTGCTGGGCCGCCGCGTTCCTGCGAAAAAATGATGCATTATTATGGTCCTTCGACCCTAACCACCAATCACTAATCACTAACCACTATTACTATATTTGTCCTGTCTAAATTTTTCCTAAAAGGACGCTAAAAATGGCTAAGAAAGAATCCAAGAAGAAGGTTGTCCTCGCCTATAGCGGTGGACTCGATACTTCCATCATCATCCCCTGGCTCAAGG
>CAMHDS010000066.1 GCA_946183925.1 uncultured Fibrobacter sp. | reverse complement strand
GTTGGAGTCGGACTTCTTGTGGCTGGATTTGTTCTTGCGTTCTAAATGTTTCCTTTTGTTGTGCGGGCTATGCGCTTCTGTGGCTATGGCCCATCCCCATGTGTTTGTAGATGCTACGGTCAAGGTTCTTTTTGACGAAAAGGGACTTTCTGGGGTTGAGAACCATTGGGTTTACGACGAGGTCTACAGCATGGCGACAATTTCCTCTGTAGATACAGACGGCGATGGAAAATTATCGGCCAAGGAGAGCAATGCTTTAAAATTGATTGTTTTCGGCGAAGCTTCCAAGGCGAATTTTTTTAATTACATTCAATGTGGTTCTGAATTCCTGAAGGTAGAAAAGATTCGTTCTTTCAAGGCGTCGGTAAAGAATCGTCGGCTCGTGCTGGATTTTATCTTGGATTTTACGGTGCCAACGGCAAACGATTATACCCTGCTGGTGCTGGTGGTAGCAGACCCTTCCAACTATGTGCAAATAACCGCCGATATGGAAAAAGCAGAGGCTTCTGCTCCCGAGATTATTGATGTGGAATATTTTTCCGATAGCTTGGAGGGATTGTCTCTTTTCAAGGCGTTTCTTTCGTATGTAGAAGGACTATATCTCAGGTTTAAGGCAAAATAAAGGGAAATAAGAATAAATGAAATCTCACTTAGGTGGGATTTTTTTATTTTTTGAGGTATGAAGGGGCTCTTTTTGACAGCAGCTCTATTGTGCCTTTGTTCAGTTTCTGCATTTGGTGCGGAGGCCGATTCCCTTGTGCAAAAAAATGAGGCCCCTGCAAAGGTTGAAACGTCTACTCCAACGGTCACTACCGAAGTGCCGAAATCGGGCGGTCTTTTAGAGGCCCTTTATCCGGTTTATCCCGATGAAGCAATTGCTGCCGGACGGATTCAGGGAGGAGCGACCTTGTCCCTTATCCAGGCGAACACTGAAGATGATGCTCTGAATATCTTGATAGGCGATGTCTATGAAGGCGAGGGCTATATGTTTACGGTACAGGTGTTCGGTGGCTATTTTATAAAAAATGCCCTTGCTGTAGGAACCCACTTGGGCTATTCCCGTACATGGTTTGATATAGATTTTTCCATTCTAGAAGACATTGCCGACGTCAAGCAACAACGCAAATATGTGAGCAACGGATTCTTTGCCCAACCATTCTTGAAAAACTATATGAAGGTGCTGGATTCGAAGAATCTTTACCTGTTCAACGAGACGTCTGTTATGGTCAAGTATTCCTATGGAATTTCCCAGACTGACGACGGCGAAGAAATAGACAAGACCCGCAACAAGACCTGGTCTATCGAGGCGGGTATCAATCCTGGTCTTTGCATCATGGTGCTGAACCGCTTTGCTTTTGAAACGTCCGTGGGCCTTCTGGGGCTTAGTACCAGCGTTATAGACGTAGAAGAAAATGGCGAAAGCCATAGTAGACTTGTATTTAACATGGTGAATTTCACTATCAACCTCTTGGCCTTAGATTTCTCTTTGGTGTATTTTATCTAGGAGGCGGGTGATGATTTTTGCTGAAACAAAGAGATTTCTGCGCTGGAACATCACTGCGCTTTTCTCTTGCGTCGCCTGCCTGTGGGTGGGGTGTTCGGAATCTTCGGAAAAGCCCTTGTTCCCCGAAGACGAAATTTCGGAGGAAATGGAACTGAAGCTTTCTGGCTGGAAGGTGGATTCTCTGGATACTGAAAAACAGGTTGTTCGAGTTTCGCCGACGAAGGGCTGGCTAGATTCCCTGGTTATTGATTCTCTTGCCCTTCCGGGAAGTTCCGCCCTGTATTTGGCTGCTGATGACGATTTGGTGGATCCTGCGTTGGGTGAAAAGCTAGTGCCTGGTACGGTGATTTCTACAAAGGATACGAATCAGTTCTCCGTTGTGGCCCTGGATTCTTACAACAGGATTGCGGGCGTTTGGCTGGTGGTATGGAAATTGCCCGAGACGCCCAAATCATCAGACTCCAAGGCTGATTCTTCTAGTGATGCGAAACCGTCGTCATCGGAATCTGCAGATTCTGCGGATTCGTCTGGAGAGAATAAGTCTTCGGAGTCCTCGTCGGATTCATCTTCTGGTGAATCGGGATTTGGTGGAGATTCGTCGGAGTCGGCGGACAGTAATAGCTCCTCTTCTGAAGGGGTTGTTTCTAGCAGTAGCGAGGCTGCCCAGCCTCAGGCGGTAAAACTTGCGGACCTGAGTGTGGATGGCGGCACCGTGCAGGTGACGGGTTTCAAGGTCTACGTGGAAATGCCTTATGGTTCCGATCTTTCTAGCATCCAGTTGATTCCCTTGGACACGACAAACAATTTGATTCGCCCTGTAGAAATGGAATTCGAAGACGCCGAAGGGAATGTGGGAACCTATAGCGTGGTGGCGGGCGTGCAACTGCCAGGTTCTGATTTTAGTGCTCGTAACGATTTCTGGGCCACTACCAGTGACGCCATGGCGGAGGAAGGGAATGGAACCTACTACCTCTCGTTCATCCCAATTTCAGTTACGATGTCTTCGGAAGCCAATGCAGTCTTTGAAGGCTCGAATTTAACAATTAAAACTATCAGTGTTGCGGGCAGTGCCTTGAATATTGATGGTGGATGGAAAATGGCGGGTGGTTTTTATTATGCAGGCTCTTTTACAGGTGTTAATTGCTCTAGTATTTATCAAGCCTCCAACGAAGAAGCTTCCGCAGATGGAAGTCCTGCAGATTTTTCCCAGTATATGATACATGGAAAGCCGTTTACGGGGAGGCCATCTGCTTTTAGGGTTCTTTATAAGTATGACCATCATCAAAATACTAATGAGACATACTTGCAAAAAGCATTAATTTATGTGGTTCTTGTTAGTGCAGATAATAAAATTGTGGCTGCTGGGTCTTTGACGGAAGAAGCCTCCTTAGATGATTGGGTTGAAAAAATGGTAAAACTCAATTATGGAAGTGATGCGGGTTTGTTAACGGCTGGTTATACAGGACTTTCGGATTTGTCTGTGGGAACAGGTGAAGAAGATGTTGCTTCGATTCGAGTAATGTTTGCGTCCTCTGCTTTTGCCTATGTGGCTGATGGCGGAACGTCGTCACAGATGAAAAAAAGATTCCGCGGTGGCGAAAATTCCAGCCTCACCTTGGATGATTTCAAGTTGATTTACTAGGAGCGGGAACATGATCCAATTCGAAAAAAAGAATTCTCCTGTAAAGACACTTGGGCTCGCCCTGCTGGTTTCCATTTTGGGACTTGTTTGGGGGTGTTCCGCAGACTACGACGAATTCGGCGAGTCGCCTTACTGCAATTTTGATGAAATCCATTTTGCCGGCGAGGCTGAAGGCGTTCAAATTTTTGCCGACGAACACAAGATTGTTATAACCTTGGAAGAACTCTCCGATTCCCTTGCTTCCTGGGATTCTGTGACTATCGAAAGTATCGACATAAGCCACATGGCGTCTCTGCATTTGGTGGAAAGCAAGATTCTGGAATTCCCGACGGATTCGGCAGGTCTAGATTCCTTGGCGAACCAGGTCGCGTATGTAGAAAAAAGGTTGAAAGAAGGACAGCGTCTGCGCCTACCCGCAAGCCGTGTCCTTTATGTTTTGGTTGTCGCCGAAGATGGAAGCAAGTCTATATGGAAACTGCAATTTGAAATTTCTGGTGAGAAATATCCTGCTGAAGAATCTGGGGAGAGTGGTGAAGAAAATTCCGATAAGAAGGGCGATGATGCAGCCGGGTCCTTGAACAACTCCATTTCCTTGGAATTCAAGGATGCTGTAGAGACAAAGGAAAGCGGCGACACGATATATGTGACTTATCCCCAGGGTGTTGATATCAAGTCTGTGTCGCTGTCCAATGTCGTTCTGCCACAAAACGCAAAGGTTTCTCCGGACCCCAAATCGATCAAGGACTGGTCTAGCCCGCAAAAGTTCAAGGTGACCGCCGAAGACGGCTCTGAAAAGAATTGGGTGGTGGTGGTGTCTTCTATCAAGAACAATGCTACTGATTTGCAGCTGCATTTCAAGGAACAAGGTGGGGTAAAACGCACTCAGGACACAATTTACATCATGTTGAAATATGGATCTTCGATTGGGACTGCGTCTATAGATTCTTTCAGTGTTTCGGCGGGGGCATCGGTGAGCCCTAAACCCGATGCGGTTAAAACCTGGAGCGAATATCAATCCTTCAAGGTGACTGCCGAAGACGGGACGGTCAAAACTTGGGAGCTTTCGCTTTCAATCGCTGATTCTAATACAACGTTCTCTAGTGATAAGGAACTGGTTTCTATTTCTGCGACCGGGGAAGAATCTGCGGCAACGATCGACAAGTCAAAAAAGACGGTGGAATTACATTTGGCTGCTGGTGCCGATTTGTCATCGGTGGCGGTAACATTGAATGTTTCGGAGGCTGCCTTCCATAGTTTGCCGGGAACGGTGGATCTCCGTAGTCCGGCGACTTTTACCATTACTGCCGAAGACGGTTCTTCAGATTCCTGGACTTTGTCCGCTTCGGTACCGGCGGAACCGCCGCAAGTATTGTCCCTTAAAATTGCAGGAAAACAGGCCATAATCGACGTTGACAGAAAGTCTATCCATGTGGATTCCTTGCCCTTCCGTACAGATTTGACATCGTTGGAACTTACTGAACTCAAACTTTCAAAGGGTGCAACGGCCGAAGGTTTCTCTGTTGGCAGCAAGTATGATTTTGGTGCAGGGCAGACCTTGGTTGTGAAAAATTCTGCAGGAGAGTCGATAACGTACAAGGTGAAGGCCGGGTACCAGTTGCCTGGAAGTGATTTCAATAGTTGGAATAGCAACGACCCTAAGCCAGACTCTGTATGGAATAACGCCAACACGATTATTGTGACTACAAAAAAGTATTCTAGCGGATCTATGATTGGTGCCGAAATAAAGACTAATGAAGCTTTTTCTAAGGTGGCTAGCGGCAGTCTTTATACAGCGGTATTTAATCCGAATGGTGTTCCGACAGTTGATCTCAGCGGACATGGGATGTCCAGTTCAAAGGCGTGGCCCGATGGCAACGAACTTCTGGACTTTGGTAAGCCTTTTGCTGCCCGACCGGAATATGTTGAAATTAAACTATCGTATTCGGGTAGTGGTGACAGTTGCGATGCCTATATCCTTCTTGAGAATCGTACGGGAGACAAGAATGTCAATCGGAAGGATTCTGACATAAACAAGTTGGTCGCTAGTGCTTGGTACCGTTCGACAACGGATGACAATACGGGGCGTCCAAATCCGGATGTGGTCAGTGTATCTTCGCCTGATGCCAATAAAATGAGAACGATTCGCTTGAAACTAAAATATGGAACCCCTCTAGCGGGATCTCCCATAGAGAATTCCGCGACATTCGATATTGAGCTAAAGTCTAAAGAAAGCAAGGCGATAAAGAATGGGGTTATTCAGGGAACAGGAGATGAACCGGTTACTCATATTCGCGTGGTTTTTGCCTCAAGTGCGGATGGTAACCACTACAATGGAAAGAAGGGGGCAACCTTAATTGTGGACGAGATGCGCCTAATTTATTAGCACTGGGCATTTAGGACAGTTCTGCCCCCGATTTGTGTCGGGGGCTTTTGCTATATTTGGGTCAGGAGGATTTTATATGGCAGTTTTGAACCTTTCTGCAGCAAAGTTTGACGAGGTGATCCGCTCGGGTCAGCTGGTATTTGTGGATTTCTGGGCCACCTGGTGCCGCCCGTGCATGATGATGGGCCCCATCATCGAGGAACTTGCCGGCGACTACGAAGGCAAGGCCATTATCGCCAAGATGAACGTAGATGACGACGGCGTCAAGGACATTTGCGCCCGTTACGGCATTACCAACATTCCCAACATGAAGCTGTTCAAGAACGGCGTAGAAGTGGGTAACGTGGTTGGGGCCGTTCCCAAGGCGACGGTCAAGGGCGTCATCGACAAGAACCTTTAGTCCGAATGCTTACCAAACGCTTAATCGTTTGTCTCGACGTCCGGGACCGCAAGGTCACCAAGGGCGTCAAGTTCAAGGGCAATATCGATATCGGCGACCCCGTGGAGATGGGGGCGCAGTACAGTGCCGATGGTGTCGACGAGTTGGTCTTTTACGACATTACTGCCAGTGCCGAAAACAGACCCTGCGACATGGAGATGATCCGCCAGATTGCAAAGCGGGTATTTATCCCCTTCGCCGTTGGTGGCGGGATCCGCAACCTGGACGACATGCACCAGGCGCTGCTGGCCGGAGCCGAGAAGGTGAGCGTGAACAGCCTCGCCGTGCTCCACCCTGAAATTATTGCCGAAGGGGCCAAGGCCTTTGGACGCCAGTGCGTGGTGCTGGGCATGGACGCCAAGTTCGTGGGCGTTTCCGAAATGTTCAGGAGCGGCTACGAAGTGTATATCCGCGGTGGCCGCCAGGCCATGGGCATTGACGCCGTGGAGTGGGCCAAGAAGGCCGAGGATTTGGGCATTGGAGAAATCTGCCTGAACGCCATCGATACCGACGGCGTGCGTAACGGCTACGAGCTGAACATCACCGACCAGGTGGCTAAGGCAGTACAAGTGCCCGTCATCGCCAGCGGTGGTGCTGGCACTCCGGCGCATATCGTGGACCTGTTCGCGAAGACCGCTGCCGACGCAGCGCTGGTGGCCTCCATGGTGCACTTTGGCGATTACACCGTCCCGCAAATCAAGAGAGAAATGCTTGCCGCAGGAATTCCCGTCCGCAAGAAGATGAACGGCGAGGTGTAGCGTGAATCCTTCCGTCGCTGTCAAGATTTTCGAGGCCGGTCGGAGCGCCGGTGCGGATTTCGTGGAAATTTTTGAAGAAGAAACCCGCAGTTCCGCTTTGGGCCTCAGGGACCGCAAAATTGAGACGGCTACCGCCGGCACGGACTACGGCATCGGCATTCGTCTGTTGTACGGCACCGAGGTGCTTTACGGCTTTACCAGCGACGAAAGCGAAGAGGCTTTGGTAAAGCTGGTGCAGACTCTTGCCTTCGGGCGTATCGCGGCGGCAAGTTCCGCGAAAGGTTTCGAGTTTGCCCCGGAAAAGCGGGTGTCGGACTACAACGCCGCCGCCTTCAAGGACCCGCGGGTCTTGGGCCAGGCGGTCAAGCAGGATTTTTTGTTCCGCGCAGACGAAGCCGCCCGAAAGGTATCTAGCAAGGTGGTGCAGGTGGCCGCTTCTGTGACGGACTGCTGCACCTCCATCAACTTGTTGAACAGCGAAGGTTTGAATCTTGCACTTTCCCGTTCCCGCCTTCGGGTGAATGTGACGGTTACCGCCACGGATGGAACGGAACGCCTGACTACCCACGAATCTCCGGGTGCCTTGGGCGGTTACGAACTTTTGGCCAACTATTCTCCCGACGCCCTGGCGACGGAATCGGCGGAACGCGTGGTGCGCATGCTGGATGCCGGTTACATCAAGGGCGGCCAGATGCCTGTGGTCATGGGGAACGGCTTTGGCGGTGTGATTTTCCACGAGGCCTGCGGCCACCCGCTGGAGACCGAAGCGGTCCGCCGTAACGCAAGTCCCTTCTGCGGCAAGCTGGGGGAGGCCATCGGTCAGCCCTGCCTTACTGCCATCGACGACGGAACCCTGGATGGCGTGTGGGGGAGCATCAAGTTTGACGACGAGGGCTTGCCTACCCAGCGCACTGTCCTGATTGAAAACGGAATTCTGAAAAGTTATATGAGCGACCGCGTGGGTGCTACCGAAGTGGGTGTTGCCCGTACGGGTTCTGCCCGCCGGGAAAGTTACAAGTACGCTCCCGTGAGCCGCATGCGGAATACCTTCATCGCTCCCGGCAAGGACAGTTTTGACTCCATGATCGAAAGTATGGATTACGGCCTTTACGCCGCCCGCATGGCTGGCGGTTCGGTGAATCCGGCTACCGGCGAATTTAACTTTGCGGTGGACGAAGGTTATGTTGTCCGTAACGGAAAAATTTGCGAACCCGTACGTGGCGCAACCCTTATCGGCAAGGGTCACGAAATCATGCCCCGCATCAGTATGGTAGGGAGCGACTTGGAACTGGCTACAGGTATTTGCGGAGCCTCTTCGGGACATGTACCCGTGACGGTGGGGCAGCCCACTATCAAGGTGGACCAGATCCTTGTGGGCGGAAGGTAATTACGTTTTCCCTTTGCTCATAAAGAGCCCCTATAAGATCACTTTCTGAATATACCTTTATTTATGCGGAATTAAACACCCGCGCGTCTTATTTTGAAAAAATGATGCTGAAAAATGCGACAATTTTTGCTTTTTTACGGCGAAAATTGCCGTTTTTGCACGGTTTCGGGCGTTTTTTTTTGCCGAGCGAGGCTCTTGGCATGGGTTTTGCATCTGGAAAGCGGTAAAAATAAAAAGAAGGTTCATTTATGTCCGATTTTAGCAACGATGCAGAAAAGGTGTTGGCGAAGGCGCAGAGCTTGCGCGACCGTTGCTCGCATTCCTACCTGGGTGCGGCGCATTTGGCGGTGGGGCTTGTCGAAGGCCCGGATGCCACCTTGAAGAAACTCTACAAGTCGAAGGGCGCGAAGACGAATGAGCTCCGCGGCAAGCTGGAACCGTTCGTGCAGAAGATTCCGCGCATGGAAGGCGTGAACCCCGACGTGGAACCCGATAACGACTTGAACCGCATTTTGCGTGCCTCTGTGCAGGCGGCGCGTCAGGTGAACCGCATGGTGACCCCGGGCGATATGCTCGTGGCCTTGATGAAGTTCTCGGGCGACCGTGGCCTTGCGAAGGTGTTCGAAGACGCGCTCGGTTCCGTGGAAGTCGTGGAAACCTGGCTGTCGGACCCGTTTGCGGGTGCCGCGAATGCCGAGGAACAGTCTCCGCTAAAATTGTACGGCCGTGAACTTGTGGAAATGGCTGCCGACGGCAAGCTTTCGCCGGTGATTGGCCGTGAAGAGGAAATCCGCCGCGTCATCTTGATTCTGAGCCGTAAGACGAAAAACAACCCGTGCCTGGTGGGTGAACCGGGCGTGGGTAAGACCGCTATTGTTGAAGGCCTCGCCGAGCGTATTTACCGCGGCGACGTGCCTGACGCTCTGAAGGGCAAGAAGTTGTTTGCGCTGGATTTGTCTGCGTTGATGGCGGGTGCAAAATACCGTGGCGATTTTGAGGAACGTTTGAAAGCGGTACTCGACGCCCTTGAAGAAGACGGCAACACGTTGCTGTTCATCGATGAAATTCACACCATCGTGGGTGCGGGCAAGACGGAAGGCTCCATGGACTTGGGCAACATGCTCAAGCCGAAACTCGCCCGTGGTGAACTGCACTGCATCGGTGCGACCACCACGCAGGAATACCGCAAGTACATTGAGAAGGATTCCGCACTGGAACGCCGTTTCCAGCCCGTGCAGGTTGACGAACCCAGCGAAGAGGAATCGATTTCGATTCTGCGTGGCATCAAGGATGGCTTTGATGCGCACCATGGCGTGCGTCTGCACGACAATGCGCTTGTGGCCGCCGTGAAGCTTTCGAACCGCTACATCAGTGACCGTTTCTTGCCGGATAAGGCTATCGACTTGATTGACGAGGCCGCAAGCCTTGTGAAGACGCAGATGGATACCGTGCCCGAAGCCTTGGACACCTTGCAGCGTAAGGAACTCCAGATGAAAATCGAGGAGCAGGCCTTGGCGAAGGAAACCGACGACACCAGCGTAAAGCGCCTGAAAGAGTTGCGCGAAGAACTCGCGACGACAGATGCTGCAGTCAAGCTGATGCAGGACCGTTGGCAAGAAAGGCGTGCGAAGAACGCCGAGTTGCAGGGCCTCAAGAAGTCCTTGCAGCAGGCGAAGGACGAGATGGAGCAGGCCGAAGCCCGCTACGACTTGAATCGCGCTGCCGAACTCAAGTACAATAAGATTGTGAACCTCGAAAAGGAAATCGCCGCGAAGACGGAAGAAATCAAGAAGTCCGCCGGCGACGGCGACCTGAGCGAAGAGGTGACCGAAGAGACGATTGCCCTCGTGGTGAGCCGCTGGACGGGAATTCCGGTGACGAAACTTTGCGAAGGTGAAAAGGCGAAGCTGTTGCATTTGGACGAGCGTCTGCATGCCCGCGTGATTGGCCAGGACGAAGCTGTGGAAGCGGTTTCTGAAGCCATCTTGCGTAACCGTAGTGGCCTTAGCCGCGAGAATGCGCCGATCGGTAGCTTCTTGTTCCTTGGCCCGACAGGTGTCGGCAAGACGGAACTTGCGAAGGCGCTTGCCGTGGAACTGTTCGACGACGAGAACGCGCTGGTGCGTATCGACATGAGCGAATACATGGAAAAGCACAGTGTGAGCCGCTTGATTGGTGCGCCTCCGGGATACGTGGGCTACGAAGAAGGCGGCCAGCTGACCGAAGCCGTGCGTACGCATCCGTACTGCGTGATTCTGCTCGATGAAATCGAGAAGGCTCACCCCGACGTGTTCAACACGCTGTTGCAGGTGCTTGACGACGGTCGTTTGACCGATGGCAAGGGCCGTACGGTGAACTTCAAGAACACCTTGATTCTCATGACGTCGAACCTGGGTGCCGCTCATTTCCAGAACCGCGCGGGTGATGCAAAGCCCGTGACGCTCAAGGAAATCGAGCCGGAACTCCGTGGCTTCTTCAGGCCGGAATTCCTAAACCGCTTGGACGAAGTGCTGGTGTTCCAGAGCTTAACGAAGCCGCAGATTCGCGACATTGTGAAGTTGAAATTCAAGGGACTCGCCGAACGCGCCGCCCGTCAGGATTTGCAGCTCACGCTGACCGACAAGGCGCTCGATGCCATTGCCGATGGCGCCTACCAGCCGGAATTCGGCGCGCGGCCGATCCAGCGTTACTTGGAAAGGAACGTGGAACGCCCGCTGAGCCACGCAA
Source organism: uncultured Fibrobacter sp. (assembly GCA_946183925.1). Lineage (GTDB taxonomy): Bacteria > Fibrobacterota > Fibrobacteria > Fibrobacterales > Fibrobacteraceae > Fibrobacter. The sequence goes on along the minus strand of CAMHDS010000066.1, from coordinate 3,444 downwards.
TTCTCGCCGGTACCGTGAGTGCCGCAAAGCCTGTGGTCATCGACTACGACGGCACTGCGTTTACGGTGAAATAGGTGTGAGGTGTGAGCTCGGGGCTAGAGCCCCTTTGAGGTCGCTTTGCTTTGAGTTATTTGCTCGTAGCCCAAAGGGAGCAGAATGCGACCGGCCCCATACCACATACCCCAAAGGCACGCAGTGCCGACCTCACTGCCGCTATAACGCCGTCATCACATAAAGAGCAATGGTCTTCTGATCATTGTTCTTTTCTTGCATGACGCCGATGTCAAAGTCCAGGCGGACGCGGGCTGCACCCAGGGCCACCTCCAACTTGGGAATGATATCAATCATGAAGTCGTCGGAAATGTGCCCCACGCTTTCGGAGGTGTTGATTTCAATCATCACCCGGACCGTGTGTCCGAAATTCAAGGTGGGAGTCATGCCGAATGCGAATTTCACATAGCCGTCTTCGCCGGTCACGCCGTCCAGGAATCCCGCCCGCATCTCGTAAAAGTTGGAGAAGTTCTTCGCGATAAAGTGTTCCGTTCCGTAGGTGAGAATCACTGCGCTGCCGTTGTTCCTGTTCAGCCCGAAATAACCGTCCAGCTCGATGAACCTTCCTGGTTGCAGGTGGTATTTGCCGCCGATGTCCAGCGACAGTTGGGTGTTGTCCATCTTGTTGTAGGTATCGATGTCAATCTTCGCGCCGATTTCAAAATCCTTGGAGATGGTCCCCATGATGTTGGCGGGGAACAGCACGTGGGAATCAAAGTCGGAACGGAGCCCTACGCCTGCGCCGAACTTGGGAGCCCTATGGCTTTCGGGGCCGAAGGTGTAGTGCATGTCCCAGATGGGGTCCAGCGCAAAAGCGCTTGTGGCGGACAGGGCCAATATGAATGTGGCGAGTACGGCAAGGCGTTTCATGAAGCCAAATTTAAAATAATCCGGTGGAATTACTAGATTTGCACTTGCGAAAAAGAGGTGATTATGATTGAACCCCGTCCAGAATTGTCCAAGCTTTCGGATTATGTTCCCGGAAAGTCCATCGAGGAAATCCGCGAACGTTACGGCCTTACCAAGGTGGTAAAGCTGGCCTCCAACGAAAACCCGCTGGGGGCATCGCCCAAGGCGGTGGAAGCCTTCCTCAAGATTGCGGACAGTCTGCACCTTTACCCCCGCGGAGACGCACCTTCCATGATTCGCTCTCTGGCCGAAAAGTTCGGCGTCAAGCGTGAACAGATTGTGGTGGGCAACGGCTCCGACGAAATCATCGACATGGTGGGGAAGGCGTTCATCCGTCAGGGCGACAACTGTGTGGCCATTACGCCCACTTTTTCCGTTTACAAGTTTACCACCCTTTCCAACGGGGCGGATTTCGTTGGCGTAGGCGAAGGGGAGGCCAAGACCAGTCTCGACAACCTTGCCAAGGCCATAAATGCCAAGACCCGCGTGGCCTTTATCTGCAACCCCAACAACCCCACGGGCCTTTACTACAGCGAAACCGAAATTCGCGATTTCTTGAAAAAAGTCCCGCAGAACGTGCTGGTGTTTTTGGACGAGGCCTACTCCGAATTCGCTACCGCTCCCGACTACCCCAAGCTGGTAGGCGCCCTGGACGAATTCCCGAACCTCTTTATCAACCGCACTTTCAGCAAGATTTACGGTTTGGCTGGGCTTCGCGTAGGCTATGCCATGGCCAGCGCCGAGGTGGTGCGTCACCTGTGGAAGGTAAAACCGCCTTTCGACGTGAACCAGGCGGCACAAGTGGCAGCCATCGCCGCCCTTGGGGATACCGACCACGTAGAGGCCACCCGCAAAATGAACGGCGAGGGAATCCAGTTCCTCACTCGTGAATTTACGGCTCTCGGCTTCAAGGTGCTTCCCACCCAGGCGAACTTCGTCTGCGTCCACATTGGAGCCAAGGCGAAGGACCTTGTGGCATTCTTGGAACAGAACGGCATGATTATCCGCGGGCTTACCAGTTTCGGCATGCCCGAACACGTGCGCATTACGGTGGGCCGGCCCGAAGAAAACGAACTTCTGATGGCCCTGGTCAAAAAGTGGAAAGGGGAGGTGTAGATGGCGGCAACGGCAACAAACCAGGATCTTTTGAAAATCGCCCTCAAGGCCTCCGAGATGGCCGAGGAGAATATCCTGAAGTTTTTCCAGCGGGACTTGAGCATCGAATGGAAAGCGGACAGGACGCCCGTGACTCTCGCCGACAAGAGCACCGAAGAACTGCTCCGCGAATTCTGGCTCAAGGAAACTCCCGACTTTGGCGTGCTGGGCGAAGAATTCGGCGACGGCCTCTCCGATAAGGAATACCGCTGGATTGTGGACCCTATCGACGGCACCAAGTCATTCATCCGGGGCGTTCCCCTGTTCGGCACGCTGATTGCGCTCTACCGCAAGAATGTGCCCGTGGCAAGCGTCATCCGCATACCGGCCCTGCACAGCGCGGTGTGGGCGGTTCAAGACGGCGGCGCGTTTTTGGACGGACACCCGGTCCGCTGCTCCAGAGTCCATTCCCTGGCCGACGCCCTGGTGCTCTCGGGAACGGTGAACACCATGGAAACGGTGGGCTTTGGCGAAGGCTTCGCGAAACTCCGCCGGAGCGCAAACCTCTACCGCGGCTGGGGCGACTGCTACGGTTATTACATGGTGGCATCGGGCCGCGCCGAAGTGATGGTGGACCCCGTTGTCTCCCTGTGGGACATCGCCGCCTACCCGCTCCTGTTCAAGGAAGCGGGCGGAAAGTTCACCACCATCGAAGGGGAGTCGGACCTCTTCGACGAAGCGGGTCACCCCATCGCCTCTGTCCACGAAGGCTACACCTCCATCGCCTCCAACGGCATCCTCCACAACCCCGCCCGAATCCTGTTGAACGGCCGGTAGCTTTTTATTGAAAGGGGGACGCCTCCCCCTGATTGCAGCCTTGGCGATTCGGCAGATGCCGGCAGTGTCATTGCGAACCCCGAATAGGGGTGAAGCAATCACAATCCAACGATCTCGCCAAGTCTTCCATCACCCCCTCTCCTAGGGGCTCTGCCCCTAAGACCCCGCACCCTCATGTCATGCCTCGCTTGACGGGGCATCTCCTTTAACAAATCTCTCCCTCGATGTGAACATTCCCTCGCTCGCAGATTCACTTTGTTCGACTGTTCGCTCGGGAAGCCCACATCTCGGTCAAAAAACATAAGAACGGATCTGGTTTGCAAGTGCTTTGCGGTCAAGACCTTTTTTGGGACAAAAACTGTTTCTACAGGAGGAAACTCTTGTGACTGTTAGTCCCTGCGAGTTTCCGCCGAGACGTTTTTCCGTGGCATCCCTTAATTCCGCAATTTCTGCGCCCTGACCTTCGATAAGTTGTCGCTGTTCGTGCAAGCGGTCGGCAATCTGCAAATCGGTCGAAATTTTTCGCTGGTTTATGGCGTAACCCTTGAGCAT
>CAMHDS010000065.1 GCA_946183925.1 uncultured Fibrobacter sp. | reverse complement strand
ATGGACCAGCCCATAAAATCCTTTTCTGTCGGCAAATACCTGCAATCTGTCAAGCGGAAATTGACGGAAACCCCTGCGGTATGGGTCCACGGCGTCATCACGCAAATGACCGTCAAGGAGCGTGTGGTTTACCTGAGCATCGCCGAATACGAAGAAGGCAATGTGAAGCCCGTTGCCACCCTTCCCCTGACCTGCTTTATCCCCAAATATGCGGCCATCTGCCAAAAGGCCGAAAATGCCGCAAAGCCTTTTACCTTGCGGGAACAGATTAAGGTCTGTTTCCTGGTCCAGGCGGATTTGTACATCACCTTGGGAAAATTCCAGGCCCAGATTCTGGACATCGACCCGGTCTATACCATCGGGGAACTTGCCATTACCAGGCAGGCCATCTTGAAAAAATTGACCGAAGAGGGACTGCTCCACAAGAATGCCGAACTGGAACTGCCCCCTACCCCGCTCCATGTAGGTCTCATTACCGGAGAATCTACGGCGGCCTACAAGGATTTTACTACCCGGCTTGATGCCTCTCCCTTTGCCTTCAAGGTCCGGACCGAATACGCCAAGATGCAGGGGAACGAGACGGAATCCACCATCCTTGCAGCTCTTGAACGATTGCAACAGGATCCTGAAATCGATGTAGTGTGCATTGTCCGTGGAGGCGGCTCCAAGACGGACCTGAACTACTTTGACAGCGAAGCCCTGTGCCGTGCCGTAGCGAACTACCCCGTTCCGGTCTTTACGGGCATCGGGCACGAAATCGACAAGAGCCTGCTGGACGAAGTGGCTTACCTTTCGTGTATCACGCCTACGGACTGCGCAAAGCGCCTGGTGGAGCGGTTGACTGAAAGCTGGCAGGCCATGCTGACTATGGTGAGTGGCATCCAGGACAGCGCCAAGACGCTCCTGTCCGAAACCAGGGAAGAACTTTCGGGTCTAGCCCATTCCCTCCAGCAGGCGGTCTTTGGCCGAATCCAGCAGGAAAAATCCGGACTGGCCATCAAGGGAACGTCCCTAGCCAAGGAGGTCCAGTTTATTTTGCGGAACGAATCCCAGCGGGTCTTCCGAAACGAAGAAGGTCTAAAGCAGGGTTCCCGCAAGATTCTGGATTTGGAAAAGGCCAAGTTCGAAATTACGGAGCTGAAAGTCAAGAGCGCAAGCCCGGAAACCGCCCTTGCCAGGGGGTATTCCTTCACCCTGGATGTAAACGGCAAGTTCATCAGGAGCAAGGCTCAGGTCCAGGCAGGCGAACTCATAACCACCCGCCTCTCTGATGGAACGATCCAGTCCGTAGTGCAGTAAAAACGCACTGAGATTGCCACGCTTCGCTCGCAATGACAAAAGCAAAGAGGCGTGTCATGGTTCGCCATGACGGCATACAAAAAATCCCGCATTTCTGCGGGATTTTTTTGCTAGCAGATCCCCGCCTTGGTTCGACTTCGCTCACCACAGGTCGCGGGGATGACAAAGGGTGTCAGCGACTAGCGCTTCTTGCCCTTCTTGCCTTTCTTCTTATCCTTCTTCTTGTCCTTCTTGTTGGACTTCTTGTCTTCGTCGTCCTTGGGCTCTTCCTTCTTGGCGGCCGGTTCAGCACCACCACGCAAATCCTTCATCTTGAAGGTCACGTTGATTTCTGCCGTCTCGGGCTTGGAGTAGAGTCCACCCGGGTCCTTCACCTTGAAGGTGAATTCGTCAAGGCCGGAGAAGCCTTTGTTCGGGACATAGGTGAAGGAACCGTCGCGCTCGTTCAGGTCAATCTTTCCATTACGGGGCTTCTGGACAAGCTGGGCTGAAACCGGCTTCTCGTTATCCGGGTCGGTGACACCAGAAAGAAGACCGTCGGAGGCGGAGACCTTGAGGGTTTCCCCTTCCCTGGTCACGTAAGTCTGGGCGCGAGCCTTCGGCGGGTCGTTCACCGCAATCACCGTGAAGGTTGCCGTCTTGGAAGCCTTGGCTCCGTCGGGGTCAACCACGGCGAAGGTAATGCGTTCCGGCTTGCCGGACCAGTCTTCGTGAGGCTGAGAAACGGTAACGGTCTTCTTGAACTTGTCGTACTTCACATCGAGGTACTTGTTGCCGGTGAAGGTCCACTTCAGTTCGTCGAAGCGGTGATCCGGGTCGCGGGCATACTGGTCGAGCTTGATGGTGGCCACAACGCCCTTGTTGTCGTCTTCCTTGATAGTGAAATCAGGAATATCGCGCATAATCGGGGCCTTGTTCACATGCTTCACCACAAACTTGGCCATGGCCTTGTCAGAGGCTCCTGCCGGGTCAGTGGCGGTGAAGATAAGGGTTTCGTCACCGGACCAATCGGGCTTCTTGGGCTTGATTACGGCTTCACGGCCGCCAGAAATCTTCACATCCAGGTTCTTGGCGCCGGCAACCTTCCACTTGATCTCGTGGGGTTTGTTATCCGGGTCTTCCACATACTGGTCAAGCTTGATAGCCTTGAAAGGCTTGCCCTCTTCGATTTCCTGGCCAGGAATTTCCTTGACCATAGGAGCATCGTTGACGGGCTTCACGGTGAACTTCACATTCACGGTCGCCTTTTCGCCGGAGGGGTCAAAGGCGTTCACGGCCACCGTTTCGGTACCGTTCCAGTACTTGTTGGGCACTTCGACAGTGAGCACGCCCTTGTCGTCGATGTTGAAAATCAAGTCGTGCTTGACCGTAGAGGCCTTTGCCTTGCCGCCCTTGGCGGCCTTGCCCTTCTTGCCCTTGCCCTTGACAGGAGCTGCCTTGGAAGCGGGAGCGGCGTCGTCCAGGGTCCAGGTCAGTTCTTCCAGCTTGTTGTCCGGGTCACTTACGAACTTGGAGAAATCCACAGGAGCGAAGCTCTTCTTTTCGTCGATGACGAAGGGCTGCACGGGCTTGAGCACCGGAGGATCGTTCACCGGAGTCACCTCGAAGGTAGCTTCGGCGGAAGCCTTGGCACCGGCCGGGTCAGCCACGGTGAACTTCACCGTTTCCTTGCCGTTCCAGTTGGGGTTCGGGGTCACCACCATAGCGCGGGAGCCCTTCACTTCCACCTTCAAATCCTTGTTGCCAGAAACGCTCCACTTGAGTTCGGCGGGCTTGTTGTCCGGGTCGGTAGCCACCTTGGAAAGGTCAACCGGTTCGAACTTTTCGCGTTCCTTGATCTTCTGGCCAGGAATCTTGGTCACCACAGGTGCGTCGTTCACCGGAGACACTTCGAAAAGAATCTGCTGAGAAGCCTTGGCTCCTTCGGGGTCAATAACATTCAGGGAAACCTTTTCATTGCCGTTCCAGAACTTGTCGGGCGTGGTCACCACAAGCTGGTGCTTGGCGTTGACAGATGCCTTCAAGAAACGGGTATTGCCGATTTCGAACTTGAGCTGTTCAATCTTGTGGTCAGGATCAGACACATACTGGGCAAGATCGATGGGCTTGAAGGTTTCCTTTTCCTTGATGGACTGGGTGGGAATCTGCTTGATTTCAGGAGCATCGTTCACCGATTCCACCTTGAAGTTCACCGTCTTGGAGGCTTCAGCACCCTCGGGATCCTTGGCAATGAAGGTCACGTTGCGTTCGCCGTTCCAGTACTTGTTGGGAAGCTTGATGTGGGCGATAGCCTTCTTGTCCACTTCCACAACGAATTCGTCTTGCGGGGCGGCCTTTTCTTCGGCAGCGGGTTCTTCCTTGGCACCCTTGCCCTTCTTACCCTTGGACTTCTTGGCTTTTTTCGGAGCGGGCTTGGCTGCGGCTCCGCCAACCTTTTCCACCTTCACTGTCCAGCTGAGCTGTTCAATCTTGTGGTCAGGGTCGGAGACGAACTTGGTCAGGTCGATATCCTTGAATTCACCCTTCTCCTTGATCTTCTGGCCAGGAATGTCCTTCATGACCGGAGCGTCGTTAACGGAGGTGATTTCGAAGGTCACCGTCTGGGAGGCCGAAGCGCCGTCGGGGTCCTTCACCGTAAGGGTCATGGTCTCGGGAGCGCACCAGAAGTACTTGTCCGGAGCAGACACCGTAAGGATACGGCTCGGAGAAATATCGGCTTTCAGTTTCTTGTTGCCGGCGATGGTCCAGGTCAGCTCATTAGGCTTGTTGTCCGGATCCTTCACGAATTCGTCCAACTTGATCAACTGGAAGGATTCCTTCTCCTTGATCCTCTGGTTGGGAATCTGCTTGGCAATGACCGGAGCGTCGTTCACGCGGGTCGCCTCGAAGTCCATTTTGTGGCTGGCAGAAGCACCCTCGGGGTCGGTAACCGTGAAGGTCAGGGTTTCCTTGCCGTGCCACTGGGCATCGGGTGTCAGGATTTCGACAGTGTTGTCCTTCTTGATGTTCACCTTCAGCTGCTTGTTGCCAGAAACGGACCACTTGAGGCTAGAGGCCGGGTGATCCGGGTCAGATGCCATGGTAGAAAGGTCGATGGGCTTGAACTTGCCGCCTTCGCGGATGGTTTCACCCTTCGGGGCCTTGTCAGAAATCTTGGGCACGTCGTTGATGGACTTGACTTCGAAGGTAGCGGTTTTGCTAGCCTTTGCGCCATCGGGGTCGGTAACCGTGAAGGTAATGTTGGCAGAACCGTTCCAGAGCTTATCCGGAATGGCAATGGTAGCCACACGGTTGTTATCTACCTTCACTTCAAGGCCTGCACCCTGAGGAGCGGATTCTTCCTTGGCGCCCTTCTTGCCCTTCTTGGGAGCAGCCTTTGCGCCAGCGGCCTTCACATCGAAGGACCAGGCCAGTTCAGACTTCTTGTGGTCGGGGTCATTTACCAGGTCGTCCAGCTTGATGGTGGCAAACTGCTTCTTTTCGTCGATGGACTGGCTCTTCAGTTCCTTTACGAACACAGGAGCGTCGTTGACGGATTCCACCGCAAACTTGACGCTACGGCTGTCAGAAGCGCCTTCGGGGTCGGTCACCGTGAACTTGACGGTTTCTTCGCCATGCCAGTTGGGGTTCGGCTGGGTAACGGTTACCTTGTGAGAACCGTCCATAGCCACCTTCAGTTCCTTGGCGCCTTCAATCTTCCATTTCAGCTTGTTCTTCGGGTGATCCAGGTCTTCTACGAAGTTGTCCAGCTCGATGGCCTTGAACTGACCCTTTTCCTTGATGGACTGGTCAGCAATGTCCTTCATGATCGGAGGATCGTTCACGGAATTCACCGTGAAGGCTGCGGTAGTAGAAGCCTTGGCACCTTCGGGGTCGGTCACCGTAAAGGTGAGCTTTTCAGAACCGTTCCACAGCGGGTTCGGGGTATTGATGGTCACCTCCCCTGCCTTGGAAATGTTCACCTTCAGGTCCTTGTTGCCAGAAACGTCAATTTTGAGCTTTTCAAACGGATGGTCGGGATCCTTCACCAGTTCAGCCAAATTGATAGAGGCAAAGGCAGCCTTTTCGGCGATGGTCTGGTCCTTGATCTTGCCGATGGTGGGGGCGTCGTTCACGGAGCTTACCGTAAAGGTTGCCGTGCAGCTGGCCTTGCCGCCTTCGGGGTCGGTGACCGTAAAGGTGATGACTTCTTCGCCATGCCAGTTCTTTTCGGGAATGACAATCTTTGCCATGCGCTTGTCATCGACAGTCACGGCGAGCTGCGGGGCGTAACCCTTCGGAGAGCCCTTGCCGGGCTTCACGTCGAAGGACCAGCTGAGCTGTTCAGGCTTGTGGTCCGGATCGTTTACGATGTCGTTCAGGCTGATGATGGCAAATTCACGCTTTTCCTGGATGGTCTGGTCCTTGATGGGCTTGGTGAACACCGGCAGGTCGTTTACAGATTCGGCAGTGAAAGTCACCACGCGGTTGTCGGTAGCCCCTTCGGGGTCGGTCACCGTGAACTTGATGGATTCAGAACCGTTCCAGAACTTGGACGGAGCCTTGACGGTTGCCACATGCTTGTTGTCGATGTTGACCTTCAAGTCCTTCTGGCCGCTGAAGGTCCACTTGAGGTTGGCCTTGTCGTGGTCCTTGTCTTCCACAAAGTTGTTCAGCTCGATAGGCTTGAATTCAGCCTTTTCCTTGATGGTCTGGCTTGCGATATCCTTCATGACCGGAGGATCGTTGATGGACTTGACCGTAAACACGACGTCGGACTTGGCAGAAGCACCTTCGGGGTCGGTCACTGTGAAGGTCACCTTCTCGGAACCGTTCCACAACGGGTTCGGGGTCTTGATGGTCACCATGCCGGCCTTGTCGATAGAAATCTTCAGGTCCTTGTTGCCGGTAACGGCCCACTTCAGCTGAGAGAATTCGTGGTCGGCATCGCTTGTAAGTTCGGCAAGATTGATGGCGACAAATTCACCCTTTTCGTCAATCATCTGGTCAGGAATCTTCTTGAGTACGGGCACGTCGTTGACGGAGTTCACTGTGAACACAGCCTTGGAGGTTGCCGTTGCACCTTCGGGGTCAGCAACCGTGAAGGTAATCTCGTCGGAGCCATTCCAAAGCTTGTTAGGAATAATAATCTTCGCCACCATCTGGGCATCCACTTCGACAGTGAGACCGGCTTCTTTCTTCTTGGAGCCAGGAGCGGGCTTCACGTCTGTCGTAATGGTGAGTTCGCTCATCTTGTGGTCGGCATCCTTCACCATTTCGCCCAGCTTAATGGGCTGGAACTGTTCCTTTTCCTTGATGGTCTGGGCAACGACCTGCTTGGTAAACTCAGGCACGTCGTTCACAGATTCTACAGTGTATGCCACGGAGCGTTCATCCGTTGCGCCTTCGGGGTCGGTCACCTTGATGGTGAGAGTTTCAGAACCGTTCCAGTGCTTGGAAGGAGGCGTAATTGTCATCACCTGCTTCGGATCCACATTGACCTTCAGTTCGCGGTTTCCGCTGACGGTCCACTTGAGCTTGTCGGCGGGGTGATCCAAGTCTTCGACGTACTTGCTCAGTTCAACTGGCTTGAATTCCTGCTTTTCCTTAATGGTCTGTTCCGGAATATCCTTCATGACCGGAGGATCATTGATAGACTTGACAGTGAGCTTCATGGTAGAAGAAGCCTTGCCGCCTTCGGGGTCGGTGGCCGTGAAGGTCAGGGTTTCAGAACCGTTCCAGAGTTCGTTCGGAGTCTTGAAAGAAACTTCGCGAGTCTTAGCGTTGATGTTCACCTTGATGTCTTTGTTGCCAGAAACTTCGAACTTGAGCTTGGACAGGTCGTGGTCGGCATCGCTGACAAATTCATCGAGAACGATAGAGGAGAGTTCGCTCTTTTCTTCGATAGTCTGGTCAGGAATCTTCTTGAATACGGGCACGTCGTTGATGGACTTCACCGTAAACTTGGCGTCTTTCTTGATAGAAGCGCCTTCGGGGTCAGTACAAATGAACGTGACGGTTGCAGAGCCGTTCCAGTACTTGTCCGGAATTTCGACGGAGGCCACATGGTTTTCGTCGATGTTCACCTGCAGCGTACCCGTTTCAGGTTCCTTGCCGTCGTGCTTTACAGAAGCTTCCCAGGAGAGTTCGGAATTCTTGTGGTCGGCATCCTTCACATATTCATCCAGCTTGATCTTGCCGAAGGTCTTCTTTTCTTCGATGGTCTGGCCTTCGATGTCCTTGACGAACTCAGGCTTGTCGTTGACGGAGTTAACCGTAAAGGAGGCTTCGGATTCTGCGCATGCCTTTTCGGGGTCGCAGACCTTGAACTTGGCGGTTTCAGAGCCGTTCCAGTACTTGTTGGGGATTGCAATGGTGGCCTGCTTGCCGTTGACCGTTACCTTCAGGTCCTTGGTGCCAGAGACGGTCCACTTCAGTTCCTCGAACTTGTGGTCCAGGTCCTTGACCAAAACGCTCAGGTCAATAGGCTTGAATTCCTGCTTTTCTTCGATAGTCTGTTCGGGAACGTCCTTCACGAACTCCGGAGGATCGTTGATGGACTTGACTGTGAACTTGGAGCTGGTGTTGACGGACGCACCAGCGGGGTCGGTCGCCGTCCAGGTGATGGTCTCGGCACCGTTCCACAATTCGTTGGGAGTAGAAATTGTGGCAGAACCGGACTTGTCAATCTTCACCTTCAGGTCTTTGTTGCCAGAGGCAGCCCACTTGATGGTGGAAACATCGTTATCCACATCAGAAATGAAATCGGTCAGGGAAATCTGTTCGAATTCATTCTTTTCTTCAATGGTCTGGTCGGGAATCTTCTGGAGCACCGGAGCGTCGTTGATGGCCTTCACCGTAAAGGTGGCCGTCTTGGAATCGCTGGCGTATTCGCCGTCGGTAGCCGTGAACTTGATCTTGGCCGCACCGTACCAGTTGGAATCGGGGATCAAGATGGTGGCGATTCGGTTGTTGTCGATCTCCACGTTCAGGTCACCTTCAGCTTGGTCCTTGCCTGCCGGTTGGATGTCCGTTTCCCACAGAATCTGGTTTTTCGGATGGTCCGGATCTTCGACGAAATCATCAAGCTTGATCTTGGTGAACAGCTTACCTTCGTCGATGGTCTGGTCTGCAATGGCCTTCACTACAGGCGGGTTGTTTACAGACTCGACGGAGAAGTTCACCGTCTCGGAACCGACAGCTCCTTTGGTGTCGGTTGCCGCAAAGGTAATGTCTTCAGAACCGTTCCAGTACTGGTCCGGAACCGCGATTGTGGCTACACGGTCGCCAGAAATAGTCACCTTCAAGCTCTTGTTGCCAGATACCGCCCACTTGATCTGGGCGGGCTTGTCCATGTCGTCGGACACGTACTGGTCAAGCTTGATTGTTGCGAACTTTCCACCCTCTTGAATGGATTCACCCGGAATCCCGTTCACGGACGGAGCGTTGTTCTCTACAGCTGCCGCATCAGCTCCGGCTTCTTGTGCAATAACCACAGAGGCGAGAATACCCGCCGAAGCAAACAGAGCTGTAATAGGCCAATTTTTACGTTTCATCTATGTTCTCCCATAATTCCATCTGCAAGATGTTTCCCATGAAAATCCTGCTTTCCAATGTGATAACAGAGACCAAATATAAAGATTTTCAGGTCTTTTTTTAACGAAAAACGCTTTTTTTTGCAAAAAAATGCCGTTTTTGGTGATAAAAAAAAGGTGAAATTTCGTAACTCGTTGATAATCAACAAGTTAGAGAATCTGCCCTTATAAATTGATTTTTGGCATATTTGATGTTAGGGGGCGCAACGGCGCAAAAACAATGACAAATAGTGATTAATTTGCTAAATTCCTCCTAAATTTTGGAAAAAACACCATCACAACTGGTAAGGTCTATGAAATTCGTATTTCTTTGCGATGCCAACTATCTGAAGGGCGACTACGCCAATTTCGTCAATAACTTCCCCTCCGGTCACGAACTCCTGACCATCACTTCTGACGATTTGCTACAGTCCAAGACCATTCTCGAAGGTGCTTTCGCCCTCTTGGCCGAAAAGTCCACCTGGCAGAAGAACTTCAGCCTCTTCCGCTACTTTGGTCTCCTCCCCTCCCTCGAGGTTTTGCCCACGGCCTTTGTTGCCCGCGGACGTCGCAACGAATCCCTGAAGGGCCGTAACGCCAATCGCAATCAGGAAATTTTCTTCAACCCTGCATCTACCTCCGAAGAACTGCATATCCAAATTGACAAGTTCATTGCCGCTCCCCCCGCAGGCTTTTCTTACCCCAGGGGCACTGCCAAGGCATAGTTCCCCATGCAAAGAAAAGTCCTGGACTACCTGTGCAAACAAGGCGGGCTGGGCATATTTGCCTTCCCTGGCGACCAGGTAGATTTTGAATCCATTGACAAAGTAGCGCTAGCCCTGAACGCTGGCGCTCCTTTCGTTATTATGGACTTTTCCCACAAGTCCCTTTTGCCGGGAAACCATCTAAGGACATTCTTCAAGAGAAAGCTTACTGACGAAGAACTGGAGTTCATACGTGATTCCAAAGAAGGCCTGGTATTTCGGCTCAGCAAGGAAATGGGATTGGATGCGGAGCTCAACTTCAGGATTTTTTACCGCAACCTAGAAGCGGTTCGTTCTATTGTCCCGTTTATTTTTGCAATCTTGCCCGACGAACTTTCCAATGCGCAATTCAAGCGGATTGCAGAAATCGCGAAGGTGGTCATAATCGCTGGTGGTAACCGGGAAGCGGCCTCCGCCTATTTGCAGGACTACTCTTTTTTGCGGAAGCGCTCTTTGGTCTGGCTCGTCAAGGGAATGCCGGACAAGCGTAGGTACAGGGATGCCCACGAGGCCGTCAAGAAATCCTATTCGAACTGTCGTGAAATTCGAAAAATAGACTGGACAAAGAAACCGGAGCGTTTTGCCAAGGCCCTGACGCTGCTGTTCAAGGCGGAAATCCTGAAAAAAAATCCTCTCGACGGGTTCTTCAGGTTTTTCAGGAATTTTTTCTTGCTCTTTGTGCTTGCCGTTGTGGCGATACCCTTCTTGATTCCCTCCACTGTCGATGTGGGCATTTCCCATGTGCGGGAGCGGAATTCGGAACGTGACAAGCTTTCCCTTGCACCGTCTTTCGAGTACACCTTTGACGGCAAGGAATCCATGCAAAGGCTTGCTCGTTACGCTATCGGGCGATTTATGTCCGTGATTACCGACGAGAAAATGGTCAAGCAGTATGTGCAGGAGACCTTGAAAGAAAACGGTTACCCAGAAGACCTGGGCCTCACAAACGACAGGAATATTCCGCCAGAAGGAACCGTAGTCAAGTTTTCTAAGCCAGAATACATTGAAAGCACGGCTTCGGATTCTATCGGCAATGCCTGGAGGTATTGGACATCCATTGTTTCAGATTCCATCGCCTACATTACGGAGTTTTACCACGAAAAACAGACCAAGGAATTCCGGCAGCACAACGGTATCGATTTGGCAAGCCGCCAAGGGGCCCGTATTCTTGCGCCCTTTGCCGCCAAGGCCTGGACTAGCAAAGACGAACGGGGCGGCATCATCATTGGACTTGTACGGCAAAAAGACGTTATCTTGTTCATGCACTGCGACCAGCTTTTGTACCTAGACGGCCAAGACGTGATGCAGGGCGACCCCATCGCTACCGTAGGCGTTACAGGACACACCACCGGCCCCCACGCCCACATTGTGACAGGGCTTATCGACCCTAACGGCGACAAACGTATCGGTAATGTGAAGTACAAAGTCATTGACCCTATGAAGTGGTACTACCGGTTTAAACCGACGTTGTTTTAGAATTTGTGACGCACGTCACAGCCTGGAGTTGTCAAAAAGCCCTTGCAAAACTTTTATTTTTCTTTTTTGGGTTTTTGTTTGCGATTTATTACAAAATTGCTCTTCTATTTTCCACTTAAAAAAATATCTTTGTGATGTATTTTTAAGCGGGAAAAAAAAGGAGAAATAATGAAAAAAATCTCGTTGGTCGTGTTCATGCTTATCGCAGCCATTTTGATGGGCTGCTCCTCTGTCAAGGCCCCTAAGGCTAGCCTTGCCGACCACGACGAAGACCACAACATTCCCGCCATCGATGAGATGATTATTTCCATGAAAAAGGAATACATCCAGAAATGCTACATGCCGGTGGCCAAGCGGGAACCTCCTGAGAATGCCTGCCAGACCGAACTGTTCCAGCTTCTAGAACGTCGCTACCACGCCGACTACAGCCAGGACCATGTGGACATGGCCAGCAACGACCTGTTCTTCAAGGATATCGATGCCGAAATCAACAAGATGGTCCGTTCTGACCCCGAAGTCAGGGCAGCCCTTCGTAACGGTGCTTTCCAGAGCATCAACGAGATGAAGACCTACTACAAGAGCAAGTACATGTTCAGCCACAATTAGGCTTTACATTTTTTGTCAAGTGCTTAGGTCGCCTTTTGGCGGCCTTTTTCATATAGTTTTGAAGACGTGGGTTTGCCAATGGGTTTGCCATTAGATATATTGTGCTTGCAAAAATTGGTGATAGACCACAAACAAAGGAACACCCATGAGAAACTCGCTCAAGCTTGATGGTCCGGTCAAGACTTACCTCGACGAAAACGAACTCCCGAAGGCATGGTACAACGTGCGTGCCGACATGAAAAAGAAGCCCGCACCGCTCCTGAACCCCGGTACCGGCAAGCCGGTGACCTTCGAAGACCTGCAGCCCGTGTTCTGCGACGAACTCATCAAGCAGGAACTCGACAACGATACCGCCTACTTCGAAATTCCCGAAGATATTCTCACTTTCTACAAGATGTACCGCCCCTCCCCGCTCGTCCGCGCCTACTTCCTGGAACAGGCGCTCGGCACTCCGGCACACATCTACTACAAGTTCGAAGGCAACAACACCAGCGGTAGCCACAAGCTGAACTCCGCCATTGCGCAGGCCTACTACGCCAAGAAGCAGGGCCTCAAGGGCGTGACCACCGAAACGGGTGCTGGCCAGTGGGGCACTGCACTTTCGATGTCCACCGCCTTCTTCGGACTGGACTGCCAGGTCTACATGGTGAAGGTCTCCTACGAACAGAAGCCGTTCCGCCGCGAAGTCATGCGCACCTACGGTGCTAGCGTGACCCCGTCGCCTTCCATGACCACCGACATCGGCAAGAAGATTAACGCAGAATTCCCGGGCACCACGGGTAGCCTCGGCTGCGCCATCTCCGAAGCCGTGGAAGCCGCCGTGAAGCAGCCGGGTTACCGCTACGTTCTCGGTTCCGTGCTGAACCAGGTGTTGCTGCACCAGTCTGTGATCGGTCTCGAAACGAAGGCCGCTCTCGACAAGCTGGGCGTAAAGGCCGACCTCATCATCGGTTGCGCCGGTGGTGGTTCTAACCTCGGCGGTCTTATTAGCCCGTTCGTCGGCGAAAAGCTACGTGGCGAAGCCGACTACGACATTCTCGCAGTGGAACCGGCCAGCTGCCCGAGCTTCACTCGCGGTAAGTATGCCTACGACTTCTGCGATACCGGCAAGGTCTGCCCGCTGGCCAAGATGTACACGCTGGGCTCCAGCTTCATCCCGTCCGCGAACCACGCCGGTGGCCTGCGCTACCACGGCATGAGCACCATCCTTTCTGAACTCTACGACCAGAAGCTTATCCGCGCTGCTTCCGTGGAACAGACCAAGGTGTTCGAGGCCGCGAAACTCTTCGCCCAGACCGAAGGCATCCTCCCGGCTCCGGAATCCAGCCACGCCATCCGCGCGACCATCGACGAAGCCCTCAAGTGCAAGGAAAACGGCCAGGCAAAGAACATCGTGTTCGGCCTCACCGGCACGGGTTATTTCGACATGGTCGCCTACCAGAAGTTCAACGACGGCGAAATGAACGACTACATCCCGACGGATGAGGAGATTGCGAAGAGCCTCGCCCAGCTGCCGAAGGTGTAGCGCCTCCGGCGCAGTTCCTAGTTATTAGTTACTAGTTACTAGAAATTGCACCCGATTTTGTCATTGCGAGAGGCGGTAAGCCTCGAAGCAATCGCTCACCAAACTTAAAAGTCCCGGACATGGCGTCTGGGATTTTTTCTACCCTACTGAGAAGCGAAATTACAGCGCTTCGGCAAATTCTTCCATGCTCTTGCGTACGGGATGCCTGGGCGAAGGGCCTCCCCCATTTTCGGAATCGGCATAGCCGACATCCAAAAGGCAAGCCAGCTTTAAGTTGTTCGGAAAACCAAAAGCCTTTTCAATTTCAGAAGCGTTGAAACCCCGGGCCCAGAGGGTGGCAAGGCCGAGGTCGGTAGCCTGCATCATCATGGAGGTGGTGACGATGCTCGCATCCATCACGCCGCTGTTGAAACTGTCGTTGTACTTTTCGGCGGTGTAGCAATTGGGCTCGTCATAGCAGACCATTAAAACGACGGGGGCGTTGTAGGCCATGCGCGTAATGCCGCGGATCTTTTCCAGAGCTTCGGGGGACATGATGACCTTCACGGTTACAGGCTGAGCATTAATTGCCGTCGGGGAAAGTCGACCCGCTTCCAGCACCTGAGCGAGCTTTTCGGGTTCTACGGCCTGAGCGGTAAAGGCACGACAGCTATAACGATTTTTTGCCAAATCCATAAAAGACATAATATACCTCGTTTTTGAGAAATATAATTAAGTAAACAACAGTGTAAAATGTGGTATGATTAATTTCACATTACACACTACACATTTCACATTTTTCTATCTTTGCGCCCATGAAGAATTTTTACGTTACTACTCCGATTTATTACGTGAATGATGCCCCCCATATTGGGCATTCCTATACGACCGTCCTGGCCGACATCCTTACCCGCTTCCACAAGATTCTCGGCTACCAGACGTTCTTTTTGACCGGCACCGACGAACACGGCCAGAAGGTGCAGCGCGCTGCCGACAAGCGCGGTGTGACCCCGCAGGAACACGTAGACGAATACTACCACCGTTTCGAAGACCTGTGGAAGAAGATGGGTATCGGTAACGACTTCTTTATCCGCACCACGATGCCCGAACACAAGGCCTTTGTGCAGGAATGCCTGCAGAAGCTCTGGGACAAGGGTGAAATTTACTCGAAGGAATACGAAGGTTGGTA
>CAMHDS010000064.1 GCA_946183925.1 uncultured Fibrobacter sp. | reverse complement strand
TCAACGGCAACGGCTACACCGACGAATGGGTGGAAGAAGCGGCCAAGCGCGGCCTCCCCAACACCCGCACCACCATGGAAGCGCTGCAGGCCCTGAACAAGGCCGAAAACATCGCCCTCTTCGAAAAGTACGGCGTGTTCAACAAGCGCGAACTGGAATCCCGCTACGAGGTGAACCTGGAAGAATACCACAAGAAGATCCACATCGAAGGAAAGATTTCCGACGACATCGCGAAGAACGTCATCTTGCCCCAGGTGCTGTGCGCCTACAGCGCCGCCCTCAAGACCAACGCCATGGCCAAGGAACAGGGCTTTGCCGCGGTGGATTCCTACGCCCAGGAACTGGGTGAAGGCTACAAGGCCCTCGCCTCTGCAATCGAGCGCATGGAAAAGGCCCTCGGCGAAAAGCACGAGAACATCCTCGAAGCGATGGCGGATCTCCGCGTGCAGGTGGACAAGCTCGAAAAGGTCATCCCCGACGAGAAGTGGCCCCTGCCGAAATATCGTGAGATGTTGTTTATCTATTGATAAATGACATCGGCCACGCGTCAAAGGTGCGTGGCCAAATGTCACTTCATATACTAACTCCTTGCTCAATAGACACACAAAGCGCCGTCGGAGAAATCCGATGGCGTTTTTTTAGGTTCGATTTTTTCAGCACGCCTTATTTCAGGCGGCCAAAACTCTTTTTTAGCTTGGCGAGGGCTTCGTCTTCAATAACCTCTTCGGAATCGTCGCCCTTGCGCTTGAACTTTAGGATTTCAAGATCCTCCAGCATGGCAGATGCCTGCAGGTAAAGATTGGGATATTCGGGGTCGTCCGTCTGCATGCGCTCCATCTTGGAAAGGATTTCTCGGGCGTTCTTGAGTTCGTAATCCTTGATATAGCGCGCCTTCAGGAAGGGCCGGAATTTTTCGCGGAGGTCCCGAACGGAGAGGTTAAGCGAGTCGTCCACAACCCCCTGGAGGGGGCGGTTGTCACCCTTAAATTCAAATTCATCGTCAAGTGCATCTGAAAGGGCGGAAATCCTTTCAAAAAGAGTCCTTTCTACAGAATTAGGGGAATAGAGGGCCAGAATTTTTCCAATCGGCTTGTATTTCGTCCTTAACGCAGTCAGCGCATCGCGGGCATGGTCGCCCCCCTGCCGCATAGCCACCGAAAAATCCCGCAAGATATCCCAGAGTTTCACGAAGGGTTCTGCCCCAAGCAGGGCGGATTCGTAGGTGGCACGGGCCAACGCCAAGCGGGTTTCTTCGTCTTCGCTCCGGGTACTGGCGGCAAGTCCCTTGAAATCATGGAGTTTCTTGCCGCGGGAATATTCAAGACCTGTAAAACGAACACAACGATTTCCATCCAAGTTGTCGGCCACGAGAGACTTTAGGACCCAAGACTTGAGCGCGGTCTTGAAACCGTCGGAGTAGAGTCCGCCCGTTTCGAGCATGTTCAGGCGGTCCGTTATAGTCGCCATAGCGGATTCCGCGCGGTTTTCGGTATTGGACTGCACATGGTTTTCGGTATTGAACTGCGCGTGACCTTCCACCCGCTTACGGAAAGCTTGCCAGAAGGCGGATTCCGCCGGGGTCATGAGCGCCGAATCGCCCAATCGCCAGCCAAACCACATTCCATCCAAGGGAAAA
This sequence comes from uncultured Fibrobacter sp., assembly GCA_946183925.1. GTDB lineage: Bacteria > Fibrobacterota > Fibrobacteria > Fibrobacterales > Fibrobacteraceae > Fibrobacter. The sequence goes on along the minus strand of CAMHDS010000064.1, from coordinate 12,852 downwards.
TCGATTCCAAATGTCACAAGAACAGGGCGAACTGCCTCGAAAAGCCGGAAACTCCCCCATTCGGGATTGAGTTCGGTCGCAAATTTTTCCGCAAAACCCTGCTTGAAGATTCTTACATGCAGGCGCAGGTGATTCTCCTTTTCGGGCGTGACCGTCGGGACACCGCAATCCAGCTGTTTCATGTCGGCGAAGACTTCGTACAAAAGCAAAAGAGGAGCCTTGTACGGGTTCGCCTTCAGCTTGTCGCAGAAGGCGTCATCGATAAAGGTTCGGCGATTTTCCAGCTGTTTCTTGGCATTCTTGGGCATTTCGCGAATGACAGACTGGGCCATCCATTCCCGCCACTGATGAATCGAAAGCGCAAGCGTCGCAGGCGTCACTTGTGGAAGCATGTCGTAAGGCAAGTCCAGGGTGATACCGTCGCAGTCGCGCATCGCATCAAAGACCATCTCGCCCACCACCATGCGGCTGGAGCCGTCGAGCCCTTCGATGCGGAAATGTTCGAGGGAGCCGCCGAGAGAATTCGGAATTCTGATTTCAGATTTCGGAGTTTTCGTTAGTGGTATTTTCACACCGATTTTTTTCAATTCAATTCCGAATTCCGAATTCTGACCTCCGAACTCGTTCTGGTCCAGCCAGAATTTTGCGTCAAATTTCAGGAACTGGTCCGTATGCTCGCGGATATAGTCCTTCAATGTCTTGATGGAATTGACCTGGTGGGCGATGCGCACGTAGTAATCCACCAGGGCGTCTTCGCTGGGAGCAAGGCCGAACTGACGCTTGCGGGCCTCCAGCGCGTGCAAGTCCTCCACAACGCGTTCGTTGTGGGTCATGAAGGCGAAGGGTCGTGCCATCTGGCCAAGCACTACGGCCTCCCGCCAGAAAATCTCGGCACATTCGTCCGGATTCACGCGGGCATAATCCACACGATGGCCGCGGCTTATCACCAGCCCGCGGAAACTCACCTCCTCCACCGCTTCCACAAAACCCCGTTCCTGGTTCCAAGTGGGCGCATACCAGCGGCGCGTGCAGAAAGGTTCCGCCACCTGCATAATCCACTCGGGCTTGATTTCGGCAGCCTTGTTCAGGAAGATGCGGCTCGTCTCCCGCACCTCGGCACTAAAGAGCCATTCCACGCTCTTGCCGTAAAGGTCACTGCCCGGAAACACGTGAGTCTCACGCCCACTCACCAGGCGGTAGCAACCGTTCTCGATATCGCGCAGGGCTATGCCGCCCAGGAATCCCGAAAGGAGCGCAATATGCAGGTTGTCGCGATGGAAACTGTCCAGCGGGCACACGCGATTCTCGAATTTCACGTCGAGAATGCGCCCGAACTGTTCGTACAGATCAATCCATTCGCGGCACCGCAAAAAATGCAGGCTGTTCTTGTCACAGAACTTGCGCAGCTTATTCCAGGTCTTGCCATCCCATTCGGCGCAGAAGGCATTCCACATGCAGATGAACGTAAGGAAATCACTCTTGTGGCCCGCAAACTTGCGGTGCAGCTGGCGAATGCGGGTGCGTTCGGGTTCCTCGCTGGGTACCACACGCGGGTCCTGGATACTCAAGGCAGAACATACAATCAACGCGGGCTGTAAAACGCCCGCATCACGGGCCCGCAATAGAACCGCCGAGAGCGCCACGTCCATAGGGAGGCGGGTCATTTCCCGACCAAGCTTGGTCACATGCCCGCTGGCGTTATCGGCGGTCAACGCACCGAGTTCAAAAAGCGTCTTGTACGCGCCGCGAAACGCCGAATGCGGTGGCGGCTGCAGGAACGGGAAATTTTCCAGTTCCAGACCAAGACTGCGCAATTGCAAGACCACATTGGCGAGATTACTCCGCCGGATTTCCGGCTCCGTAAACTCGTCACGCTTCTCGAAATCCTCGGGAGAATAGAGGCGGATGCAAACACCGGGCTTCACGCGCCCCGCACGCCCTGTACGCTGCCGCGCAGACGCTTTCGAAATATCTTCGACAGGCAACCCCTGGATTCGGGACTGGGCGTTGTACCGCGAAATACGGGCCGTACCCGTATCCACCACGTAGGCGATTCCCGGAATTGTGAGGGAAGTTTCTGCGATGTTCGTGGCAAGCACCACACGTGTCTTTTCCGTATGCCTAAAGATGCGGCGCTGTTCGTCGGGACTCATGCGCCCGTACAACGGCAAGATGTCAAAGGTCGCAGAATCCAGCTCGTGGGCAAGCTCCCCCGCCAGATCCTGGATGTCCCGTTCCGTGGGCAAAAAGCAAAGCAGGTGGTCGCGAAGGCGACTTTCCAAATCGAGAATCGCATCCCGGGCCTCGTCTAGTAGCCCTGAGTCTCCTTTCCCACTAACATCTCGTAATTCCGAATTCCGAAATCCGAATTCCGAATCAAAATAATACTCCACATCCACCGGGTAGGTGCGGCCTTCGGCCTCCATCACACAGCTGTTGGCGTAGAATTCCTCGAAAAGCTTGGCATCCAACGTCGCGGAGGCCACAATCAGCTTGAATTCCGGGCGGGCCTGCAGAATCGTCTTGAAAATGCCCAGCAGAATGTCGATATTCAGCGAGCGCTCGTGGGCCTCGTCTATCATGATAGCCGAATACTGCCTAAAAAGCCTGTCCCGGCGGAATTCCTGCAGCAAAATGCCGTCGGTCATCACCTTGATGGGAGCGTCGCTCTGGCCCTGTTCCCAGAAGCGGATTTTCGTGGAGACAAGCGTTTCGTCCTTGAGTTCCTCGCGCAGGCGGTCTGCAATGGAAATAGCCGCCAGACGTCGCGGTTCCGTAACGCCGATTTTAAAGGGGTTCTGAGGTCGCGCTTCGCGCTCTGAGGTATGGGCACGGGCTTCGCCCTTTGAGGAATACCATTCTAACAAAAACTTCGGCAATTGCGTCGATTTGCCGGAACCGGTGTCCGCCTTGACAATCACCACCTGATGCTTTTCCAGCATCTCAAAAAACTCTTCCCGATGTTCAACGACGGGAAGGTCGGGGTAAGCAATTTTCAAGTTCTGGTAAGGCATGCTTGATGTGAATTGCGTTATCAGTTGTCAGTTATGAGTTGTGAGAGTAAAGTCAGGCGCCTTCGGCGCGATTATTAAAACTCACTGCTCATCACTCAGAACTCACTCCTTTATGTGTCCGCACTTGTCGCAGGTGAGTTTGTAGCTGTTGTCGGGGTCCACCACCATCACGCCGTCGCAATCCGGCTTTTCGCAGGGCAGTTCCCCGGGCATCACTTCGCGGTAAGTTTGTTTTTCCATTTTTGACCACCAGGGTTAGAATACAAATTTTTCGATGACTTCGGCGATTCCGCTGTGGTTGTTGTCCCGTTCCGTCACGTAATCGGCGGCATCCTTGACAACTTGCGAGGCATTCGCCATGGCAACGCCTACGCCCGCCGCCTCAATCATGGGGCAATCGTTTTCTTCGTCGCCCACGGCAATGGTATCCCCCATCGGGACACCGTAAAAATCCGCCATAAAGCGCACCGCATCGCCCTTGTTGCTCTGCAGGTGCGAAAATTCCAGCATTTCGGGCTTACTGAACACATCAAATAGCTTGCCCGCCGTTGTCTTGCGCATTTCGGCACGAAAACTTTCCAGGCTCGAATGGTCGAAAGGCGTAATAATGTTCACCTTGATAGGGGGCTTCACCACCACGTTTATGGGAGCCGTCGGAGCCGCGTCGCATCCGGTTTTTCCGGCAAAATACTCCCGGATATCATCTACAACCACGTAGTCCATCTGCATCAGGCGACAGTAGGTCTTGAGCTGTTCCGTCTCATGTTCCGACACCACCAGGTCTCCGGCGTAGGTGTGAGCGTGCATTCCTGAACTAAAAGCCGCGTCCATAATGAACTTCACGTCGTCAACGGAAATCCGCCGAGTCAAGATAGGCTTTTTCGCCCCGCAATCGTAAATCAGCCCGCCGTTGAAGCTCACCAGGTAGAATCCGGCCTCCATAAAGCCATACTTTTCGGCCAGATTCTTGACGCTGGTCAAGGGCCGCCCCGTAGTCATCACGAACTTGTGACCGGCCTCTATCATCTTGCGGATGGCGGACAAATCTTCTGCGGAAATATCCTTGTTGTCGTCCAGCAGGGTTCCGTCCAGGTCGGTAAACAGGATCTTCATAATACAGTCCTACAATACGCTACGAGACCGTCTTTACCAGGGTTTCATGTATCAGGCCGTTGCTGAAAAGCACCTGTTCGCCGTCCACGAACTGCATGGGTGTGCCGTCGATATGGGTGGCCATGCCACCCGCTTCCGTGACCATCAGGGCTCCAGCGGCAATATCCCAGGGGTAACTCATGGTCATCACGAACCCGTCTATGCGGCCGCAGGCCACAAAGCAGGATTCCACCACCGCAGAACCCAGGCACTTGACCCGTTCAAAGGCCTCCGCCTCCCGGGCAAAATTTTTGGAATTGCGGGCGTTGATTTCTGTCGCCACGCCCACGTTAAAATCCCCGTTGCTCACGATGGCGTGGAGCGGGTTGGATTCCCTGCTCACGCAGACCTGCTTGCCGTTCATGAAGGTGCCGCCCCCGAGGGTCGCCGTAAAGAACTCCCCAAGCTTAGGCAGGTTTATCACCGCCACCAAGGGCTTCCCCTTGTAATGGAGCGCGATGGAAATTCCCCAAAGGGGAATACCCCGGCTAAAGTTCACTGTTCCATCTACCGGGTCGATAATCCAGCGGTAATCCGAGTCGGAACCCTCCACCACGCCCATTTCTTCGGTACGGATGGAATGGTAGGGAAACGCCTTGCGGATTCCATCGACGATAAGCTTTTCACTACCCACGTCGGCGATGGTCACCACATCCTTTGCGGACTTGTATTTCACGTCGCCCAGCTCGCCCTGCAGGCGAAGGCAAAGCTCCCCCGCCTCGCGGCCCAGGCGTTCCGCCAAATCCAGGTATTTGTTCAGGTCTTCCATAAACAGCCCAAATATAGAAAAAGCCCTGCGGGACTCACCCACAGAGCTTACGAAAGCTTGAACGAGGCCGAAACGGCCAAGGTCAATTAGAACAGAGCAATGCTATAAGGAGCCTGGGCACCCTTGGGCTGCTTGAGCTTTGTAAGCTTGTCATCCTCATGGCTATAGACCGTTTCCTTACCCTTCGTGTGATCACCCACGTAAGCCACGCCATCCTTAAGAGCCAGGCACCAGCCGATATCGGAGAGACCCTTCACTTCGGTCACGGTCTTCTCTTCTAAATCAACCTTTGCCAGCAAGGTGCTGCCATAGAACTTGTAGACGCCAACATAGGCCACATCATCATCAGCAACGAAGGCACTTATACCAGCACCCAGCTTTTCGCCGGAAATATGCAATTTCGACTTCTTGGCCTTAATGTCCACTTTTTCAATACCGCGATTTGCATCTGCGTCGGTACCATTATTTTCATTATATTCTCCCAAAGTGGCCACATAAAGATCTCCATTGGCAAAGGCCATCTTCTGCGGATTCTTGGTGGCAAGCTGGATGGTGTCCTGCAATGCGCCAGTAGAGGCGTCATATATGGCAAGCAGACCCTTCGGGTACACTGTCGGCCAGGTGTTAATATAACGTTGCATCAGCACATAGAGTTTTCCATCCGACAGTTCAATATCGGTCACATAGGGAGTGGTTTCACCTTTGCTGGCAAAAGCGCCCGTCTTGACAGACTTTACGACCTTGCCGTCCGTGGTGGAAATTTTCACGAGAGAATCTGCGTTCTGGAGAGCAACCCAAGCTTCTTCACCATCGAAAACCATATCCACCGGGTTTGCATTTTCGAATTTTACCTGCCAGACAACAGCCTTCTTGGCACCTTCTTCAATCAATTCGGGCTTGACCAGAGAAACATTGTCCGTACCCATGCCTTCCAAAACAAACACCTTGTTGTCGTTGGTCACGACTCTCGAGTCCTGATAAAACGAGAGACTCTTTTCAGAAATGTTTCCGTCGACATCAATCCAACGGAGTTCTCCCTCTGGGACCTGGTAGTCACCACCGTCAAAAACGACACCGGCAAGTTCCGTGTCACCAACGCTGGGGCCAGCGACGCTAGAAGAACTGGAGTCGTCACCGCAAGCAGTGAGGCCAAAGGCGAGACCGGCAGTGGCTAGGCCGGCAATGAATTTATTCATCTTATTCATGTTTTGTCCTTTTCTGGCTTTACACTATACTTCGCCATAATTCTATGCACTCCGTATAGCGAGGGGGCTAGAACCCCTGTATGATTGTGAACTTGTATTCCCTCCCCGGCATAGGGAAAGGGGTGTAAAAATTTCGATATTTCTGATCAGTAATATTATTCACAGCAAAAGTCAAACGAGTCTTTTCGTATGGGCTGAACGAAAGATCGGCACGATGCGTCACAACGGCCGGCTGTTCCGTTCTGTTGGCGCGATCACTATACATAATGCTCCGCCAATCTGAAGCCCAGCTAAAATCAAAATGCAGGGGCAAATGGAGCGTGGCCTGGGCAAAATAGCTGCGGTCGGGCTCGCCAGGGAGTTTTTTCCCGTCAAAAGCGTTAAAATGTGAGCGGTCTTCCGTCTTTTGGATCGTGGCACGCAAAACCACATCCATCAACTTTATGGGGCTACTGTTCAACTCCATTTCCACACCGCGGATAAGAGCATGTGCCACATTGTCTGGGCGCAAGAATTCCAAAGACATCAGCCAACAAATTCCATCTTCGATATGGGATTCATAATAGGTGGTTTGGAAAGAGGTCCTATACCCGGGGAACTTGTAAATCCCTGAAGCCTCGAAACGGGTCACCTTTTCACGCTTCAAGTCCGGATTCGAAATAGCCCCGGGGAACGTTCCATAAAGTTCCATCAACGCTGGCTGTCGGTAAAAACGCCCAATGGACACCTCGCCGCTCAATGGAGACTCTACATTCCCAAGTCGCGAATAGAGGCGCCCCGCAAACGAGGCGTCCCTATCTTTGGCCTTTTGTAGCGTACGACTACCTGTCGCCTGAACAAAGGTTCCATCATCCAAACGATCTTTAATCATTTGCGCAGAACCTTCGCCACCAAGGCCAAAATATTTAAAAAGGTGGTAATACAAATCGCCCGACCCAACATAGCTCTTGCGATTCAACGACCAGTCCCTTGAGTTTCCCCTTGCATCGGCCTGCTCCCATTCAAACGCAACACGGGTTGTCCCCTTCAATCGCTCGACCGGTGTAAAATCTATCCAAAGTTCGGGAACCCACTTGAACATGGCCGAGCCGTATTCCATAAAGGCGTTGCCTCCATACCCGATGTGGTCCAGAGGGTAATAGGAACTGGCCATGTTCTTGTCGAACCGGGCCGAAACCGCCCCGTTCAGGAACAAACGGTCATCAAAATACCCCACCGATTCAAGCCCATAACGAATTTGGCTGGATTCCCCCACAAACTTAGCCACCTTAGTCTGTTGCTGCTCCTTGCCTGGATTTCCGCCTTCATAACGGGACGCCGTTACCGAAAGTGTGGAAAAGTACCCATTCCCGTGAAGCATGCGGAACTGGACATTGCCCGATACATCGGTATACTGAGCATTCTCGCGGGTCGCCGTAAAATCGTCTTCGTCAATGTACTGGGTTCCGTTTCGGTTGGTATATTCGTAGTCATTGTCGCTGTGTCGGGTAGCAAAAGATGATGCGAACATGAGGCTGTCAGTGACAGGAGTCGCCACTTGGAACGAACCCTCCCAGGTATTATGGTTACCGTAAGCGGCCAGCACGCGGCCACCCTTCTTGATGGCATTCTTGGTTACAAAGTTCACCGCCCCACCTATGCCTGACACACCAAACTTTGCAGGAACATTACCCTTGTAGACCTCCACCTTCTCCATTTGGTTTAAATCGATGGAGCCCAGGTTCACCGCCCCGCCACTGGCATCGTTCAGCGGCACGCCGTCCACGCAAATCAGAATATTTCGGGCCGCAATCCCGCGGATAGATACCGTCTGGAAACTGCCTAGCCCGCCCTGCTTGTAGGACTGAATTCCGGGCAGCGTCGAGAGAAGGTCTGCCGCCGACAGAGCCTTGCCCTCCCAAGCATCGGAAGTAATTTCTGTATAATTGGCACTTGTTGTAGGCTTGTACCCGTCGTCACCGGACACCTCGGACACCCCGAGGTCCTGGACTGGGGCTGCATCAGGCACGTGAGCCACAGCAAAACCCGTGGCAGCACAGCACCAAAGAGCCGCAACGCATGCGGCCTTGCAGAAAGATGTCGTTCGCATCGTTCCTCAACAAAGCGTTTCCCACAGTTCTTCTGGCTCGGGGCTCAATCTACTCCCGGTTCCTTCACACACGACTGCTCGCGCATTGGTTCATGCCGGTTTCGTCCTCCCTTACAGCGGCGCGACCGCCCCCGGCTTTCACGGGGTTCTCTCCTTGCGGGCCACCCAGTAGGGCGCCAGCATGGGCTTTTCAGGGCACAGGAAACTTTGGGCAAAATGTAGGTAAAAAGAACCCTTCCGACGGCAAGTTCAGCCTAAAATGCTTCAAATTTGCCCCAAAAAAAGCAATTTACACACACCAAAAAAGTGTTTATATTGTCTTTTTGATAACTTATAACAAAAAAAAGATACAAAGTAACACAAATAAATTATATTCACCGAGTGCGTCAGGTTCGAGGAGTTATATGAAAAAGGGCTTCACTCTCATCGAAATAATGGTGGTCATCGTCATCATGGGCGTTCTTGCGGCCGTTGGCGTGCCAAAGCTTTTCGGACAGATTGCCAAAGCGAAGGCCAGCGAGGTCCCTACAGCGGCAGGTACATACATACACCTTCAAGAAGCCTACCAGAACGAAAAAACCATCATCGGAAGCTGGAAGAACATCGGATACAATGCTCCGGGTACCAACGGGGTATCTAAGGAGTTCCAATATAGCGGTTGCCTAGAAGACGACGCCCCCTTCACAGGTGAGGAACTGACTGTTATCGGTTGGAAGGCGACCAATCGCAACACCCTCAACCAATGTAGCGGAAACAACGGTACATGGGCGGTCCAGGTTTCTGCCATTGCAGAACGGAACCTGAGCTACACAAACCTAGTCAATTCCGTAGATTGTGGCATGCTCACTGTAAACTGGGCCGTATCGAGCATCAGTGACGAATGCGCCAGCACCCCCGAGCCACAACAGCAGACAAACAACGATCCTGAGCCACAACAGCAACAACCGGAACAGCAACCCGAAGAACAGACTCAATCTTCACCTTCGCAAAACGACGTCTGTAGCGACGGCGTCACCCCCTGTTCAAATGAGGGACAGTGTAACCGAGGAAATAGCGGAAAAGATAAGGATAAAAGTCATTGCAGCCAAAGCAACCATAGCAGTTGTTGTTTCTGCTGCTGATAAGTCCACCTATCAAAAAAACTATTCCAAATTGGAATAACCCTTTTGTTGCATTAACTAATCTGACAATATATATTTCTTTATTGTATTCTCTGACAACGTTGCGAGGATTTTTTTGATGAAAAAAGGGTTTACACTCATTGAAGTCATGGTGGTGGTCATTGTCATGGGTGTCCTTGCAGCCGTTGCCGTACCGAAATTGTTCGGATACATTGCCAAGGCCAAGGCCTCGGAAGTTCCAATCGCTGCAGCCACATACACTAAGTTACAAGACGCTTTCCTGACTGAAAAAACGGCCATCGCCAGTTGGGACCTTATCGGCTATACCCCTCCAGGAAACGGCACCAGCAATTATTTTAGATATGAAGGCTGCATTGTCGGAGAAATCGACATTGACGTTGCCGACAACGGTGTCGTAGGTTGGCAGGCTTTCAATCTGGAAAAACTGAATCTCTGTGAAATGAACAGCGTGTGGACTGTGACCATCGACCCCGTCGATAACAAAAGCCTCAGTTACAACCATATCGTTTCCGGCCTGGGGTGCACTTACCTGACTCACAACTGGGATGTCCGGGCAGTCCCTGCCGGAGCCTGCGAAGCCACGACTCAAGCCTCAACGCCTAAATCAAGCGCATCCAATTCTACGCCGACCGACGACCCTGAGAATGTCGACAGCTCCAATTCCAATGAGAGCGATCCCACAAGTGCCTCTGGCGGTTCCAGCGGATCTAACCAGGAAGAGATCCAAAAGAAATGCGATGACTTGAAAAAAGGCGGAAATGGGAACGGGAACAATAGCGACCCATGCAGCAAGCAAGCAAAAGGCTGGGTTTTCGTTGTAGAATGCAACATGTTTGTAAACAAGGGAAAAGCAAATAGTTCCGGGCTCACCGTTGTAGACATGGATGGCGACGGCAACGCCGACCGTAAAAAGCAGATTCATGACGAGATGTGCAACCAGGCCAATTCAAGCGCCGCCAATGCCGCAAGCAGCGCAAGTCAGAGCAGCAACGCAAACGCGGGTAGCAGCACCTCCAGCACACCGGCAAGTACAGGCAGCGGACAAGGCGGAGATGTGGGCTCTGGCGGAAACGGTGGAGGCGGTTCCGGTGGTGGAGCTGGCGGTGGATCTGAAGGCAACACAGACTCCGGAAATAATAACGCCGAAAGTTCCAGCGATAACGGAGGAAGTCTTGGAGGCACCCCTCAGAACAACATCATCAAGGACCAGAACGGCAATGATTTTGACATGAGTACTTTGCAAGGTGACGAAATCACCTACTGTTCCGAATTTAAGGGCAATGGCGAATGTAAGAACAACAAAAAATCAACCATTGACAAATCAGAATGTGCGAAATATGACACAAGCAAAAATATGTGCGTAGAGTTGAAGCCAACTGATCCATAAAACACTAACCCGCAGCACCAACGCGGGTTCTTTTTTTGACTATATTGTTTCCGCAAAAAGAGACAATGGAATGATCCAAAATATCCTCCCCCACAAGCTCTATAACGAGTTCAAGACATGTGCCCCCAAACCGACGGACTATGTCATCCGATATGACGGAGCAAAAACCTTATTGAAGAAGGGTACCGCCTACACCATTCCCCGCGTGAACGAGCTACTGGAACTCGAAGGCAAGAGCCTAGCCGAATTCAAAGGGCATTACCTTTTCAGCATCGACGAAACGGCCTTCTTTTTGGACGATAGCAATGAAAGCGGATTGGGAGCTGACGGCGCGACGGTCAAATCCGCAGCTCCAGCAGGTTACGAATACGCAGTCAATCGCACTTTCCGCAACATGAGCCCCGTGGAACGCCTGGGAGGAGCCACCGCCGCCCATATCGCCCACTGGGAATCCCTGAACAAGTTCTGCGGACGCTGCGGACACCCTATGGTCCGCGGCGAAAAGGAACGTTCCATGATTTGCCCGAAATGCGGGAACGTGGTGTACCCACGCATCTCGCCGGTAGTCATCGTGGCGGTCCGTAACGGTGACAAGCTTTTGATGGCCCACAACATCGACAATCCAAACCCGAGACTCTTCTTGATTTCGGGATTCGTGGAAGTGGGCGAAAGCCTGGAACAGGCGGTGCACCGCGAGGTGCTGGAAGAAGCGGGTGTGAAGGTCAAGAACGTGCGCTATTTCGGTTCGCAACCCTGGCCCTTCAGCGACTCGCTCATCGCAGGATTCTCCGCGGAGCTGGACGGCGACGACACCATCCACATGCAAGAGGCAGAGCTCTCCGAAGCCATGTGGGTCAGGCGCGAAGACATTCCCGAATACGAGACCGACGTGAGCATCAGTTGCTGCCTCATCGAGAATTTCAGGCGGGGCTTTACTCTGGACAGCGAGGCCTAAAGGCTTAGCGGAACGGGCTTGTCGGCGGTAACCGTCTTCGGGGTCACCTTGCAGTCCACCACGAAGATTTCTACACCTGCGTCCCGGGCATCCCGCAGGGCTCCCGCGAACTCCGGATGAATTTGTTCGTCGGGGCCAAAACGGTGGCAGCCCTTCATCTGGACCAGAAACAGCACGCCGCATTCGTAAGGCGTTCCATCGTCTGCTGCGGTTCTGGTCCCAAGAATGCGGGCAAGTTCCCGCAGGTGCTTGACGCCCCGCTCCGTCGGAGCGTCTGGGAAAGAGGCCGAACCGTCGTATTCCAGGGTCACGCCCTTTACTTCCAGGAACATCTTGTGGATTTTCTTTTGTGCGGCCTTGGTCTTGCCCGCTCCACGATATTCGATGTAAAAGTCAAAGCGGGAATTTCCGAAGGTGTATTCCGGCTTCAGGATGGTAATCTCCGGAAAGCGCTCCCGGTTGGAACGGATCCATTCGGCGGCCACCTTATTGGGGGCCTGGCTGTCCATGTTCACCAGGATTTTCCCGCGGGGGGTGACCTTTTCCACCGTCACCAAATCGTAAGGGGTCTTGCGCTCTGGATTTTTGGACTTTTCCAAAAAGACTTTTACGCCGGGTTGCAACAGTTCACGACAGCGTCCCGTGTTCTTCACGTGGACCACCGTCTTTACGCCGTCAATTTTCACATGGGCGATAAAGCGGTTTGGCCGCTCCAAGAACTCTCCCTGGACAATTTCACCATATTTCATCGGCATTTTTCCAATTTGACCAGAATATAAATAAAGAATCCGCTGAAAATTTATAACTTTGAAAAAAAACAAAAGGAGTACGACTTCAATGGTACTAACCGTTTTCATTCTCTACCTCCTGATGATGCTAGGCATCGGGTTCTATTTCTCTAAAAAGGCGAACAGCCTAAACGCCTACTACCTGGGCAACCGTGGCATGAATAAGTGGGTCGTAGCCATGTCCGCCCAGGCCTCCGACATGAGCGGCTGGCTCCTGATGGGCCTCCCTGGTGCCGTGTTCGTGAGCGGATTCTCCGAAGCCTGGATCGGTATCGGTCTCGTGATCGGTACCTACTTCAACTGGAAAATCGTGGGCCGCAGGCTCCGCAAGTACAGCCACTTCTGCGGTGA
>CAMHDS010000063.1 GCA_946183925.1 uncultured Fibrobacter sp. | reverse complement strand
CGTATTCTGAACGGTGAAGACATTCGCGACGAAATTATGAACCGCATCGAGGACGCCTGCGACATCAAGGTCAGCAACTACATTCCGCCCAAGAGCTATGTAGAAAACTGGAACCTGGAAGGGCTTCACACCGACCTGCAGCGCAGCCTCGGTATGGAATACAACCTGAACTTCGACGATGCCACCAAAAAGACGCCGGACCAGGTGCTGGACGAAATCATTGACCTCTGCAAGGCGCGCTACGACAAGCTCACCAAGATTATTCCCGACGCGGACTTCCGCAATATCGAACGCAGGTTCTTGCTGATGACCATCGACCAGGTGTGGAAAGAACACCTGTACGCCATGGACCAGCTGAAGGACGCCATCCGTTTCCACGGATACGCCCAGAAAGACCCGCTGATGATTTACAAGAACGAAGGCTACAAAATGTTCGAGGGCTGCATCGAAAAGATTGCCACCCTGACAATGCTCCGTATCTTGAACATCCGGATTACGCTGCCCAACGGACAGACCGTATCGCCGGACCAGCTCCAGCTGCGTGAACAGCCGAAGCCCGAAAGTGAAGCGGGCGCACAGCCTGCCGAAGGGACATCTGCCGAATCTGTGGAAGGCGCCAAGGCCGCAGGTCTTGCCGGCCAGGCCGCAAGTTCCGAGACCAACGCCATTTCCGAAGGTCAGCAGGCGGCAAGCGAATCTGCACAGCCCATGCCCCAGTCTGCACTGCCGGGCACAAGGCCTACGGTGCGCCGCACCTACACGAACCCTGCTGTTGCCGCAGCCGCACGCCGCGCCCAACAGGCAGGCCCCAAGCTGGGTCGCAATGACCCCTGCTGGTGCGGTTCCGGCCTCAAGTACAAGAAGTGCCACGGCAAGGACGCGGAATAGCCCTGCGGGTTACCAGGCTGTAGAGGCGCGAGGAATGTGGAATGGGTTGTGAGTTGTGAGTTATCAGTATATAATTTGGCGCCAAAGGCGCGATTATAAGAACTCACCACTCATAACTCACGCCTGAAAACAATAACCAAAATCTATCATTCCAATTAAAACAATATATTTGACAGCCTACTCCAACAAAAGTATATTACTTTGTGAAAAACGCCGCATAGTGGCAAAGGAGTGGCAATATGACTGAATACGTTGGTTTTTGGAAAAGGGTCGTGGCAACCCTCATAGACAGCGTCTTGATAATGGTGATCACGCTGCCGCCACTTCTTGCCATTTACGGCATGGCCTACTTGGAAAACGGCAAGACATTCCAGGGACCGGCGGATGTCCTTTTCTCGTACCTTTTGCCCATGGTCCTTGTCATCTTGTTCTGGGCAAAAAAACAAGCCACTCCCGGCAAGATGGTCGTGTCCGCTAAAATCGTGGATGCTAAAACAGGCGGAAAGCCCTCTACGAAACAATGCGTCGGGCGATACTTCGCCTATATCCTTTCGTTTATTCCTTTTGGCCTCGGTTTCCTGTGGGTGGCGTTCGATCCCAAAAAACAGTCCTGGCACGACAAGCTCGCCAAAACCGTGGTGGTAAAAGCATAATAACCAAACTGGAATTCATTTTCAAAAAGCAGGTCTATTTATGTCTATGAAAGCATCATGCAAATTCATCTCCGCCATCGCCCTCCTCTCTCTTGTCGCTTGTGGCGACGATTCTTCCAGCAACAGTACAAACGACGAGCCCGAATCCAGTTCAGATCAGGCTGTCGATCCCAGTTCTTCGGAAACCGATCCCGCAAAGATGTTCAATGTGCGGGTCCCAAACCAGGAATCCTATGTCTGCGAATCCCCGATAATGGAAACCAGCGAAACAATTGCAGAACATGATATTATCTGCACCTTCAAGCACGGCAAGCTGGACGGGTTCATCTATATGCAGGGTACTCCCACTTCTTGCTCAGGATTCATGCAGAAGTTCCCCGTTATAGAAAATCCTAAAATCCAACTTTATGTGAACGGTGCTGAAGCCAAGGTATCAGAGACCGCCTATGATTGGGGTGGAAACCATCACGTGGACGAAATTTCCTTTGTATATGACGGAAAGAAATACGCTTACAACCACTCTTCTATGGGGTTCGGCTGGCGGCCCTGCCAGGAAATGGACTGCATGAAGGTCTATTCCGCCAATGGGGAACTTATCGAAGATGGCTGCGGCCTTGACCGCACTATCCCCATTGTCTGTAACGTGGTAGATAAAGACGGAAAGTTCGGCACCTTCGAAGACAATTTCCGTGTCTGCGAAGGCGATGATCGCCTGACAGGTGAAACACAACCGGATGATGAGTAAACCTTTTCCACGAGGTTCAATCATGAAAACGAAAATTTTCCTCTTTGCGGCCTTGTCCCTGGTTCTAGGGGCATGCTCCAACAGCAGCTCTACAGGCCCTGACGAAGACGAACAGGAAGAGACCAAGGCCTCCTTCGTCCAAAACGATGACGAGTGGCTCGGTTTCTACAAGACCGACGGCTACAAGGCATTCCTCCAGATGGCCTACAAGTCCGAGGCAGAAATCGGTGCCAGCTATCTGGTAAAGTTCATCATCACCGATTTCGACACCGACAGTGCCGAAGTCCATTTCATGAACACGGCAAGGCACCAGCTGCATTACGAATTCGCCCGCGATATCTTGAAGGATTCCAGGTCCCGTACCGACTACGAGAAGGAAACCTACCTGAGTCCACAGAAGAATACAGCCGCAGGAACGCTAGTCTATTACCCCACCATCGATTCCCTGATTGGGCTTACGTTCTTCCCGACGGACTTGATTACTCCAGAACAGGTGGAAAAAGTCTATACCCTTATCCAGGACCGCATGCTGTTCCTGAACAAGAAATCGGATAAGAATCGCCTATTCTACATGCCTGCAGGGAGCGACGCCGAAAAGGCCGCCGCCGACTACAGGAAAAATTTCGAAGCAAGAGACGTGCTCGTGTACACTCATGCGGAGCTGTTCGGAAACATTCCCTTCCAGATTATGAACAAGGGCACGGCCTACGGCACCCTCCGTAAGCTCACCGCCAAGGAGCTGGACACGGCCATCGTCTCCATGCACGACATCTTGATTCTGGAAACGCTCCCGGCAGAAATCCCGCTGGTGGCGGCCTCCATCAGCAAGGATGCCCAGACCTCCCTTTCCCACGTGAATCTGGCCGCCAAGGCCCGCAAGACTCCAAACATCGCCTTCAACGGCAATGACCTTCCCGATTCCCTGCTGGCCCTGAACGGAAAACTGGTAAAACTGGTCGCCACGACGGACACCTACACCATCGAAGAGACCTCCATCGACGAGGCCAAGGATTTCTGGAACAAGAATGCCCGTAAGGAGATGAAACTCACCTACGACCTGTCCGACTCCGGACTCGTGGATTTCAAGGACATGAATTTCAGCTCGGCAAAATCCGTAGGCGTGAAGGTGGCAAACCTGGCGGAACTCCACAAGGTGATACCCGACAATTCGCCCGACGGATTCGGCGTGCCCTTCTACCATTACAGTAACTTCTTGAACTATACCACCGTAGACAAGGAAATGTGCGAGGAGTCGTTCTTGGACTGCAAACTGGAAAGCCGCTCTGCCACCATCTGCAAGCAGGTCCATAACATCTGTACAGAGACCGTCAAGGAAGGCACCTCCCTCCGCAACTATATCTCTACGATTATCAAGCGCGACGACTTTACTGTAGACGCACGCCTGCGGGAGGCCACCCTCGACAACTTCATCTACATCTTCAAGCATTCCCCTGTAGAAAAATCTTTCGGCGAGGCTCTTGACGCCAAGGTGTTCGGCATGTTCGGCGATGCAAGCGTCCGCCTGCGTTCCAGCACCAATTCCGAAGACCTGGCGGACTTCAATGGCGCAGGACTCTACGAATCCTACAAGGCGACCCGCAAGATCGGCGATTATCCCTCCGACGAAATTCCGAAGGTGTGGGCATCGGTGTGGACCTACAAGGCCTTCGAAGAACGCACCCTGTGGAATATCGACCACATGTCGGTGCAGATGGCCGTAGCTGTCCACAAGGGATTCCCCGACGAACTGGCCAACGGCGTCATCATCACGCAGAACATCGCCGACCTGTCGGTGGCAGGAATCTACGTGAACATGCAGGTGGGCGAGCTGTCCATCACCAACCCGGAAGGCGGCGAAAGACCCGAAAAGCTCTCCATCATTCCGTCGTCAAATGGCGTCCAGAGCGTCATCACGCAGTACTCCACCCTCTCGCCGAACCGTTCCATCCTTACCGAAAAGGAAACCCTGGAACTCTACCGCTTGGTCATGAAGGCGCAATACTACTTCGCGGAACTGTACAAGAAAAATCCGGACAGTTTTGCTCTGGACCTTGAATTCAAGCTGATGCAGGATGGCTCCGGCCGCAAGCTGTTCCTGAAGCAAATCCGGCCCTACATTATGTAGGGAATCCATTCCCGAAACAGATTCATGCAGGCTCAGGGCGGGCCCGCATTTTTTATATTTGTTCCCGTTCATTTTTCACTTTCGAAGGGAATAATGTTACAGGGAATTCTTGCGTTTGAATGGTTTGGGCTTTCTGGAAACGCGTGGTTCACCATAGTCGTCGTGCTTTTGCTTTTTGCAGCTATGATCTTTTCAAAGCTGCGTGTAGATATCATTTTCCTTTTGGGAATGTGCGCCCTCTACCTCAGTGGCGTCCTTGACCTAAAAACCGCATTCGGCGGTTTCAGTTCTGCCTCCGTCATTATCATCGCCGTGCTTTACGCCGTTATCGCCGGCCTCAACTACACGGGCGTGCTGAACTGGGTCGTGAAGCACATGATGGGCTCCCCAAAAACCGTTTCCCGCGCTATTCTTCGCACCATGTTCCCCGTGGCGCTCTTGAGTTCGTTCCTCACCAACACCACGGTGGTAGCACTCTTTATTGACGTCATAAAAATCTGGTCCAAAAAACTGGGCATATCGCCGTCTAAACTTTTGATTCCCCTTAGCTACGCCTCTGGACTGGGCGGTGCCTGCACCTTGCTCGGCACGTCCACGAACCTTATCATTTCGGGGCTCTACACGGACAGGACAGGAACCCAGATGGGAATTTTCACTCCCACCCTCGTCGGACTGTTCTGCCTTGTGGTAGGAGTTATCTCCATAGTCGCCCTGCAAAAACTGCTCCCCACTCGAGTGTCCCCCTTGAGCAACGGCGGCGACGAAGACCTGACCCTGGAACTCCATGTTCCCTCCAGACACAGGCTTGTCGGCATGTCCCTGCAGGAGATTTACGAACAGAACCCCAATGGATTCGAAAAGAACAAGAACTCCATTTTGGCCATACGCCGTTTTGACAACGAGGTGGAGGTCGCCTCTCCCGAAACCTACATCATGGGTTCCGACAACATCATTGTTTCGGGCAAGGCAGAACAGCTCCAGTGGATTTGCGAGCACCTAAATCTTAAGAACGACCACCTGAAGGGTTACCTGGAGAACGCCGTAAACAACAGGACCTGCGGCAAAAAGACGGTCCTCGCCTCGCTTATCATGCTCGCCATGGTCCTGCTATCGGCATTCAACGTGTTGCCCCTGCTTTCGTCGTGCATGCTTGCCGCCATCGCCATGGTCGTCACCCGCTGTTGCACCAGCACCCAGGCGGCAAACTCCATCAACTGGAACATCCTCATCGTGTTCTCGGGCAGTATCTGCCTGGGCAAGGCCCTGGAATCTACGGGGGTGGCCCAGCTGATTGCAAACAACCTTCTGAATATCTGCGGAAGCAACCCCTACGTAGCCCTTGTCGCCATCTGCCTTGTTGGCACTTTCATTACCGAATTTATCAGCAATAGCGCCACGGCGGCCATGTTCTGCCCCATTGCCATCAGCGCGGCCACGACCTTGGGCGTAAACCCCCTCACCTTCTGCATCGGCCTGATGATTTCGGTGAACAGCAGTTTCGCCACCCCCATCGGATCCCCTACCCACATGCTGGTCTATGCCGCTGGCGGCTACAAGTTTACGGACTTCACGAAAATCGGCCTGCCCATGAATTTTATCATTCTCGCAGCCAACCTGTTCATCACCCCCATCGTATTCCCCATGTATCCTGTATAAGGGGTTGTTCCAAGCCCAACAATTACTACATTTGCCCTAGCTTTCTCAAAGAGGAAACCCATGGAAACATCCTTTGTCATTTTTAACGTCATCGCCCTTATCGTGGTCATCGTGGCCGCATTCCGTATCGGTGCTTCCGTGAGCAAGGCCACGAAAAAAGAAGCCTCCGAAAAGCAGAACAACATCTCTTACGAAGAATGCATGGCCCGTAATACCAAAAAGTTCAATTACGGCTCTTTCACGGATGCCCGCGACGGCGAAACCTACCGCACCGTAAAAATCGGTGACCAGGTCTGGATGGTGGATAACTTGCGTTTCAAGACCGAAGGCAGCTACGCCCCGAGCAACGACGAGGCCAACGTGGCCCAGTACGGCAGGCTCTACACCTGGACGGCGGCCCTCGGCATTCCTGCGGAATACGGCGAGCAGACTCCTGCCAAAGACCTGGAAATGTACCACAAGATTCGCGAAGACAATTACCAGGGAATCGCACCCGAAGGCTGGCATATCCCGAGCCTCAAGGAATGGGAACAGCTGTTGAGCAATCTGCCTCCCAAGTCCACCGGCGACGAACTGCGCAGCGCCTGCTTCTGGGGTGTTCCTGGCGAAGATTCCTTCGGGTTCTTTGCCGTGCCGGCGGGTTACCGTTTTGACAACGGCAGCTTCTACCGCTTCAGCCGTCGCGCCCGTTTCTGGTGCAAGGACGAATACGGCAAGGCCAACGCCTACCGCCTGAGCATCACCAACAAGACCTTCGATATCGAAGGCGTGTACCGCTCCGACGCCATGTCGGTGCGCTGCATAAAGAACGCCTAAACGGATAATTTTCCGATTCGACGGATCGCCCTGGCCTAGGCCGGGGCTTTTTCCATTTTTCAACACTTCTTATTTCCGCTATAACTCAAAACTCATAACTGAATACTCACAACTCATAACTTAATTCTATCATTTCAATGAAAATTATGTATTTGACTTTATGAATTTAGGAAGGTATATTATGGACATAAGAAACAAAGAACTTAAAAACACAAAGGAGTTTATCATGAAACACGCAATCGCAACATTCATTTTCGTCACTAGCATCGCAGGTTTTGGCGGATTCGCAAACGCACTCCCCATCGCAAACACCACCGGCGCCGACGCTTCCAAGAGTGTTGCATTGGACCAAGGCGCTAACCAGTGGAATCATTTCTCTTCCCAGGACAAGTACTTCCGTGGCGGGAGCGTCGCTCTGGACCAGGGCGCCAACGAATGGAACCACTACTCCAACTTTGATAAAAAAGAGGTTTGGTGGAACCCTGCAGTTGCCATATACGAGAAAACAGGAGCCTGGCCACACCGGAACGATGACGACTGGGGCTGCAACCCGCGTCGCGTGTTATAACATTTCCGAAAAGGGTCCTCGTCAGGATCATGCGCCCACAACGGGCGCTTTTTTTTGCATATTTACAGCCATGAAAACGGCAAAGCGCTTTTTTAGCCTAGAAGGCATCGACGGTTCCGGCAAGTCCACCCAGATAGACATGCTTATCGACGCCCTCACCAAGGAGGGCTACTCTGTGGTGAAGCTCCGGGAACCCGGCGGCGCAAAGATTTCGGAACGAATCCGGGAGATTTTGCTAGACCCGAGTTTCAAGGGCGTCATGGCCGACAAGACGGAGCTTTTGCTATACAACGCCGCCCGTGCCCAGGTCATCGCCGAAATCATCCAGCCCGCCCTCGACGCGGGAAAAATCGTCATCGCCGACCGTTTCGCCTGGAGCACCTTTGCCTACCAGGGGTACGCCCGGGGCCTCGGGGCCGAACAGGTCCAGCGGCTAACAGAATTGACCTGCGACGGTTGCTTTCCGGAACTGACCGTTGTGCTGGACATTGCCGTAGAGCGGGGCCGCGCTCGCACCGCAAAGCGGGGCGAAGCACCCGATCGGCTGGAACAGGAAAAGGCGGACTTTTTCGAACGGGTGCGCAAGGGCTACCTTGCCGCGGCCCGCGACTATCCGGACTGCGTTTCCGCCATCGACGCCGACCGAAACCCCGACCAGGTCTTTGCAGACCTGTACAAGCTGGTCAAGGCAAGGCTACAGGGCGAGGCCCGTACGCCCTGATACCCGCCAACAGGCAATTTACTGATTCAATAAGCCATTCATCCTGCAAATTTTATACATTTGTACAGTAAAATTAATGCTTTGGGCCAGTTTTCCCGACTTCGGGGGCATTGACTCCGGGCTTTATCTATATTTTGAGGCACTATGGCACTTTGCTTAGAAACCGATCAATTGGAAACCGTCCAGCGAATCGTGGGCCTTCATTTCGAGGGCCTCGAAGTCTGGGCATACGGCGCCCGGGTAACGGGCGTAGACCTGACCCCCGACACCCAACTGGAACTGGCAGTCATCACCGACAAGCCCCTTTCCTTCGAGGCCATGACCGCCGTGGAAAAGGCCTTCGCCGAAAGCGGACTCCCCTTCGGAGTTGACGTCATCGACTGGGTCAAGCTCCCGGAATCCCTCCAGAAACAGATCAAGAAAGAACACGACGTGGTCCAGGCCGCCCCCGAAAACTAGGCTGTCCCCATCATGAACCGAGTCCTACCCCTCCTTTTTTCATTGCTGCTCTCCACTGCCGCCCTCGCCGACGGCGAAATCGACAAGGCCAAGGCCCTCATCAAGGACGGCAAGTGCGCCGAAGCCGTGCCCGAGTTGCAGAAGCTTTCCAAGTCCCAGTTCAAGAAGCACGCCGGTGCCCAGGCCTCCGTGATGCTCGCGGAATGCTACCTGCGGGAACACAAGCGGGCCGAAGCCCAAGACCTTACCTCCAAGTTCTTGGAATACCACATTTCTTCGGAATACCGGGAACGCATGGAACTGGCCAAGGCTATCGTCACCATTGAGCAGGGCGGCGTCTACGAAGGCGTCGAGGCCATGCTCCGGATTCTTGCCTACTCCCAGAACCCGGCCGCCAGGACCCACACCAAGGAAGTGCTCATCAAGACCCTGGCCGCCGACTTGCTAAACGCGGACCAGCTCCAGAACCTGCTGGAAAAATACCCCGCCGACAAAGAAGTCATCGGTTGGATGCAGCTCCAGATAGGTCGCGAATGCCAGAACGCCGGTCGCTACCGCGCTGCCCGCTACTGGTACAAGAAAGTCATTAACGGCGGCAACGCCGAAAGCCTGACCTCCACCGCCCAGAAGGGCCTGGACTCCATGAAGGATGCAGGTTCGGGCAAGCCCACCCTGCTGGTGCTGGCGCCATTGTCCGGAAACTTTGCCGTATTCGGTAACGCAGCCGTCCAGGGCGTGTTTTTGGCCCACGAACAGTCCAAGCTCAAGGACAAGGTGAACATCCGCTTCGCCGACACGCGGGCGGACGCAGCCATCGCCCTCATGCGGACCCAGCAGGCCATCAGCCAGGACAGCATCATCGCCATCGTGGGCCCCATTATGAGCGCACCGGCGGCGACGGTGGCAGCCTGGCTCGGCAGCAACTTCCAGAACATCCCCATGCTGACCCCCACCGCCACCGACGACGGTATTGCAAAGCTGGGCCCTAACATCTTCCAGGTGAACATCACCATGGACAACCTGGCCCAGAGTATCGCAGACTTCGCCACCAAGTGCCTGAACATTCGTGAATTCGCCATCCTGTCGCCACTTGGTGACTACGGTGCCTCCATGTCCCAGAGCTTCACCCAGGCCATCGACCGCAGGGGCGGCACCATCATCGCCTTCCGGAACTACGAAGAAGGCAGGCCCGACTACAAGACGGAATTCGACCTTTTGCGCGACGTGCGCTTCAAGCAGCTGAACCGCCGTCGGAACATCGCCCGCGGAGCCACGGACCTTGACGCCATCAGTCCCAAGGAACGCCGGTTCTACATGCAGGATTCCACCTTCGAGATTCCGGGCATATTCATCCCCGCCACCAATCCGGGCGACGCGGGCCTCATGGTGGGCCAGGTGGCCTTCAACAAGATTTCAGGCATTAGGCTCGGCACCTCCGGCTGGTACGGCCGCGAGTTCCTGATCCAGGCAAAGAAACTAGCCGACAGTACCTTCTTCAGCGTGCCTGCTCTGGACATGAATTCCGAAGCGGAATCCTACAAGAACTTTGCCCAGAGTTTCCAGGACAAGTGGGGCGAAGAACCCGGCGAAGACAAAGTGAGCGGTCTCAGCTACGACGCCGCCAACATCGTGTTTACAGCTTTTAGCAAAAACCCGAGTGATCTGACGGGCACCATCAACAAGACGGCAAACTTCAAGGGAATCTACGGCGACATCACGTTTAGCCGCGGAGTCAACACCAACTCGAAGATTGTCACTGTCCGCAAGGGCAAATTCGAAACCATGGACGGATGCAAGATTCCGAGTCTCGAAGCCGAAAAGGCCGCCGAAGAAGAAGAAAAGAAAAAGGCCGCCAAGTAGCGGACCCAAACAGCACGCCCTGGCGAGAAACTGCATGACAGCCCCCGCCAGGGGTGCGTTCAAATGTACATCACCGCACTAGGCGGCTTCTTCGTCGTCAAAATCCACCATGGGGCCGTTGATGCTTGCCACCACGAACTCGGCAGATTCCCCATCGCGGTAGATTTTGTACAAACTATCATCATCCATGACATCGTCCAGGTAAACGCCGCTGGTGGCGCTCAGTTCTTCGCGGATACGGTCCTTGAAAACCTGGAATCCCGGATGCAGGATAGAAAAGGTTATGGCGGATGTCTTATGGAACAAGTTCATAACGGTTACCTCCATAATGGGTTTCTCCCTGCCCTAGAATATACCACTCTGCGCGCCGCAAAACAAGCACCGTAAGGATTTAGTAGGAATTGGGTAACTTGCGCTGTGAAGCCTTGCGCCCGCTACAACACCGCAAGCATCTTACCGCAACGTATTGATTGTCAAAAAGTTGCAACCACATTCATTTATCTTTTGAACGAATTTAATAACAATTTTTGATTATTCCAATTTGGATTAAAAAATTCTACATCTTCCCTAATTCCGAATTCCGACCTCCGAACTCCGAATTCTATATTTGCTTTCATGTTCCTGCGCACCATCGCCATAACGCTCCTGCTTGCATCCCTTTCCTTTGCCGAAAGCCTGAGCCTTGCCCTGCCCGACTCCCTGGAACGGCTCGTGGAAAAGGCAACAGACGAGACCATGGCCCTGGACTACAAGGCGGCCCTCAACACGTCCCAGACCCTCAAGGCAAGAGACGAAGGGGTGGGCTGCGTTATTGAAAGTATTGTGCGGATAAGCATGTACGACGACCTGGGCGACACGGCGGCCCTTTTCAAGGCGGGGGAGAGCCTGGAAAAATGCAAGGCCCAAGGCCTGTGGCAAGGGCTCCAGATGTTCGAGCTTGGCTTTGTGCAAAGCGAGACGGGGCACTCCATCAAGGGTGCCATGAAAACCCGCTCCGCCGCCAAGATGTTCGAGGATTCCAAGGAACTGGACCCACAGGCTTTCTACGCCATCTACGCCTACTATGTGGACCAGAGCTTCAGCTGGCTCCCCTTCAAGTCCGACAACCGGAGTCACTACCTCACGGTGCTGGACAGCGCTTCCAGGGTCTCCAAGCGGTTCTGGCCCCTGTTCTTGACTCCGTTAATTTGGATGTACTACGACAAGGAAGACTTCGAGACGGGCTTGAAACTGGCCGAGCGGGGGCAGAAAAAGACAGGCGGACATCCAGTACTCGCGCAAATTACCGCCGACATGCTCTATCGGCTCAAGCGCTACAAAGAGGCGGCCATCATCTATGAACTGAGTGCCGACCAATACCTGAAGCGCACCGGCAAGAGCATCCGCTACTGGTGTTCCGTGCTGAACCTGATTCGCATTTACAACGAC
Organism: uncultured Fibrobacter sp.; assembly: GCA_946183925.1. Lineage (GTDB taxonomy): Bacteria > Fibrobacterota > Fibrobacteria > Fibrobacterales > Fibrobacteraceae > Fibrobacter. Next base: position 2,731 of record CAMHDS010000063.1, on the reverse strand, counting down.
AAAGGCGACCTTGATTCAGCAAAAAAATGGCGGGAAAAACTCAAGGACAAAGATTACAAGGCCCTGGAAAAATGGATGCCGGGCTCCCTCATGGACGACTTGAAAAAGAGGAAACTATTATAGTCATTCTGTAAACTTTTCCCCCACTTATGTAAAAAAGAGCCTGTAAAGAAAATTTTCAGGCTCTTTTTGTTTTGCATCTCCGTTTTATACATGTACGACAGCCTCGGTATTAGATGTCCAGAGTCTAGGCCGAGCGGTCATAAGTGAGCAACAAGCCTCAGATATTAATCTGAGGCGGTTGCGAGAGCTCGGACCAGCCCTGAACAGATGTCCAGAGTCTAGGCCGAGCGGTCATTACAGGAGTAGCAATGCATCACAAACAGCCTTTCCATATCGCTTTCTACGTGGACGGTTTCACCCTCAAGAAGGTCAACACCTTTTACCGAAAGTACCATCCCTTCCATTCCACCCTGGATTTTCTTGGAATCAAGAACTGGGCCAGGGACCAGGCCCTGCGCCTTTTTGACCCGCCCAAGAAATATGCCCTGATGGACTGCCACTACTACCACCCCGACAGGGATCCGAAAAGCTACGGCTCCACCAATGACGGTATTTTCAACCTCGAACGGGAACTGCGCTACGCCGGATTCCAGATTCACTACGCCACACGTGGGCAGGATAATTCACCGAACCTTTCCCTGATAGAAGACGCCCTGACCTTTGCCACCTACAGGCATGTAGATGCAGTGATACTCCTCAGCACCCAGGGGCAGTATTCGCCCCTGCCCGACAGGCTCGGCGAAATGGGAATTCCTACACTACTGTTAGGCTGGAATTTCGCCTTTGAAAGATGCAACCGGTGGGTCCACTGGAAAACGGACAGCCTCTTGCGGGATAATTCGGCCTACTATATTGCCATGGAGCATGTGGCCAACAACAACCCGCCTTCCCTCTATTCGGATGTTAGTTTATTCAAAATCAACACGCGTATGCCCAGCAAAAAAGAGACCCGCATTTACGCCCTGGACCAGCTGTTCAGGCGACCGATGAACCGGGTGTCATAAAAGAAAGATCCCCGCCTGCGCGGGGATGACATGCTGAAATTTTAGGCGGGACAAAGATTAAAGCTTGTCGTCCTGCTTCTTCTGCCATTCGCTGCGGAAGATCCAGGTGAGACGGAGGCCCACAAACCAGGTGTCACCGATGTTGTCGGTGTCGTAGTCGCCGTAGGCGGTATCAATCTTCTTGCCTTCGATTTCAAGTTCGTTGTAACGAACGCAACGGTAACCACCGTAGGCACCCACAGCGATGGGACCAAATTCCAAACGCAGTTCCAGTTCGGAATTGAAGGTAGAGGCAAAAGTGCTGTAGTAACGGTCCCTCATAGAGACAGAGGACTTGTCGTTCACGTCATAGACTTCGAAGTTGGAAGCCAGGTGGAAATTGATGAGGTTGAAACCGAAACCAACGGCAGGAATCAAGTTGATGAAAGTATGTTCGCCAAAGAGCTTCCAACCGAACATCCAGTCTGCACCGTAGGCAAACCAGCGCACGTCGTAGAGCGGGAACTTCATAGAGGTAGAGCCGTCTTCGGAAACAGCACTATAAGAAGAACTGGGGCGTTCCGATGTCTGGGTAGGCATGAAGTTGATGTCGAACCAGGTGAGGAACTGCTTGTACTGGGCACCGATGTTCACGTGCATGCCGAAGTAGTAATCATCAAAAGTCTCATACTTCAGGTCACCGGCATACTTGGTGCTGTCGCCCGTCGGGTCCTTGTGGAAACCATTCAAGAAGGCCGTCTTGTTCACGTACTTCTGGTACTCCGAAAACATGCCGCGATAGTCGGCGCCGATAGAGATAAAGCCACGAATGTGTTCCTTCTCATAGAAGCCCGATTCGGTATCCGCAAGGGCACCCGTCGCAAAAGTCATGGCGCACAGCAGGGCAGACCAGAGAAAAGAGGTTATTTTTGTCTTCATAAAAGACTCCCAAAAGGAATTTCTAGGTATATAAAATACATTATGTTTGGGCCCTGCGGTCCATAAAAATTCATAAAATGTTAAAAATCAACACGTTACGCACATTTTTCGGGCCGGTCCTGGGGGCGAGGACGGCCCTTTTGGCGGCCACCGCCATGCTCCTGATGGGCTGCTCCCCAGAAAAAGTCCCCGAAAAAACGGCGGCGGACTGCGCCCCCCTACCTGCCCTCCAGTGCAGCAAAAACCTCAAAATTGGCAAATCCTGCGGGGAACAGGTGGCTGAAATCCGCTCCATCGTAGGGAGCGACACCCTGGTGAAGCGGTTCGTCTTGAGGCCCAAGAGTAGTGACCGCGGCCCCCTCCCCAAGGGGCTGGAGGGCGCCACCGTCTTGCAGGTTCCGCTAGCCCGTGCGGTGGCGCTGTCGTCGGCACAGGTGGGCTTCATGGAGCGACTCGGGCTAGAGAACGCCATCGTCGCCGTGGGCGAAGGAAAGTTCATTGCCGACAGCGCGCTCTACGAACGGGTCCAGAAGGGCGAAGTGGCCGAAGTGGGGAGCGGGCCCACCCTTTCTCTGGAAAAGCTCCTGGCCCTGAAACCCGACTTGGTCATGAACTTCGCTACCGGCGGAGCCTACGACGATTACCAGCGGATAGAGGCCCTGGGGCTCCCGCTGATGCTGACTTCGGAGTGGCAGGAGGAACACCCCCTGGCCAAGGCCGAATGGATTAAGTTGTTCGGAATGCTG
>CAMHDS010000062.1 GCA_946183925.1 uncultured Fibrobacter sp. | reverse complement strand
GTCAGCGTCCTGACCGGCATGGGTTTGATGTGACCACGCTCGATGATCACGTTCTCTGCATAGAAACCGGCGCCGGGGACCATCGTTCCATCGGCAAAGATCATTCTCACTTCCAGTCTGGGATAAATGTGATTACCGGAGCCGTCTGTCTCGGGACCCACCGGAAGCGGGACGTATACAACGAGACCGTCATCGGAAGCACGCTGGGCAGCGGTTGCAGAAGCGATATCCTCAGTAATGGAATATTCATCCGTATGAGCATACGCCTGAACATAAGGCGTTTCCGTGCCAAAACCTCCCTGGGCCGTTTCCCAGTTGATGGTCTTGTTCATCGTCCGGCAAATTTTGTATGTCTTCTTTCCTTCACCCAAGAGCGTTGCATCCGTTACCGGAGCAGTTACCACCACTTTGGCAGCCTTGGGGGGCACGTTCTTGAAAGTGAGTTTCAGGACACCACCCAGGTGTTTGAACTCCAGGGGTTGTCCGGACTCCACTTTGGCCAGCATGGGAGCTTCCACATTGCCGTCAAACCAAGTGTAAGAATCCTTCAGAACCAGCTTAAGAGAGCCATCCTCTTCGCAGGGATACTTGGTGGTCCCAGTAATGTTGACTTTGGCAGGATAATAGGCGAAAGAGTTATTTCCGTATACTATCACATCTTCGGAATCATTGGTAAAAGTAGCACTTCCAGCCGTATCATCCCCCTTATATGTAAATGTGGAGAATCCATTTGCATTGTTGCTTCGGACAACCATGTTGTTGTTCTTCTTCCACATGAACACACCTCCGACAAAAGCTGTTTTCGTTGCATCATCATCGGAGATAGTAGCCGTGAGGCTCTGGACGGGAGCCTTCTGGTTTTCCGGGAAATCCTGTACCTTACTGCAGGAAATGGCAGAAATGCCCAAAACGACAAGGGCAAAATTCTTGATTCTTTTCATTGTGCGTCCTCCCATCATTACAATAACCCTTCCCACAGGCCTTCAGTGTCAATGACAAAGCCTTCCAGACCCTGAGTCTCATCGGAAGTCAGGTCTGAGGCGCAGATCAGTTGTTCCTGCTGCAGCTCTATCTGCTGAGAAAAAGGCTGCTCATATAATTCTTTCTTTTTCATGGATATTGAGTTATTAGTTGGTTATTTCAATGTAAAATCCACCATCAGCGGCCAGTGGTCGGAGGGGAAATACCCGTTATATTTATCGTCGATCACTTTGTATTTCAAGACATCCATATTGCCCTTGAAATACAGATAATCAATGCGGTGATACCACTTGCTGCGCTGTTCATCATCATAGCTGTACGCATTGTAGGTTGCAACAGGGCCCTCTTTTACGCCCAGGTCTGCACTGCGATAATATGAATCGGTGAGTTGGGATTTGAACCAGTCGACATGAGCAGATTCCGTAGTACTGCTGTTCATATCCCCACCGAGAATTACAGCGAAGTTTCCATCGGCATTCAGCGAAGCAATCCGGTTGCAGATGAGTTCGGCAGACTTGGTTCTGATGGTGACGGCCTCTTCCTCAGAGATAGAAGTCCCGGAGCTTTTCACCTCCAAGTGCGTATTCAAATACAGCACTTTGTAACCCGATGCACGGTCTTCCAGTTTCACCCATTGGCAAAGGCGCTTGCGGCCGGGATCAGTGGACACCCATCCCGGATATGGCGAGCTGGGTACATCCGGCGTTGATGACAGATAGAAACAGCCTTTACCCAGTTCAACGAATTTTGCCGTATTCCATGCGAGGCAAGGCTCCTCCGGCGTTTCGAAGAAGGTGTATTCCGGAAGATTGGCTTTCAGATATGTCCTCTGGGCCGGACGGCTCTCCTGGAAACCGACAACCTCGAATCCATAGTCCTTGATGAGCTGCACTACACCCGTACGCCGGGAAGTCCAGCTTCGCTCTTCGGTATCCTTATCGGTTTCAAAGCGGATATTGAAAGTCGCGGCGCGGATCTTGGGACTTGAAGGAACGACAGGCGTTTCTGTATTACCCAGATAGAGTTCCCGGATTTGGCCCAGTCCCTGATCGGTAATATACAATACCGTCCCTGTACTGTTCAGAAGGAGACCGCCCAACTGGCGGAACGTGGCACTGGTTCCTACGCCATCGGTACCGGGAGTACTGGCAGCACACTGGGAGCCGCCCGCCACAGTTGTCACGATAGCATCGGCATAGCCGGAGGCTCCTTTCCGGATACGACGGATTTTGTACGAATCGGCCACATAGATATCACCGTTGGGTGCAATGGCAAGATCGGCCAGGTTGGCAGAGAATTTAGCGGTTAGCGGAGATCCTGCCGTTCCGTCATCAAAGGCTTTTGCATTCAGAATACCGGCGACAGCCTCAAAAGAACCCGTAGTAGGATTCACTTTGATTAACTGGCAACCATTTGTAACTACCATCAGATTGCCGTCGGCATCGAAGGCCATGGCATTGGGCCATTTCCCCAGGTTTACCGTAAGTGAAGGAGAAGCCGTAAAATCGCCTCCGGAATACTTGTAAATCGTATTCAAGTCACGGACGGCCACCCAGCCATTTCCTTCGCCGTCAAAAGCCACATCCATCACACTCTTTCCGCTCCAACCCGTCTGGGCAGCAATCTGTGTGATTGCCTTGGTATCCGGATTAAAGGTATAAACCTTTGCCTTGGCTTTCTCTGCGAACCATACCAGCCCGTCTTTTGCGACGCCCAGCCAGGGGACATGACTGGCATCACCGTATGTATACGGATCGGACAGTGTCCCGGTCTCCACATCCCAGATTCGGACGGTCTGCGCCTGCTCCAGCACGAAGGCCTTTTTATCCGGAACAATCCATCCCAATCCACGGACGGCACCCAGGACGGCATCGGCTTTATCCCCGCCCTTTTTGCTGCCAACCGCGTTGGTAACCGTACCGTTTCCAAATAGGGTAGTCACCTGCCCCGGGGTCTTCAGCTCCGGATAATCCAACTCATGCATGGGCTTGATGGTCGCCCGTTCAATCCTGATATCCGTTGCCTCAACCATGGTCCCCGAAATGAGATTTCCGGAACCGTCCACCAGATAAGCCTTAATCTTCGGATAGACATGCCCGTTGCCGGGGCCTACCGGAAGCGGAACATAGAAGACCTTGGCCGATGAAGAGCCGGGTGTAAAGGACAGGCCGATGCAACCGTCCTCCCCCGCCACTGCCTGGACGAAAGGTTTTTCCAGGACGAAACGTCCTTCCCATCCCTGGACTGGCAGGTTTTCCGTAATCGCATAACCGGGGGTACATACAATCAGACGGGCCGCTGCAGAAGGGATGTTGGTCAAAGACACTTTGAGTACTCCACCCAGGTGCGAGAAGGCCAGCTTCTGTCCGGTCAGGACAGGCGCCATCATGGGAGCCTCCACATTTCCGTCGGACCAATAATACTGGTCTTTCAAGGTCAAGGTGAGCGTACTTCCTATCTGATGGATATTCCCAGCGGCCAAAGAAGGATACAAGGCATAACCCGCTTCACCGAATACAATGGAGGAAGAAGGAGATTCCGTCTGTGAGAAGACAGCCGCTCCGCTTGTGTTTGCTCCACCGTATCGCATGTCCAGCGTCGATCCATCCTGCAGTGCCACACGGATACGGTCACCAGTGCGCCACTGGAACACCGCACCGTCAAAACCGGTTTTCGTAACAGCTTCTGAGAATACGGCCGTCAGCTCCACTTTTGAATCCTGTACAAGCGGTTCGCCGTGACATGACGCCAGCAGCAATATGGGAAGCAGATAGAAAAAACGTTTCATAATCAGAATTCAAAGTCCACTATGATAGGCATATGGTCGGAGGGATGGCAGAAGCCCCTGATATTGGCATCGCGAACCGGCTTTGTGTACCCGTCACCCACAATCCGTGCATCCGTTATCGTGGGGAACAAATCCGGCGTGCAGAAAACGTAATCGTAACGGGTATTGTCGACGGTAGAGATTATCACATCCTCCGGATTCCAGCGTTTGATGATATCCCAGTACGGAGTATGGTCATGCATGTAATCCTGCGCCTGGAATTTCGGATCATCGGCAGGAAGACCGTAAAGAGCATTGTCTGTACGGGAAAGGGAATTGAAATCTCCCATCATGAGCCAGTTTCCTTCCGTCGCATTTCCAATCGTGTGCTTGCAAACGTACTCCACTTCCATCTTGCGATAGGCATCTCCGCCATGGGCAGCCGTGGAGGCTTCCTGGTCCTCTGCACCGAAAGCGTAGGGATGAGGCCAGGTATGCAGAGCAACGATATTGAGCACGCGTTTTCCGGCCTGGACCTGGGCCCAGAGAGCGCCGTGCGAGACCACGCTGTCAGGTTCGGCACCGACCATCTGTGCCATTCCATGTATAGGGGTCCTGGAAGTGACCACCTGCGGATAATTATCCCGCATGCCGCCCACATACACGTATTTGTGGCCATAGCGGGCTGCCAGTTCCGGCCAGTGGTCCACCAGATACTTCTGCTCCACAGGCATTTTGTCACGTGTCCCCTCATAATAGATGGTTCGCGCTTCGCACCAGACACAGACATCCGGATTCTGGGCTTTTACCCAATCCACAAAACTGTTGTAATTCTCTCCCTGCCCCGACCACATTCCATTCTGGATATTCCAGAAGAGAAGACGGAAAGGTTCCCCGGCCTTCTGCCGGGGACCTATCTGACTGCATGCCGCAAGCATCAGGGTCGCGGCCAAAACAAGGACTCTTTTCATCGGATGCTCACTTTACGGATCAGGCAGTTCTGGGAATCGCAGATGTAGAGGGTACTCTCATCGTACACCAGGATGCCGTCCACTTCGTTGAATTTGGCATTGAGGCCTTTTCCATCGGCATATCCCTTGGTGCCGCCCAAAATGGTTTCAACCGTACCCTTGGAGTAGTCGCCATTCTCGTCCGGAGTAAGTTTCCGCACACAATGATATGCAGCATCGCCCACATAGATGGTGCCGTCGGGAGCGATGTCGAATCCCTGGCAGGAGCGTACCGTAGCCTTTAGTGGATCGCCGTCTCCGTCGTCCTTCTCGTCTTTTTTCTCGCCCGTACCCATAATCACAGTCTGAGTACCGTCGGGAGCTACAGAAACCAGTTTATAACCATTCCAGAGAGCTGCAATCAGATTCCCCTTGGGATCGAAGCCGATGAAAGAAGGACCGCCCGTTTCAAATGTGGCGTATTCACTCTTTTCCATGGTCCCGGCGGCAAACTTGTACACTTTCTGTGCATTGCGGCAAGGAACATAGATATTTCCGGAAGCATCGATGGCCACGTTCATCGGGTTATTCAGACCGGAAGCCATCACTTCGTTTTTCTTCGTGCCCGGATTGAAGCGATACAGTTTGCCTTTCGCCTTATCGTTGTACCAATAATTACCCTGGGCATCGAATGCGCCCTGCCATATGGCAGCGCCGCTTTCGTCAACAGATGCTTCACTGGTCACAGTCATATCGGGAGCGATGTGACGGATCTTGTTCCCGCCACGGTCCGTGAACCAAAGCGTTCCATCGGCAGCCTTGTTAATGCCTGTGGGCATATAAGTGGCAGCTCCGGTACCCACGCCATCGATGCACTTGCGTACGCCCTGCTGGCCCACGATCGTAGAAACCAGGTACTCGTGGTCGGGAATCTTCAGGTAATTGAACTGGACACCCTCGGCCTTGCCGGCAGGGGCTTCCACCGAGAACTCGTATTGGCCGGGCTCATGGTCGGGAAGGATGACCAGCAAACGGTTGGAATAGGCTTCCAATACCCTGGCACGTTCTCCGCCCAGCATCACGATGTTCTTTTCGGGATCGGTGGAGAAATTGTTGCCCAAAAGGGTGACCAAATCTCCCGGATATCCATTCTTGGGATCTACCGATACCAAGCGGACGTCCGTAACGCGTGCCACGTAAGAATTCTTATGGCAGGCTGTCATCAAAAGCAGCGGAAGCAGAAAATATAGGATCTTTTTCATGGCTTATTCAATAACGATTTCACGAATGAGGAAAGCATTGTATTCTGTTACAATAAGGCGTTTTCCGCTGGGATCCATGCGGATTTCACCCGGAGAGTTGAACCGGGCTTCGGCGCCCTTGCCGTCTACCTTGCCGCTCTGACCTGAAGTGCCCGCCACGGTGCTGATAACAGCATCTTCGTAGCCTTTCTCGCCACGGGCTATGAGCTTGATGACCTTGAAGGAGTCATCGGCCAGATAGATATTGCCATCCTTATCCAAAGTGAGGCCGAAGAGGTTGGCTCCGAACTTGGCTGTCAGCGGTTTTCCGGGTTCGCCGGGATCATCGGCCTTGCCACTGCGGATACCGGCAATCACGAACTTGGTGCCGTCGGGTTTCACGCCGATAATCTGGCAGCCATTGGTACTGACAATCAGGTTTCCTTCGGGATTGAATTCCATGGCAAGAGGACCGTCGTCGAAAGTAACGAAGGACTGCAAGGTGGAAAGGTCATCACCGGTAGCTTTGAAGATAGCCTTGGAGCCGTCGCGGACCAGCACATAGGCATTGCCTGCAGCATCGAACGCAACATCCATGGGGGATGTACCTGTAAACGACGCAGCGACCACCTCGGCGACATCGGTCTTATAATTATAGCGGATGATCTTGTTGTTACCCTTGCTGGCATAGTAGAACCAGTCTCCCTTCATTGCTCCGCGCCAACCGGCGTTGGAAATGGAAGTTGTTTTCTTACTCGAAGTAACATCCCATGTGTTCAGATCCATGAAACGCATGGCATTGTTGCCATTATCCAAAATGGCCAGACGGCCGTCGGACAGGAATGCGACGCCACGGGGCTGACGGAACTTGGCAACGGTAGGGCCGCCGTCCACGATAGTTACGGCATCGGCGGCGCGGCCGGCGGTGCCGGACATGGTCTTTACCGTGTATGTATAGGTCTTGGCCACATACATGAAGACAGGGCCCTCAACGGTCTTTTCACCCACCGTGACGACAATGGGATAAGAACCCTTGGGATTCGAAGGAATCTTCACGCTGAGTTTGGTGGTGGTGGCCGACAGGACTTCGGCCGGCGCGCCGTTGAAACTTACCTGGTTTTCGGCAGGAATCTCACTGAAGCAGATGCCCGCCACTTCCACGATATCACCCTCAGAGCCGGAATTGGGTGTGATGCTGAATACCGTCAGTTCCGGTTTCTTGTCATAAGTGAAATTAGGGCCGCTGACCGTTTCTCCATCAACGGAAACCACGAAAGGATACTGACCTTCCGGATTGTCGGGAAGAACGACCACCAAACGGGTATCGTTGGCAGAAACTATCTCGCACGGAAGATCGTTGATCTTTACAGTATTCCTCTCCTTCTTGTTGGAGAAAAGCTGTCCGCTGATGGTGATCTGGTCACCCTCGATACCGGACGCAGGAGTATAGGAGAAGATAGCCAGTTTTTCTTCCTCCACAGGTTCTGCATAGCGGAAGGTGAGGCCGGTGAGCGTTTCGCCGCCGGTAGTCACGCTGACGGCCACATTGCCCAGCTCATGTTCCGGCATCTTGAAATATATCCTGTCGATGGTGACAGAAGTCACACTGGCCTGGACGCCGTCTACGGAAACGGTGGCGGGTTCAGTGAAGCCATAGCCGGAAATCACAGCCGAAGTGCCGGGATAGCCTGCCTTGGGAAGGAGGGACAGCACCTTGGGCTTTACCACTTCGGGAGCCACAGGGTCGTGTTGGCAGGAAGCGGAGACCATTGCAGCCGCAACTGCCAATAATATGTATTTCAGACTCTTTTTCATAATTACGGTTCATTGACGGTTACCATCCAGGTGTTGACGACAGGGCGCTGGGCACCGTCGGAAGCACGGTTGCGGAGTTGATAGATATTGGCCGATGGATGACGGATCACCAATTGTGCGCTGCCGCCGCCGTCCAGGTTGGAAGCCCAGCTGCAGCCCAGGCTCTTCATTATTTCACCCATCTCCCAATAAAGCATGCCGTCTGACCAGAGCGCCTGGCGGCCGTCTACGATCATAAAGAACAGGGTATTCCCGTCCTCGGTATATCCTACGACATTACGGGGATGACGGTTGGTGGAATAACTGGAGAAGTCGCCCGGGACCTCACCGTTGCTCAGGACAATTACGCCGCTGCCTGTCACATCCCTGAGATCCGATGCCATTTGACGGTAGGTGACGGTATCGCGGATAACCGGCTTCCCGTCGAAATCCAGGCCGAAGAAACTGATGGCCTGATCGGTCAGGGTGGGAGAATACACAAAGGTATTCTTGAGGACACGACCGTTTCTGTGGATGGGGCCGCGGATCTTTCCGTTGGACGTATCCCAGAAGTCGGCGTTTACCACGGCGACCACGCGACGTCCGGGCTTGTCCACATATTCAATCATGTCGGAAGGGGTCTGGCGGCTGCCGATTACATAGGAATCCAAATCATACGGCATTCCCACCTTCATTTTCACGCCAGGCGTATTCAGTTTGATGCGCAGGATGAAAACGTGCTCCACTTTTGCCAGTGAAGTCTGCAGATGGATATCCGTTTCGTCCACGCCGGCAGCGATCATGAAAGTCGTGTCGGCATAGACATGACCTACCGAGGCGGCCAGTGCCACCTGTTTTCCCAATTCCGTCCTGGGGACATAGGAGGTATCCGGAATATCTTCCGGTCCGGCAGGCAGTTTCTTGCAGGCCAGGACTGACGGCAGCAGCAAGAGAGTCAGCAGTATATATGTTTTCTTCTTCATAAGGCTATTCCTCCTCATTGTTATTGGGTGTTGCAACCCAGAGTGGGTTCTGTTTCAGCAGTTTGTTCAGGGTGAGTTCACGGGAAGGGATGGGCTGTACACTATACTTGTGGTCTACGCCCACTACCTTCTCGTACTTCCCGGTACGAACCAGATCGAACCAACGGAATCCCTCACCAAACAGTTCCAGACGGCGCTCATTCAGGACAGCGTCCAGGAAAGCATCCTCATTGGCCGGTGACACATCGGGCAGGCCGCGGAAGCGTCTGAGTTCATTCAGACGGTCGATTCCCAGGGCAAGCCCCTTTCCTTCGGCACTGATCAGATACATCTCGGCGAGACGGGTGATATAGATAGGATCGTGACCGGCATCGCCCATGCAGTATTTGTTTACTACATTGTTGCTGCCCTGGATATCTACAGACACCGTACGGCGCTTGTCAATGTGCTGGAACATGTCCATGGCCTCCTGCGTGGGGCAGAAAGTATAGCTGCCGCCCACCGGGGATTCCTTCGTATAATAATACGAGCCGATATTGTAGCTTCCCTCCTCCAGAAGGTTGGAGAAAGTGAAAATCTCTTCCTTGTTGGCCACACCGCGGAAGATATCCGTGAAATCGGCCAGTGCGAAACGGCCGCAGGTAATCAGTTCTTCGGCCAGTTCCGCGGCTTCGGCTTTCTTGCCCATGGCCAAATAGGTTCGGGCCAGAAGAGCCTTTGCAGCATCCTTGGACACGTAATTCTTGGTGGTGAAATCGGGAGCCAGCTTCACGGCCTGCTGGAATTCAGATTCGACGAATTTCCAGGCATCGGCCTCCGGAGTCTGGGCAATATCCTCGGTGATAATCTTGTCCACGATGGGAACGTCTCTCCAGCGGGCCACGATATTGTAGTAGTACAGGCCCCTGAAGAAATGGCCCACGCCCAGCATCTCGTTTTTCTTAACCGATTCCGGCAGTTTCTCGATGGAACGGATGAAGTTGTTGATCTGATACATGCCGGCATAGTAACCATTCCAAGGTCCGCCAACCATAGAGTTGTCAGGGCCGATGGCACCTTGAATCACCAGAGCCGGTGTATTGGTAGATGTAGCACCCGGGCGGATGAGGTCACCGCCGATAATGTCAAACATGGCCCAGCCGTTGAATGTAGGTTTATACTGGGCAATGTTGTATACGCCAACCATCAGCATTTCGGCATCGTCTTCCGTAAGATTGTCAGTGGAGACGGCATTATGCGGATACTGGTCCAGAAACTTGCCACAAGAAACCAGGGCCAGTGCTGCTGCAATAATATAGATATACTTTTTCATGACGCTCAGAATTTAAAATTGACGCCGAAGGTAAAAGAGCGGGGCTGGGGAATCCACATGCAGTCCAGGCCCATCTTGGTAGCATCCAGCGAGGTGTTCACCTCCGGATCCAGGAAACGGAATGGAGCCAGCAGCCACACATTGTCACCCTGGACATAGACACGCAGTTTTTCAACACCAATCCGCTTGGTCAGGTTTGCAGGAAGGGTATAACCCACGGAGACCGTACGCAGACGCAGATAGGAAGCGTCGTGAAGGAAGCGCGTGTTTTTGAACATGGTGGAGTTCCAGGTGTATCCATAAATGGCACGGGGCGTGGTATTGGTAGTTCCGGGACCGGTCCAGCGGGCCAGGGCTTCGGATTCCTGGGCAGGCCAGTTACCGTTACCCAGACGAAGGCCACCCGTCCAGTACTCATACAGTTTGGCACCGTACGAGAAAGTGAAGAAAATATTGAAATCGAAACCCTTATAGGTAAAGGAGTTATTCAGACCACCCGTGAATTTAGGGTTGGCCGATCCGACGAACTGGCTGTCATAGGCGCTGCTGATATCGCCGTCGGGCTCGCCATTGGGGCCGGAAACATCTTCATAGATGCAGTCACCGGCACGGACGCCGTAATTGTCGCGCAGATAAGTGGGGACCTCATCATCGCTTTGATAGATGCCGGTCATCTTGATCATATAGAAGCTTCCCACTTCCTCACCCACTTTCAAGGCGTGATAGTCATCCGTCCTCAGAATCTCATCCTCTCCGATAAGTCCAGTGAGACGGTTGCGGACGAAGGAAATGTTGAAATCACCTTTCCAGTGGAAGTCGTGCTTGCCAAGGTTTCCGCCGATGGCGAATTCGAGACCTTTATTGCGCATGGAGCCAATATTGCAGGTATAATTGGTAAAACCAGTGGTAGCTGCAGTAGGCTTGGAGTATAGCAGATTGCGGGTATCTTTCAAGAATGCATCGGCCGTAATGGTAAGGGCGCCGGAGAAGAATGAAAGATCTGTGCCGATATCATACTGGTCAGCCTTTTCCCATTCGAGGTCGCGGTTGCCCTGCGTCATCACAGCCAGACCGTTCTTGTTCATGTAATTGTAACCGCCGTTTGCCAGCGACTGGTAGGCATAGCTGCCGATACCGCCCTGGTTACCGGTGGCGCCGTAACTCACGCGGAGCTTGGCATTGGTTCCGGTGAATGTCCAGAAAGGTTCTTCGGAAATGTTCCAACCCAGTGAAACGGACGGGAAGAAACCGTAACGATGTTCCGGGGCGAACTTAGACGAACCATCATATCGGGCGTTCACAGTTGCCAGATAACGATTCTTCCAGTTAACGGTAGTGCGGAACATAAAGGACTGCAGGCCCCAGGAGGAAAGGCCAGAGGTAACTTCCGGGAATTCTGCTGCAACGGAGTTCACGTCAAAGGACTTGGAGGGGAAACCCTGGCCCTTCTGGCGGGCAGTGGAATTATTATCCAACTGGAAGGAATGGCCCAGCATGACGTCCAACGAGAGGCCATCGAATGCATGGCTGTAGTCGAGGATGTTGTCTACGACGATGGACGTGAAGTTTTTGCGGGAATCGATGAGCACGCCTACAGAGTTGCCGTACATGTGCTCGGCAGAATACTGCACATGGTCTTCGGCTGCCATAAAGTCGCCACCGAAACTTGTCTTGAAATGCAGATCCTTGGAGAAATTCAGGCGGACAAAAGCGTTCCCGTACATACGGTAGCTTTTGTTGTATACATTCTGTTCATTGATAGCCTGGACAAGGTTGTAGTGAAGGAGCTCGGCATTGATGATGGTATAAGAGCCGTCCGGTTTGAAGGGAGTATCCCAAGGGCGGTGCTCAAGGCCATGCGTCAACATGGATGTGCCGATATTGCCATCGGGCACACGGTTGGCGTTGGTATAACTGAAATTCAATGAAGCACCCACGGAAAGCCAGGGACGTACATCGCTGTTGACATTGGCTTTAATGCCGTATTTCTGGTACAGGCTCCCCATGCCCACACCTTCATTCTGTTTGGCGTTGGCAGAAATATAATAATTGCTGTTTTCGGAACCTCCGGAAACCGAAATATTGGTACTCCAGCTCTTGGCTACACGGAACACCATGTCCAGCCAGCTGAATTGCGGTTTGCCGGGATACGGATTCTCCAGACGGGCGATAGAACTGCCGGTCTGCATATTGTAATTGTCGATGGCCTCATTCTGCACTTCCAGGTACAGGTCGGCGTCTGCCACCTTCAGCTTGGAAAGGTTGGGCAGGTAACTCAGGCCGAAAGTTGCATCGGCCGACAGCTTGGGAGCGCCTTTCGCACCTTTCTTGGTGGTGATAATAATGACGCCGTTGGTACCGCGGGAACCATAGATGGCCGCCGATGCAGCATCCTTCAGCACCTGCACCGATTCGATATCGGCAGGATTGATATCGGAAAGGCCGGTAAGGGATTCACCTCCCCATGCGCCGGTATCACCCGAGGTATTGCTCATGGGAACACCGTCAATCACATAGAGGGGTTCGTTTCCGGCAGTCAGGGAGCCGATACCACGGATACTCACACGGCTTTTTCCACCCGGGGTGCCGGAGGCCGCCGTCACATTGACACCGGGCACACGGCCCTGCAGCATGGCATCGGGACTCAGCACCTGACGCTCGCCTTCCTCGGCCGGCTTATATGTTGCGATGGCCGATGTGATATCCCGGCGCTGCATGCTGCCGTAACCCACAACAACGGATTCTTCCAGCAGCGTGATATCATCCGACAGC
Source organism: uncultured Fibrobacter sp. (assembly GCA_946183925.1). GTDB lineage: Bacteria > Fibrobacterota > Fibrobacteria > Fibrobacterales > Fibrobacteraceae > Fibrobacter. Next base: position 2,426 of record CAMHDS010000062.1, on the reverse strand, counting down.
ATGATAATGAAGCCATCTGTCCGGGAGCCCAATGGAAAACGGACTTCCTTGTATCCCAGCATGCTCACAAGAAGGACATCGCCTTTCTGAGCCTGAATGGAAAAGGAGCCGTCGTTGTCGGACATGGCGACAGCCGACATACCTTCCACCTGAATAACGGCGCCGATGACAGGGCCATCTTTATCCTGGACCTTTCCCGAATAAACCTTCACTGCGCCCTTCTCTTTCTTGACAATCAGAATAATCTTGTCTTTGATACGGGCTTCACAATTGGTTCCTTCCAGAAGGGAGGCCAGGACCTGCGAGAGTCTCTTTCCGCTGGGAGCTGTTACTACTTTTTTCAGATCCAGCAGATTCTCATTGTATGCGATGGAATAGCCGCTTTGCTCTTCAACTGCCGACAACGCTCCGGAAAGGGTCAGGCGACTTTTGGAAAAGTTGATGACCGGTTCCTCCTGCGCTTGGAGCAGGTTAGGGATGAGCAGGCCTATCAGCAGCATACAACATGTAAGCATAATAGTCTTTCTCATAGAAACGAGGATTGGTTATTAGATAATGATAAATGATTAACGGATGTAAATGGCATCATCAGTGCGGCTGTACCGCATGGACGGGACTACCGAACATATGGCGTCCAGCAATTCGTCCACGGTTTCTCCGTGGATAAAGCGTGCGCTGATCCTGGCCTTGTCATATTTGGAGGTGGTCAGGTAAACCTGGACGCCATAGTGGCGCTGGATAATCCTGATAATCTCATGGATAGACTCCGAATGGAAACAAAGATTGCCCCCTTCCCAGGACATGGATTCAGAGGAATTGGCACGCCCATGGACAAGGGCGCCGGTGGAACGCTCCAGAGCGCAGTACTGTTCCGGCTCCAGTTCCACCACCCTTTCAGGCGCGTTCTTCGGCCAGGCCGCGATGGCGCCCCTGTTCAGGGTTGCGGTAACCATGGGATCGTCGAAATAGGCTTTCACATCAAAGCGGGTCCCATGCACCTTCACCACCAGGTCGGAGGTCTGCACATAAAAAGCATCCTCCTCAGAAGCAGTCACATCGAAAATAGCCTCCCCGGAAAGGAACACCGTGCGTTCCGATTGGAAAGTCTCCGGATAAATGAGTACCGACTGTGCATTCAACAGGACACGGGAATGGTCGGGAAGAATAACCTCGGCGGTTTCTCCGCAAGATGTGGAACGCTGGATATAATTGACGGCTGCGACCTGGTTCTGCGGCGCAGTACGGCGTGCATAGCGGACAGAAAAGACCGGTACCAGAATCAGGGCACAGACAGCCGCAACCGAGAAGATGACTCGGAGGTACTTTGTCCTGCGGATGCTCCGTTCCCTGGCAAGATAGGCTTCCAACGTCCGGGAGCGCTTCATCACCTCTTCAAAAGCGGCGTCCAGTTCCTCCGAAGACATGGAAAACGGTTCAATCTGATCCCACCCCGGGAAATGATCGAAAGGTGTCATAGTTTTAGCGTTTACGTAATAAAGACGAAAAAAGGGGCGTCAGCCCCTAAGAGATTATAGAAAAAAAGCGATGCATGAAGTGATTTTACGCAATTCCTTCAGTGCAGCATTGATGTGATTCTCCACGGTTTTCTTGGAAATCCCCAGCTCTGCAGATATCTCATCGTTGCTTTTCCCCTGTTTTCTGGACATGAGAAAGACCTGTTTCCGCTTCTGAGGCATCCGTTCCACCATACGGTCTATCTGATACTGGCGTTCGCGCGCAAAGTATTCTTCATCCAAATCATAGGATTGGGAGTCGTCGGTATGCTCTTCCAACGGAATCTTGACTTTATGGGTGCGGCCATAATCGATGGCGGCATTCCGGCACATCCGGTAGAGATAGGCGCCAAGAGAACGGATCTTGCCCAAAGATGAGCGGATGAGCCAGATTTTTACAAACAGATTCTGCGCAAGGTCCTTCGCCTCGTTTTCATCCTGAATAAGCGCTAGGAGAAATGATACGGCTTTGGGATAATAGTATTCGAACAGTTTCCGGAAGGATTCTTCATCCCCCTGGGAGAGCCGTTCAATTATCTTTCCTTCATCCGTAAGCATTAACAAAGTTAACAATACTTTAATAATAACGAACAAAAAGGCCTGGACACCCAAGCCTTTTTGCTGACGAATTGAATTATTTTCGGGATGAGCTGCCTGAATTACTGCTCATCGGGGCCTTCGGGCTGAGGGCCGTTGGGCTGAGGACCACCCTGGAACGGGCCCTGAGGACCGCCCTGGGCACCGGCCTGCTGACCGGCCTGGTACATTTTCTCGAATGCCTTGTTGAGGGCCTCGGAGTACTTGTCAATGTCGGCGAGGTTCTGGGCCTTCACGGCTTCCTTCAGGGCATTGCAGTTGGTCTCTACCTCGTTCTTGACATCGGCAGGAACCTTGTCTCCATTCTCCTTCAGG
>CAMHDS010000061.1 GCA_946183925.1 uncultured Fibrobacter sp. | reverse complement strand
GTTTCGTGTATCAGGTACTTGCTTAGCAAGCACAACGATTTTAAGACTCATATTTGTTTTTTGTTTATGGTTTAGATGTTTGCTCTCTACAAGATACATTTATTTGACGGTATGACTACCGGGCAAAGCCTATATTTACCTTGCATGTGTCTTATCTCTTTTTCTGAGTGGAACACCGGCAATCTCTACCGAGAGAATGTAAGAAACGCGTAGTAATTTTGACAAGAACGCCGGCGCAACACCCGTTTTTGCTCAGGGGAGGTCGCCGGACAAAAGCTTAAGCAGAAATTGGGCTATATTTAGTGCAAGTTATTCTCGAATGGAGAAACGATGAACATATTGCGTGGATTTTGTGTTACGGCGCTCACCTGTTGCGCGTTCGCATTTTTGGCGTGTTCCGGCAACGAAAGTGCTGGCAAGACGGCCGAAAACCAGCCGATAGGCAACCTTTCCGAAAAACTTGTTGGCAAGTGGATCCATGCCGAAACCGATGGCGCTCCCGTGCTCACCAACCAGAAGTCCGTGAGAACCTTTGCCCTTGAAGATTCTGTCATGAAGGTTTACAACAGCATGGCCCTGAACGATGTGGGTGCATGGTGGGAACACAAAAAGAACATGGATATCGCCATAGACGGCAACCGGATAATCCTGAAGGCGAAATACGACAACGGCAAGTCTGTCACTACCGAAATGATGGTGACCGCTATTACCGACAAGGACATGCGCTTTGACGCCAAGACCACCTTGTTCAATGACGGCGAAGCTTATGCAGAAATTGCCCCGCGGCACGAACGGTTTGTTCGGATAGAAAAGGATTATAGTCAGGAAATACTTGGTGTTTGGGAAGGCCATGTCACCAGTGAGCAATCCGCCTACGACGACCACAAGCAGCACCGCTGGGAATACAGGGACGATGGTACCTATTCTTATATGGGTCTAACTGAAGATGGCGAGTGGGAAGACGATGTCAATTCCAAGGGAGACTACTTTGTCGATGGCAACTTACTCTGCACCCGCTGGAAAAATGTGGGAGACAGTACGGAACACCGAGAATGGTGGGAAATAGAATCTATTGAAAACGACGTGATGAACTGGACTGCTCTCCGCAAAAGCGAAAATGATTCCCTTTATACGGCAACCTTCAGCATGCACCGCGTCCAATAGTTGACACTTCTTGTAACCAGCAACTCTAATACCTACAACCTAACCCCTAGATCCTAACCCCTAATTCCTATTATGAAATTCAAACGCATTCTTCTCAAGCTCAGTGGCGAAGCCCTCGCAGGCGAAAAGGGCCACGGTATCGACAACGTCATTCTCTCTGATATGGCGTCTGAAATAGCCTCCATCGTCAAGCAGGGCGTGCAAGTTGCCCTCGTAATAGGCGGCGGCAACCTCGTCCGCGGCATTTCCGCTTCTGCAGGTGGCATGAACCGCGCCCAGGGCGATGCCATGGGCATGCTGGGCACCGTGATGAATGGCCTCGCCATGCAGGACGCCCTCGACAAGCAGGGTGTCGACTCCGTAGTGATGTCCGCCATCCGCATGGAACCGGTCTGCGAATTCTTCGACCGCCGCAAGGCTTTGAAGCTTTTGTCCGCAGGCTCCGTGGTGATTTTCTCCGCCGGTACGGGCAACCCGTTCTTCACCACAGACAGCTGTGCTGCGCTGCGCGCCATCGAAAGCGAATGCGATGTGATCATGAAGGCCACCAAGGTGGACGGCATCTACACCGCAGACCCGGTGAAGGACCCGACGGCCACCCGTTTCGACGACATCAGCTACAAGGAAGTCATCTCCCGCGGCCTCAAGGTTATGGACACCGCAGCCGTTGCCCTCTGCATGGAAAACAATATGCCCATCTTCGTGTTCAAGATGGAAAAGGGCAACCTGACCCGTGCGGCCATCGAAGGCGACCTCGGCACCCTGGTCCACTGTTAAACCTCTTCGTCATCCCCGCGAATGCGGGGATCTTTACACGGTACTTTCTAGAGATTTTTACTTATATTTAATCTTTGATAAACCTAACCACTAACCACTGTTTACCAACCACTGATTATGGCAGACTACACCGAAAAAATGGACAAGGCCATCGAGGCCACCGAACGTGAATTTTCCAAGATCCGCGCAGGCCAGGCTAGCCCCGCGATTCTGAACGATGTGCGCATCGACTACTATGGCACGCCCACCCCGATTTCTCAGGTGGCAAAGATTTCCGTGCCCGAACCTCGCATGCTGCTGGTGACCCCTTGGGAAAAGCAGCTGGTCGATACCATCGACAAGGCAATCCTCGCCGCCAACATCGGCGTGACCCCCATGAAGGACGGCAACTGCATCCGCGTGACGCTCCCCATCCTTACGTCGGAACGTCGACAGGAACTGGCCAAGGTGGCCCGCAAGCACGCTGAAGAAGGCCGTGTGGCTATCCGCAACATCCGTCGCGACGCCAACGATACCATCAAGAAGAACAAGGACCTGCCCGAAGACGAAGTCAAAAAGCAGCAGGACGAGATCCAGAAGGCTACCGACAAGTATATCGCAAAGATTGACGCTCTCCTTGCCGAAAAGGAAGCGGACCTCCTGAAGGTGTAGTCCGGAGCGGCAGTGGCTAACCAGCTGAGACATGTGGCCATCATCATGGACGGCAACGGGCGTTGGGCCCGTAGTCGCGGTTTGGAGCGTTTTCTGGGGCACCGCAAGGGGACCCAGGCCACCATCGATGCGGTGGAAGTAGGCGTGAACCTCAAGCTGGAACACATGACCCTTTACGTGTTCAGTTCCGAGAACTGGGGCCGCCCCAGCAAGGAAGTGGATTACCTGATGAACCTCCTTATCGAGATGGTGGTGAAGGAAATCCCCGACCTTATGGAAAAGAACGTGAAGCTCATGGTCATCGGTAATATGGACCGTCTGCCCGAAAAGCCGCGGGCAAGCCTCCAGTCCGCCATCGACAAGACGGCAAACAATACGGGCATGCAGTTGAACCTGGCCATCTCTTACGGCGGGCGCCTTGAAATTGTAGATGCCGCCAAGTCTATTGCCGCACAGGTTGCCGCAGGGACTCTCAAGGTCGAGGATATCGACGAGACCGTATTTGCAAAGAATTTGTACTTAAAGGGCGCTCCCGATCCGGATTTGGTAATCCGTACCGGCGGCGAATTTAGGCTTTCGAACTACCTGCTCTGGCAGGCGGCCTATAGCGAGTTCTATGTGACGGACACGCTTTGGCCCGACTTTACCAAAGAGGAGTTCCTGAAGGCTGTGGAGTTTTTCAAAACCCGCGAAAGAAGGTTTGGGAAGGTGTTGCATGAGTAATCTGGCTCAGCGTTTGATAACGGCGTTTATCGCCATTCCGATAGTGTTCTTCTTGCTGTGGTTCAGCGACTACAGCCGTATCGGGCTTATGTGCTTCTTGGCTGGTGTGGGCGCCTGGGAATGGGCAGGCATGGCCTCCAAGATGTACAAGGGGCCGGACACCCGCTATCTTTCTTTTGCGTCGTCCTTGGCTTTGACCCTGGCATGGACGCTCTCCAAGGGCGGCTATTTCGGGCTTCCTGCCGTGCCATACGTGGTGGGCATGACCTTCCTGGTGATTTTTGCCATTTACATCGGCGTGGCCTACGCCAAGGTAGAAATTGACCATCTGTTCCCCTGGCTGGTGATGCAGCTGGGAGCTCCGCTGTACGTGGGCCTCTGGGGTGGCATGAACGTGCTCATGATGGGCAACGGTCAGGGTTTTGAACATTGCTATGCCTTTATCTTGGTGATGACATCTGTGTGGATGTGCGATACGGTGGCCTATTTCTTCGGGAAATTCGCCGCAGGCAAGGGCCCCTTCGGGCGTCACCCCTTTGCACCCAGCATCAGCCCCAAGAAAACTTGGGAAGGAAGCGTCGCTGGTTCTATCGCCACCATTGCCTGGGTGGCTTACTGGGTCAAGTGCAGTTCGTCTCTCTCCAGCTTCAATATTGAATTCAATTGGGTGATGGCCGTTGGAATCGGCGTTCTGCTTACAGTTGCGGGCCAGGCGGGCGACCTCTTGATGAGTGCTCTCAAGCGTTGGAGTGGCACGAAGGATTCGGGCAACCTGTTTGTCGGTCACGGCGGCGTGCTCGACCGCTGCGATTCGTTCTACCTCGCGGCTCCGGCTCTTTACCTGCTTCTGGATTTCTTGCAGAAGCTGGCTTAATTTTTTTGAGGTCTTAAAATGAAAAATGTGGTTTTGCTCGGCGCTACCGGTTCTATCGGGACTTCTAGCGTCGATGTGATTTTGCAACACTCCGATATTTTCAAGCTGTATGCCGTTGCCGCCAACAGCAGTGTGGCGAAGGTGGCCGAAATTGTGCGCAAGTTCAAGGTGGAACGGGTGTGCATGTTCGACCCGAATGCTGCGAAGGAGTTGGAAAAGGAATTGGGCATGCCTGTGCTCGCCGGCATGGAAGGCCTGTGCGAACTGGCTGCCGACTCCAAGGCCGACATCATCATCAATGCCTTGATGGGTGCGGTGGGCTGCCTCCCCACCATTACCGCTATCGAACACGGCAAGCATGTGGCCCTTGCCAACAAGGAAACCATGGTCATGGCGGGCCCTGTCATTTGGGACAAGCTTGCCGAAAATCCCAAGTCATTCATTACGCCCATCGATTCTGAACACAGCGCCATTTTCCAGTGCCTTTCTGGACGCCCCGAAAAAGAAGTGGAATTTTTGGAAATCACCGCTTCTGGTGGCCCGTTCCGCGAATGGCCCATTGAAAAGTTTGAGTCTATTACGGTGGCCGATGCCCTGAATCACCCAGTGTGGAGCATGGGCAAGAAGATTACCATCGATTCGGCTTCCATGATGAACAAGGGCCTGGAAGTTTTGGAAGCGCATTTTCTCTTCCACATTCCCTACGAACAAATCAAGGTGGTGGTTCACCCCCAGTCCATGGTGCATTCCCTGGTGCAGTTCCGGGACGGTTCTTTGATGGCGCAGCTGGGCGCGCCTGACATGCGCATTCCTATCCAGGTGGCGCTTACCTGGCCCGACCGCCTGCCGCTGGAGACCAAGCGTCTGGACCTGCCGACGCTTGCGAAACTCACCTTCTTTGAGCCGGACTTCAACAAGTTCCGCTGCCTCGCTCTGGCATTTGAAGCGGGACGTCGTGGCGGTATCGTTCCGGCCATGATGAATGCCGCTAACGAGGTGCTGGTTGATGCCTTCCTCAAGGGAAACCTGAAGTTTACCGACATCCCGAAGCATGTGGAAACTATCATGGCGGGCGCTCCTACGGTTTCTGGCCACCTGACCCTGGACCAGGTGCTCGAAGCCGACGCTGAGGCCCGCAAGCTTACCGCTGCGCTTATCAAATAGTTGATTTCTACATTTTGCCTCGATGGAAACCATTCTTGACAATGTATTGATGTTCGTGCTGGGCCTTATTGGTCTCAGTTTTCTCGTGACCATTCACGAGCTGGGCCATTTTTTGGTGGCCAAGTGGAACAATGTCAAGGTGAATACCTTCAGCATCGGCTTTGGCAAGAAACTTTTGAAGTTCCGCCATGGCGAAACGGAATACTGTATTTCGGCCATTCCTTTCGGCGGTTACGTGGCCATGGCGGGGGAGAACCCGGACAAGCTTAAAGAGGGCCAAGTTCCCGACGAGCGTGATTTTGTTGCCAAGTCCGTAGGCGCCCGCGCGGCCATCGCCTTTGCGGGGCCCTTCATCAACATCGTTTTTGCCTTTTTGCTCTTGATGGTGCTCTACATGGTGGGTGTCGAAGAGGCTGACAACAAGAATCTCATTGTGGGCTTTGTGGCGAATGATTCTTCGGCAGAAATTGCAGGAATCCAGCCTGGCGATACCATTACCGCCATGAACGAGAAGCCTACCCAGGGTTGGGACGATTTTCGGGAGCAGATAGGCGTGAGCCTCGGTGCCGAGGTAGTGCTAGAAGTCCATCGGGGTGGAGCTCCGCTGAACATTACTGTGGTGCCACAGGAGCTGGTAATCCCTGCTCAGGATTCTACGGGCACACCCATCAAGATGGGAATTGGCGATATCGGGATTTACCCTCGCAACCGCGTCATGGTACGGCTTCCGCCTGTGGCGGGCTCTGCCGCCGAAAAGGCCGGTATTCTCCAGAATGACACCATTTTTGAAATCAACGGTGAACACATTTCCCGCTACGAAGAGGTGGTGCGCATTATCGATGGCAGCAAGGGTGAACCCGTAAACATTACGGTGATTCGTGACGGCGATACCCTTACCAAGTCCCTTACCCCTGTCTATAATGCGGAATATGAACGCTATATGGTGGGAATCCAGATGGGCTACGTGCTCTTCCGCGAAACGAAGATTGTGCGCCGCGGACCGATCGAGGCCTTCACGAAAACTTGCGCCACCAGCTGGAAAATGACCACCAGCATCTTCCGCTATTTCAAGCGCATGTTCCAGGGGCAGGTCAAAGTAGATGCATTCTCTGGTCCGGTTTCTATCGTGGCTGTGATGGGTAATGTGTGGATGAGCGGTTTCCAGGACTTTTTGATGCTCCTTGCCCTCATCAGCATCAACCTGGGCGTAATGAACCTGCTTCCGCTGGCCATTACCGACGGTGGGCTCCTAATGTTTCTCGGGATCGAGAAACTGCGCGGCAAGCCGCTTTCTACCAAGACCCAGAGCGTTATCCAGAATGTGGCTGCGGCTTTCTTTATCAGCTTCTTCGTGTTCATTACGATTCTTGATTTTGGCAAGCTTTCGTTGTTCCTGAAGTGACACATCTTATGATCGATAACGAAATTGAAAATCGCAGCAAGGTCATCGTGCGCACGAGTATCGTGGGCATCGTTACAAATGTGGTGCTCTCGGCGTTCAAGGCCGCCATCGGCTTTATCACGGGTTCCATCGCCGTCACCCTCGACGCGGTGAACAACCTCTCCGACGCGCTCTCCTCGGTGATTACCATCGTGGGCGCAAAACTTTCGAACAAGCCCGCCGACAAAAAGCATCCGCTGGGCTACGGACGCATCGAGTACCTGAGCGCCATGATCGTGGCCGCCATCGTGCTGTATGCGGGCGGCACCTCCGCCGTGGAATCCGTCAAGAAAATCATAAACCCCGAAGCCGCCGACTATTCTACGGTATCGCTGGTGATTATTGCTGCCGCCGTGGTGGTAAAGCTTGTGCTCGGCAAGTACGTAAAGCACCAGGGCGAGCGCGTGAATTCCGGTGCGCTTGTGGCCTCCGGTGCTGACGCCCTTTTCGATGCCATCCTGTCTGCATCGGTGCTTGCTTCTGCAATCGTGTTCGTGACGACGGGTGTTTCGCTCGAAGCCTACGTGGGCGTGCTGATTTCGCTGTTCATCATCAAGTCCGGCATCGAGATGCTTAAGGATACGCTGGACGATATTCTCGGCAAGCGCACTGACGGCGACACCGCCAAGGAAATCAAAAAAATCCTCACCTCCGAAGAACCCGTGCGTGGCGCCTACGACTTGATTCTGAACGATTACGGCCCGAACAAGTCCATCGGTTCGGTGCACCTGGAACTGCCCGACACCATGACCGTCGAGGAACTGGACGTGCTCACCCGCAAGCTGCAACACCGGGTGTTCAAGGAAACGGGCGTCATCCTCACGGGCGTGGGAGTTTATTCGTATAACACCAAGGACGACGAAGCCGCCAAAATCCGTAGCGATGTCTTGAAAATCGTGAAGTCCCACGAATGGGCGCTGCAAATGCACGGATTCTACGTGGATTTGCAGGAGCGCTCCATGCGCTTTGACGTGGTTATGAGTTTCGCCGTTGCTCCCGACGAAGGCGTTGCGACCCTCATTAAGGAAATCAGCGAAGCCTTCCCCGAATACAGCGTGCACATCGCTCCCGACGTGGATTTGGGATAAAAAGCGATTGTGAAGTCGCTGTAAAAAAAACAGTTTGGGCTTGACAGAGTCGCTAGAATGGTGTACATCCTTGCGAGCAAACGAAATAAAGGAGAACCTATGGAAATGAAATTTTGTCAGAGCTGCGGGATGCCGCTTACGCCGGAAATCTTGGGCACCAACGCCGACGGCAACAAGAACGAAGAATACTGCATCTACTGCTATAAAGACGGAGCCTTCACCGGCGACTTCAACATGGAGCAGATGGTCGAATTCTGCTCGCAGTTCGTCGATGAATTCAACAAGAATACAGGCAAGAATCTTACCCGCGAAGAGTACAAGGTAGAACTCCGCAAGTATTTCCCGACGCTCAAGCGCTGGCGCCTCCCCGCGGACCAACTTCCGCATGCCACCTCGCCCATGAAGCAGAAGTTCATTGAAGAAGTCAATGCTCTCGGTATCAAGGACATGCCGAAAATCGACAACCTCTTTGTGCTGCAGGGCTCGTTCATCAATCAGGAATACAAGATCAACGGCAACAGCGTCAAGCTCCTGGACGATAACGCTAGCTACTGGGGTAACCAGGTCGAAAAGCAGGGTGCCGAAGGGCGCTGCTACGGAATCGCCTGCGACGAGCATTACATTCTCGTGAGCGAATACGGCAAGAACGGTGCCGATGCCGAAATCGTCGTATTCAAGAAACGGTAATGTTTAAGATATTACGCTTCTTTCCCGAGGACGGCGCGGGCGAGCTGGTCGGCGCACGATGTGGGCTTCCCGCCACAGGTGTTGCCCAAGAGCTTTGCCGCGATATCTTCGGCGCTCATGCCTTCGCAGAGCTTTGCAATTGCCTTCAGGTTGCCGTTGCATCCGCCCGTAAAGCGGATGTTTCTGATTTTGTCTCCGTCGCGCGTAAACTGGATCGTCGTCGCGCAAACGCCTCTGGTCTTGAAAGTCTCTTCCATATGTGTCTCGGGGTTGAATGAACGCCTTAAATATAGAATGTTGACATGGGAACATTGCGGACATTCATTCGCTGTTCTTGAAGCAGTCCTATTTCTTTTTATTGTGCTTGTGGCCGAACTGTGCGGCGCGGCGTTCTCTGCGGGCTGAATTTTCCCAGCGGCCTTTTTCGCCGACCTTTTTGGGCACGATGGTGCCGGAGCGTTGCTCCCGCTTTTGCTGTTCCCGTTCCCGGTACTGGGCGTTGGTTTCCCGTTCCTTGCTGGGGTAGAATTCCTTGCCTTCGGCCTTTGCGCTGCGGCTTAAAAGCAGGCGCCCGATCTTGCCAAGTTTGAGGCGCTCCAAGGTGGCGCGGATCTGCGGGCGGTTCTCCGGAATGTACCAGAAGAAGAACTGCCGCTGGCTCTTTTTTTGTTCCGGAGTTTTTGCCACGTAAAGGGGCTTTCCGTCGGGCGTCATCTCGGAGTAGAACATCTCCGTCGCGATGGTCATGGGCGTGGGGGTAAAGTCCTGCACCTGCTCCAGCTGGAAGCCCAGCTGTTTTGTCTCCAGGGCCAGTTCCGCCATGTCGGCCTCGGTACATCCGGGATGGCTACTGATGAAATACGGGATGATCTGCTGCTTCTTGCCGATGCGCTTGCATTCGTCGTCGAAGAATTCCTTGAACTTGTGGAACAGCGTAAAGCTGGGCTTGCGCATGAGTTTCAGCACTTCGTCGCTGGTGTGTTCCGGTGCCACCTTCAGGCGGCCACTGACATGGTAGTCTATAAGTTCCCGCGCGTATTCCTCGTGGTCCTTGCGGAGTTCTGCGTCATTGGTTTCTTGCAGCAGCATATCGTAACGGACGCCGCTCCCGATAAACAGGTGCTTTACCTTCGGGTGGTTGCGCACTTCGCGGTAGAGCTCCAGAATTTCCTTGTGACGGGTGTCCATGTTGTCGCAAATCTTGGGCGTGAGGCAACTGGGTCGTGCGCACTTTTGGCAACGGCTCTGGTCGCGGCCCCGCATGTTGTACATGTTGGCACTGGGGCCGCCCAAGTCGGTGATTGTGCCGGCGAAGCCTTCCATCTTGGTAATCAAATCCACTTCCCGCAGGATGCTTTCGCGGCTACGGCTGGCAATGAATTTGCCTTGGTGGGCGTTGATGGCGCAAAAACTGCACCCGCCGAAACAACCCCGGTGGGTGTTGATGCTGAACTTGATCATGTCGAATGCCGGAATGGCACCCCGCTTCTTGTAGCGGGGGTGGGGTTCGCGGGCGTAAGGGTATTCAAAGCTTTCGTCCAGTTCGCCATATTCCATGGGCGGGTAGGCGGGATTAATCACCACAGTCTGTTCTGCTACGTCTTGCAATATGCGGCGCTGGAACCACTTGTTGCATTCGATATCTACCTTGCGGCAGTTTTCTATCTGTGTGCGCTTACTGGCGAGGCATTCTTCGTGACTGGCGAGGCGCAGGTCTTCCCAGTTCTTGTTCTTGGGAACGTTTCCTTTGGGTGCCAGGTAGGCTGTCTGGGGAATGGAAGTCAGGCTGGAGAAGGGCACGCCCTTTTTTAGGAGTCGTACCATTTCTTTCAGGGGCTTTTCGCCCATGCCGTAAACTAGAAGGTCCGCCTGGGTATCAAACAAAATGCTGGGCTTGAGTTTGTCGCTCCAGTAGTCGTAATGGGTCACCCTGCGCAGGCTTGATTCCAGTCCGCCAATCATTAGCGGTACGTCGGGGTACAGTTTTTTCAGAATCTTCGCGTAGGTGTACGTCGCATAATCCGGGCGGAATCCGGCCTTGTTGCCGGGAGTGAAGGCGTCGTCGCTACGCAATCTTTTGGCGGCGGTGTAGTGGTTCACCATGGAGTCCATGCCGCTACTGATGGCAAAGAACATTCGCGGGCGTCCCAGCTTCTTGAAATCCCGCAGGTCGTCGCGCCAGTTGGGTTGCGGGAGAATGGCCACCCGCAGGCCCTCGTGCTCGAAAAGCCTTGCCACTACGGCGTGGCCAAAGCAGGGGTGATCCACGTAGGCGTCGGCGCTCACGATAATCACGTCCACGTAATTCCAGCCCAGTTCGTCTAGGTCTTCTTTGCAAATGGGTAAAAAGCGTGGGTCGTAATGGGGCATGGAAGCAATTTAGAAAAGAAAGTATGAAATAATTCGGAGTTCGGAATTCGGAGTTCGGAATTGCTTATCTAGAATAAAAATCCTAATTCCTACTTCCTAATTCATAATTAGCTAAATACTTTATAACATTTTCCCTCACCTTGTTCCCCCGGACTTTCCCCAGCAAGATTTCGATGTCTTCGAGAGGGGCTTCCATAAAGGCTTCGGGGTTCTTGTACTTGGAGAGAATCTTCACTCGGGTCTCGTGGCCTACGCCGGGCATCTTGAGCCATTCTACTTCCAAATCCTTCTTGCGTTTACTCCTCTGGTAGGTAATGGCGAAACGGTGGGCCTCGTCGCGGGCGTTTTGCAACAGCTTCAGCGCTGGGCTGGTACGGTGCAGCACAATGCTCTTGCGATCGTCGGGAAACACAATTTCTTCTAGTCGTTTGGCAAGCCCGATGAGGGGCAGGTCCTGGTCGTGGCCCAACTCTTTCAGAATCTGCATGGTGGCATCCACCTGACCCTTGCCGCCATCACAGACCCACAAATCCGGCATGGGGGTGCCTTCGTCTTCCAGCCTGCGGATACGGCGGGTCATGACCTCCCGCATGCTGGCGAAGTCGTCTACGCCAGTGACCGTCTTGATGATAAACTTGCGGTAGTTGCTCTTGTCGGGCTTGCCGTTCTTGAAAGCCACGAGACTGGCCACAGTGTTGGTTCCCGAGAGGTGGGAAATGTCTACGCACTCGATACGGAAGGGGGTTTTCTTGAGGCCCAGGACTTTTTGCAGCTCAAAGACGCTCTGGTCGATTTCGCTGTACTTCTGCACTTCGGAGCGCATTTCTACAAGGATCATGTCGGCGTTGGCGCCTGCCAGTTTCAAGAATCCCATTTTTTCGCCACGCTGGGGGTTGGTGAACCGCACCTTCCGCCCGGCCTTTTCGGAAAGCGTCTGCTGGAGCAGTTCCGCATCTTCGGGAAGGTCGATGTCGGTAGCGATTTCGGCGGGAATCATGGGCACGTCCATGTACCAGGGCAGTACCATCTGGCGAAAGATTTCGGTGGCGTCGTCTTCTAGCTTGCATTCCAGCCGGTAGTGCCTGCGCCCCCGGAGGACCCCGTTCCGGTATTCGAAAATCACCGCGGCGGCCATGGTCCCGTTCCGCCGGAGCGTCAAGATGTCCAGCGAGAGGTTCGGGTCGCTGACGTCCGTCTTCTGGTGGATTCCCGTGGCCTGCAGCGCCTGGATGGCGTCTCGCCGCTTGCCCGCTGTCTCGAAATCCAGATTTGCGCTGGCTTCTTCCATTTCACGTTGCCAGCGCTCCAAAAGGTCGTCCCGCTTGCCTTCTAGCAGGAGCTTTGCCTGCTCCACCTTTTCCCGGTAGGCTTCTTCGGAAATGAGTCCTGCGCAGGGGGCGTCGCAGCGTCCGATGTGGTAGTTCAGGCAGGGCCGCTGGGGCTTTGGGAGAGGCAGCTTCAGCTTGCATTCCCGAATGTGGAAAAGTCGCGCCGAGAGGTCGGTCAGCTGGTCGATCATGCGGGAACCCATGAAGGGGCCGTAGTACAGGTTGTCGTCCTTATGGACCGAGCGGGTTAGGAATAGCCTGGGGAAGGGCTCCTTCACCGAGAACGCCAGGTAGGGGAAATGCTTGTCGTCTTTCAGCAGCACGTTGTACTTGGGCGTGTGCTTGCGGATGAGGTTTGCCTCCAGAATCAGCGCTTCGGATTCGCTTTCGGTAATAATCCATTCGATGTCTCGGATGTAGGGGAGCATCAGCGTTGCTGCCCGGTGGCCCGTATGGTCAGATCCGTCAAAGTAGCTCCGGACCCGGTTCTTGAGCACCTTGGCCTTGCCGATGTAGATGATTTTCCCCTGGGCGTTCTTCATGATGTAGACGCCGGGGAGCGCTGGCAGTTCCGCAAGCCGCCGCTCGATATGTTCGCCGAATTGGAGCATTACTCCGAAAATAGAAAATCCCCAAAAAACAATGTTTTTTTCTTGTCCTTTTGTCAAAATTTTATATATCTTTTTATGGGGATGTTCCCCCTGGATTTACGGAGAAAAAATGAACCTGGAAAATCTGAACGTTCTTTCACAAAAGGTTGACGGCGTCTTGTCCACGGTACGTGGCCTGCGCCAGGAGGTCTCAAGCTTAAAGGTGCAGCTGGCCGAAGCCCAGTCCGGCCTACAAGACAGGGAATCCCTGCTCCAGACGGCCAACGCGAGTTTGGCCGAATGCAAGGCGGCCCTCGACGTGAGGGCGAATCAGGCCGCAGTCCAGGCGGAGGCTTTGAACAAGAAAGAACTGGCCCTCCAGGAACTGACTCAGAATTTGGAACAGGCAAGGTCGGACCTTGCCGCCAAGGAACAGCAGATTTCGACCCAGGCAAGCACCCTTTCCCAGAAAGAGACGGTCCTTGCGGGCAAAGAAGCCGAGCTGGCCGAAAAGACGGCCCTCCTTGCCCAGAAAACCGAGGAACTCGAAGAGAAAAACCGCCAGCTCGTAGCCAAGGACGAAATGCTCAACGAGCGGGACATGTCCTTGAACCAGAAAGACGTGGAACTGGCGGACAAGGCGACCCTGCTTTCAAAAAACGCCGAAGAGCTTGCCTTGGTGAAACAGGAACTTGCCGAAAAGGAGCAATTGCTTTCTTCCAAGATTGTGGAACTTGCGGGCAAGGATACCGAGCTTGCCAAGAAGGACGAGGAACTAGCCCAGAAAGACGAAACTATTCAGAACCAGGCCGAAGAAATTGCTGAAATCCAGGACAAGTTCAAGCAACTTCTGGCCACCATCGAAAAGGAACTGGGCGCAGAATTCCCTGTGGATCAGTTCGTGGAAGGTGTTGAGGGAGCTGCTCCTCGCGCCCCGATGGCGCCTTCGGCAACCATTGCCACGGCGACCGTTGCTGCGTCAGCGGTTGCTGCCGACGACACCTTTGAAGAACCTGCCCAGGAGCAGACGGAATTGAATTTCGAGGAACCTCCTAAAGAAGAGCCGTCGGCTGCCCTGACAGATGATTTCGAGATGCCCGCAGATACTCCTGCCGAGCCTGCTTTCGAGGAGCCCGCTGCAGAAGAACCCGCCTTTGAAGAGCCTGCTGCGGAGGAAACTTCTGAGGAACCTGCCGTAGAAAAACCCGCTCCTGCGGAAGTTGCCGAGGAGCCGGCAAAGGAGGAACCTGCGGACGAGTTCGTGGAAGACCCGAGCCTTGGACCTATCGTGGACATGACCATGTCTAGGGATGATGACGAAGATGAACTCCCGGAAATTCATGGGGCTAACGAAAAGGACGATGATTTGTTCGCGAGTCGGGAGGGCTCGCAAGGAAATTTTTTCGGCTAAAATGGCTGATGGACGATGATCCATTCGGCGTAGGAATGCGATAATGGCAGATTTGAATACACACAGACCAGTTAGCATAACGGTAGCCAAGGAAAAACTGCAGATCCGCACGGACCTTTCCGATAGCGACCTGCAGGAGGTTCTTGGCTTTATCGACGAACGCTTTGAAAGCTTCGGCAAGTACAACCTGGAAAATGCAAAGCGCCTGGCGCTTCTGGCGCTGGATTTGGGCCAGCAGCTCTTCGATGTCCGCAAGATGCTTCGGCAGGCAAAAGTCCAGATGGATCAGATGGATCAGCGCCTGAAGGAGCTTTCGTCCCTCCTGGAAGAGGGACAGGACTCTTCGGAAGCCTGGAAGTAACCGGCAAGCCCTGTTTTTGAACAAATTTCGGGGTTTTTGAAGATATTAAAAAAAACACTTGTTTTTAGCATCGCAGTTAGGTATATTAGGGACATAGGCATCCCACGGATTAACGCCCGATCTAACAAGATTATAAAAGCTCGTGGCTCTTGAGATTCAGTTTAGGCGCGCTTCGACGCGAAAAACAAAACCCCAAGGCACTGCTATCATTTCAAAAGTGAGTAGCTTCGAGTGTTCCACCGTGAGGGATGCCTTTTTTTATTAAAACGTCTATGGTTTAGAATGTTGAGGGGGCTAGAGACTAGAGATTAGGATTTACTGAACAAGAATCACGCACTTCGTGCGTCAAGTTTTTCTCTAGCCCCTAGATTCTAGATCCTAGATCCTACCCCCTAATCACCTTTATGTCATACGGTATTCTCTTTCTCGGCATTTTCTGGGGATTCTTCTTTTTTGTCCTTTCTGTGGGTCGTAAAAAGGCGTCCCGCGAAGAGGTGAAAAAAAGCCTTAAACGGCGGCTTCTGGTGGGCTTTGCCCTTTTGGTCACCCTCTTGGTGTTCCTGTTCATTGCCCAACCGGGTGCTTGATTGGTCTTGTAACTGACTGTTCGGGCCGATTTTTTTATTTTTGTGCCACTATGGCAAAAATTCTCTTTAAAAAACAGTTATCTCC
>CAMHDS010000060.1 GCA_946183925.1 uncultured Fibrobacter sp. | reverse complement strand
ACAATCTCACATTCACTTGAAAGAGGTGTTTGTCTGTTGGATTATGTATTTATTTTAATCTTGATTTATTTAAACAAAGGTACAAATATTTATTTCTATAAAGATTTATTTCTTTAATTGTATGCTTATTTAAATAAATAGATAAATCATTCTTTAAAGATTTATTTGTATTTTTAAATCAGAAAACGTATCTTTGCCGGAGAAGAAAAATTTCACTACACACATGGGAAAAGTTGTCAGTTTCATGAATAACAAGGGTGGGGTGGGGAAGACCACGTCCGCCCATTCCATCGGTCTTGCCTGGGCAAAGACCGGGAAGAAGATCCTCTTCCTTGACCTGGACTCCCAGGCGAACCTGACGTCGATGCTTTCCGAGACCGACCCGCTCAGCCAGGAGTGGGAGCAGACGATCGAGGACGCCTTCATCATGGGCCCCGACGGGAACCTGAAGGATTTCGTGCACCATACGTCCAACCCGCTCATCGACTTCGTCCCGGCGGATCTCGACCTGGCGAACTTCGAGCAGGATACGGTGCGTCACCGGCTCAGCGAGCTGCTGCTCCTGGATCTTCTCGAGGGGGTTCGGGACGACTACGACTTTATTATAGTTGACTGTCCTCCTGCCATCCAGAAGCTTTCGTACAACGCCATGGTGGCCTCCGATTACCTGGTGCTGGTGTCGAGCCTCGACGGAAAGTCCTACAAGGGCCTCCAGATGATGGTGAACGTCTATAACGAGGTCGTCACTAACAAGCGCTTGAATCCGTCCCTCAAGCTTATCGGCTTCATTGCGACGATGTACCAGAGGGATAAGGTGAACCAGTATTTCTGGGAGCTGCTGCAGAAGGATTTTGGTCCGCTGGTCATCCAGCCGTATATCCGCAAGTCTACGATGATCAACCGCGCCACGTCCTTCGACATGAGCATCTACGACATCGACCCGAAGGGGCGTGTGACGGAGGATTACCTTCGCGTGTCGCAGAATCTTCTCGTCCGGATCATGGACGACATGGCCCACTCTGGGGAGGAGCGGCCTTCTAAATAGTTATTTAAGTATTTATTTATTTATTTAAAGAAATAAATCATGGCTAATAAGACTGGATTCGAGAAGGCAACGTCTAAGATGTTCAAGGACTTTGGGCCTTCTGTGCAGATCGCGCAGCCTGGTGCGGGGGAGCGTGTGTCAAGGGAGGAGCGCGACCGGATGCGTAGCGAGGCGGACAGTGCGGCGAGGCGTGATAGTGAGGAGAAGCGTGCGGAGGAGCGCCGTCAGGTCATCCAGGACCTCGTGGACATGAACGTGCTGCCGGTTAACGGTGACAGGACGCCGGAGGCTGTCGTGTCCGCGGAGGCCCCGGCCCAGCCGAAGCAGGGGAGGGGCCGTCC
Organism: uncultured Fibrobacter sp.; assembly: GCA_946183925.1. GTDB lineage: Bacteria > Fibrobacterota > Fibrobacteria > Fibrobacterales > Fibrobacteraceae > Fibrobacter. The sequence goes on along the minus strand of CAMHDS010000060.1, from coordinate 14,233 downwards.
CGCCAAGAGCGCGGAGCCCGTGGAGTATGTCCTGATGAATTTCCGCGTGACGTCGGATTTCCGTCAGCGTCTGAAGGTGATGGCCGCCCGGCAGGGAAGGCCTGTCGCCGACCTGTTCGACGAGGCTTTCGGTCTTCTGTTTGAGAAATACCATGTCGGCAAATCCTGACGGTGCATGCATGAGACGGGTGATGCCCTTTCGTCGTGGACGGGAGGGCATCACTTGTTGTCGGGGTTATTCCCGGCGTATTTTGTAATCAGGTCATGTATGGCCTCGGACATGAGTTCCCGGATGGTCTTGGTTTTGTCTTTGGCGAGGTTCCTTATCGCATCGAGTTCCGACGCCTTGATTTTGAAGTTGTAGGGCACCAGGGGATCGGTGACGGGGGAGTGCAGGGACGGGCGTCCGCCGGCGGTTGTTTGCCGGATTCGGAGCCGCTGTTCAGCCTCGGTTTCATCGGCGGAGGGATTCTTTCTCTTGAGGGGGTTGTCGAGGTCTCCGCCGGTGAGGGCGTTGAGGAAATCTTCCCCTTCCTTTTCCCATCTTTTCTTTGTGCCCATAGTTTTACCCTTTTTACCCAATTCACCCAATTTACCTAATTTACCCAATTTACCGAATTTACCCTTTTTTAAGCTTCCTGTTCGTTGTTTTTCAGTCTTGTGAGGATCTCATCGACAGCGTCCTCGTAGTCTTTTGCCGCGGTGCTGTTGGGAGCGTACTCGAGCAGTGCGAGTCTGGAGATGGGTGCTTCGGCGGCCCTGGTCGTTTCCCTGATATGGGTTTCCATCAGGAGTGGACCGTAGACCTTGGCTATGGCGTTTTCGATGTTCTTCGTGAGGTTGTTCCTTATCTTGTAGCGGGTGAGCAGGATGCCGAGGACGGAGAGCCTGGGGTTCATCCTTTCGGAGATCTGGTTGACGAGGACGACGAGGGATGCGAGTCCTTTGTAGGGGAGGACCTCGGCGGTCATGGGGATGAGGACGAAGTCGGCGGCGACGAGCGCGTTGACGGTGAAGATGCCGAGGGAGGGAGGGCAGTCGAGGAGGATGAAGTCGTAGTTCTCCAGGTAGGGTTTGATTTTGTCGGCGATGATGTATTCCCGTTCCATGAGTCCGGTGACGGAGATCTCGAGCTGGGCGAGGTTGAGGGATGACGGGACGAGGTCGAGGTTCTCTTTCACGGGCATGATGGGCAGCCCTTCCATCCCCTTGTTGATGGCGTTGTAGATGGAGTCGTATTCGGCGTCTTCCTTGAAGAGGGAGAAGGTGAGGTTGGACTGTGCGTCGAGGTCTATCAGGAGCACTTTCATTCCTTTCCGTGCGAGGGAGAAGCCGATGGACAGTGTGGTGGTGGTTTTCGCCACGCCGCCCTTATGGTTGGCGATGGCGAGAACGACGGCTTTGTTGGTTTTCTTGTTCATTTTATGTAGCCTGTGGATACTTTTGACTTCAGTCGTGAGTAGTACAAAGATAGTCTTTTTTCTGCTAACGGCAAAGGTGTCTGCCTTTGTGTTGCGTCAGAATTCCTGTATTTTCCTCCGTCCGGTTTTCCTGAGCTGGATGTGTGTTTCGTCGGAGATGGCTTTGAGGAGGTAGTTTTTCATTTTGGCCGGAGTCATTTTGCCGGTCTGGACCATTTTCTCGTAGTATTCGATTTTGGCGTACACGAATCCGAGGTCTCCGTGTTGCCTCCACTTTTGTGTGAAGGCGTGTATGTTGGACTTGTAGGGTTCCTGGAGGAGGGGGGTGAGGAAGGCGATGACCTTGGCTGCCATCTGCTGTTCGGGTACGTATTCTTTTTGCTGGACGCCTTTCTTCTCTATGGTGAAGCGGATGGTGTCCATGGTGGGTTTTTTCCCGTCGGTCTTCTTGTTGAGGGTGATGAATTCCGCCGATACGTGTATGTCGGGGTTGTAGCTGTTTATGGTTTCCACGGACGGCATGACGATGGAGCGTTTTATCTGGGCGTTGGTATAGCTGTCGGGGAGCATGTATTCGCGTCTCATCTCGTCGATTCGGAAGTCGAACCGTCCTTTGTCGATGTATCCGGACAGTGTCTTGTATATTCGCTTGGTGTATTTCCCAGGAAGGCTGAGCGCTATCTCTTTCGAGTACTGGTTGGCGCCGATGCCGGGGCCGTAGTAGAGAAGGAAGGGGATGGCCCACTTGTTGATGGTGAGGTCGACGTAGGAGGTCCCGATGTAGTTGTGGTAGGTGGATATGACTATCCCCTTCGTTTCGATTTTCTTGGTTCCGGCGGGTGCCAGTTCGTTCTGCCACCAGAATTCGAACTTGTAGCTCATCATCTTCTCTATCTGCTTCAATGCCTTCTTTTTGTCGTCGCCGGCTATTTCGCGGCAGTCGATCCGGACGGATATCTCTCCGAGGAAGTCGGGTTTGAGGAGGTTGAGGGAGCGGGACATGTAGCCTTGGAGTTGCTGCATGATGAGGGTCATGATGTCTTCCTGCCATTCGTTGAGATGGTATCGTCCGAAGACTACGCTCTTTGGCTGGAGGATTTTTATCGTGTCCTGGAAGTTCTCGACCTTGACGGTGGGGAGGTTGTTCTTGTTGACGGGTGCCTTCCGGATCACCTTCTCGATAGTGTCCGAGAGGGGTTCTGCTCCGTCGACGATGTCGGGGACGGGGTTAGGTGAAAGATTTCGGGGATGTGGGGCGGCGGGTGTGTCGTCGGTCTGGGCCTGGATTTTCTTCCGGCGTTCCGCTTCCTGGTCGAGGAAGGCCTGCATGGCCTCCAGCCCTTTTTCCCGATAAATCTTGGCGGCCTTGTCGGCGAGTTCTTTTTCGGGTGTCCGCTTGTTTTTCTCAGGATTATCCTGTAAGTTTGTGACGACTTCCATAAAGAGGTTTGTAAGTGTGTTTGTTCGCTGGTACGGGACCAAAGGTAGTCATTTAAAAATGAAAATGCAAAATGAATTTCATTTTGATTTTACATTTTTCCCTAAATTTTTCATCTTCGGGATGGGATGTCCCCGAAATTTTTCATTTACAGTCCCCGAAATCTTTCATTTTTTCAGTCTCATAAGAAATTGTATATCAATATATTTCGCTCTCTTTTACAATAATAGATACAATCATTCTTAACAAGGGTTCTGGATTTAATTTTTTTGTTTCTATATTGGTTACAATGGATTTTTACGTCGGGGCCAGTCGTGTTCCGGTCGGGTTGGGGGGTGAGCGGTGGCATGTGGTACAAGGGATGGACGGCGTATCCCCGAAATTTTTCATCTTTTGTCGGTGTCCATATCCCCGAAATCTTTCATTTTCCTTTTTGTGTGTCTGGTTGTGCGGAATGAACTCCTTGAGGTTTGGGAATTTGTCCGGCAGGTGTTGGTCCGGTAATGAAATCGGTGATGTCATGGGGGAGATTCTGCGCTTCCGTATCCCCGAAATTTTTCATTTTTCCGGGTGGGTTGGGTATGGTCGCTGTTTTGTTTGTTTTGTTTTATTATGGAAAAGGCTTATATTTGTAAGGTATTTATAATGGATGGGCTATGGAAGAAAACGTACAGATTGAGGGCCTGGATGCCCTGGGCCGTTCGGTGATGGGATACATCACGTCTCATTTCGAGAGGGGCCGGGTGTTTTACGTGGAGGACCTGGAGGGGAGCGGTCACAGCGTGGAGGTGCTGCGCGTGGCGCTTTCTAACCTGGTGGACGGGACGGAGCGTGTCGTCCGCCTGGCCCGCGGGGTGTACTGTTACCCGGAGACGGACGGTAATGGCCATGCGCTGCTGCCGGGCGAGGAGCGTCTGGCGCAGCTGCTTGCGGAGCGTTGGCATGTGCGGATCGCCCCGTGCGGGTCGCAGGCGGCGTACCTTGCGGGGTTCACGGGTTTCCAGCTGAATCCGCTCACGTACGTTTCCGACGGGTCGTACCAGTACTTCAACCTGCAGAACGGGAGGCGTATCGAGTTTCTTCGCAGGAAGTCGAACAAGGTTTTCTATTTCCGTTCGGATGTGATGCGCAACCTGTCGGAGGGTCTGCGTCACCTGGGCGAGGGTTCGGTGGGGGAGGTGGAGATGCGCGTGGTGGCGGAGCGTCTGCGGGAGGTCTCCCGTGAGGATTTCGAGCATGACTTGAAGCTGTGTCCCTACTGGGTGCGGACGTTCATCCGCACGGCTTCGGTCGGGTAGTGTCCGGGCCTTTCCTTTAAAGGCCCCTTTTTTATCACCATATATTATATATAAGGCACTTTTTCGCAGGTGTCACCTCCCTTTCCTTTCCCGGGGTTTTCTCTTCCCCCTTCAGGGGAAGGTTCCGGAAACCCCCTCGGATGGTATCATGTATCCCTTCAGGGTGCCGGTCACCCTGGGGCGGGGGAGGGGTTGGTACCGGTTCTCTCCTGGTACCATCCTCCTGAGATTCTGTTTTTCGCGGGTTTCCGGGGTTCTCTACGGGTATTCCGGAATCCTGGAGGGGAAAACCGTCCGTGCGGGTTTCCGCTATCCCGGGGTTCCGGGATCCTTTTCGGGTTTTCTTGGACCCGGGTGTCTTGTCACCACGGGGTTCCGGTTTCCCGTCCGGGTTTTTCGTGAACACCGGCGGGGAAACCGTTCATGTGGGTTTCTGTTACCCTGGGAAGGGTATCATGGTTTTGTCCCGGGAAAGGGAAGGATGAAACCTTCGAATTGTTTGTAGATGATTGTGTGTGGGTTCTCTATACTTACATATATGGGCCTTTTAAATAAAATGATATTGCAGGAAATGACTGGAATATTTAAATTATGTTTAAATTGATTTTATTATATGGCGGCGTTTCAATAGTTTTACTTTATTTTTTTATCTTTGCCGTATGAAGAGATTTGCCGTTATACTGTGCGCCGTCGTGCTTTCCGCCGCCCTTGTGGCCGCGGCGACACGTCCCGCCCGGGCCGACCACCGGAAGGCCATCGTCGAGGTCGTCAACGAAGGGTACAAGGAAGGGTTCGACATCCCCGAGGAGCAGCAGGGGAGAGTCGACGGGTTCATCGCACGCATCGGTACCAGGTACTCCTCCCGCTTTGTGGGCGGGCAGCTCCAGGTGGATGAGCACCTTCTCTACAGCATCGGAAAACTCACCCGCATGGAAGGGGAGGACAAGACCGTTTCCGTGGGCCTGTTCGGACACGTGTTCGTGCTGCGGGACAAGGTCCTCCGTTATGCCTTCCCGGAGTCACTCGGTAAGGAACTGTAGGCTTTTGTTGAATATAATTGAATGGATCGTTATGCTGATAAAAAAATCGAACATGAAATCCCCTTCGGCCGGCGCCGCGGCAGCGGAGACCGTCAGGTCCGTCATCTCGGCCGCCGGCGGAACACTCACTTATCCGTCGGATGGCGGCCCCGTTATCCGGAGTATGCTGCCGGAACGCTACGGCGGGTTCTGCATCAGCGAGCTCCGGCTCGTCACCGACGGCCCTTATAAGGATGGACTCCGGGCCTACGGGAGGTACTTCGACGACCGGGTCGACCCACTCTCTGGAAAACCCGTCAGGGCCTATGGACCGAACGACAGGCTCATTATCGACAACGAGGCCTCCTTCAGGGAACTCGTCGGAGACGGACGGTTCACGCAGGGTTTACCGGCTCTTCCTGACGATTTCAATTTGAATTTCGCTGATACCATGTATGGGAGCGAGGTCGCCTTTGTTCGCAGGACCGAGTCGCCGGACTATTGTCTCGTATATTATAACTCCAATGAAAGAGATGTCGTACTCGGAATGGTGCCCTCGGATACACCGGTCCTGACGGATGGACACGGCCGGAAACTGGCCTTCGACAGGTTGGATTCTTCCCCGTCCAATGACGGCGTCCATTTCTTCGTCCTTGACGATAGGGTCGTGGTCGTTCCCGGCATGTCTTATCAAGACCGGGAAAAGCCGCGTCCTTTCCTTGAGATGGAAAGAAACGGAAAACTCTATGAGCGCGTTTTTGAGACCCTACCGGATTCCGCGACCAGAGTAATTGATAATTATAGTACGTCGGTTATCAGTGCGGAGGTTGAGTATGAAGGTATCTTCTGCGGTCTGTTTGATTCCCGTTCCGTCAGTTTCGAACAACTGAAGAATGCCTACAACGAAAGCCTGATCGCACATAGGTTGGCGGAATCCGGCAAAGACGTTTCCAAAGCGTGCGAGGAGGCTGCGGGGGAACTGGGTGTATATAAGCCTTTCTTGAAGTTTATGGACGGTTTTATCAGCGATTTCGCTGATCTGTTGGAGGAAGGAGAAATTAATCATGAACAGGTTGATTTCTGTCTGTTGCGGGATGTTTCGGAGAAATTTCCGGAAGTCTATCAGAAGGTGAGGGAATCTGTCTCTGCCGAGAAGCTCAATCCCAAGGATACTTTGCAAAGTCCTAAAAATGATTATACGCCTGCTCAGTATAAGGTAGGTGTTATCGCTGTTAAAAACCAGAAACGTGGTGTTAAACACAAGAATTCTGGAAAGAAAGGTACCGGCAGCCCTTCGATGTGATTGTTTCCCCGGAGAGGTATCCGCATGTGATAAGTTGAACTTTCAGTACGTATTGTTATGGCTATTCGTAAAATAAATAAATCGTTGTCCAGTCGCTCTTCCTTGTATGAGGCCTACGTTCAGTTTTCGCTTGCGGTCGATGGGGAAGACTTGAAAATCCCTTCGGAGTATAAGCAGGTTTCTCCTTCCCGTAGTATTCTGGATGAAGGCTACAAGCCGGTCTCGAAGCTTGAGAAGCTCCTTGAAAAGCTTCATCTTGGATATAACGACAGCGACGGTGTGTTCACTATCGAGAAGGACGGCTACCAGGCCTTGGTGTTCGAGCATGCCGGTCAGTATTTCTTATCTAACTGGTTCTATGACATGCAGGAAAAGAAGCTGGAGGCGGTGACTTATCCGGCTCTTCGGTCCCTCGGCGTCGAGGAAATCCTTTCCGTTGCCATCTGGGCTTCAACCGGAGCCGACGGGATGCTGTCTCAGACAGATACTAAGAATATGGCCGGCGTCATGGAAAAGGTCGCCAGGACGCCCGTGGATATCCCGGAGTATGACGAATTGGATGTTCGCTCGTCCGTCAGGGCCATGGTCCTCGACAGTATCCTTGATCCTGATACACTGACGGCGGCTGGCAGGGAAGTCCTCGAAAAGAGAGCATACGACCAGAAGGCCGTCCAACTGGGGAAGAAGGGTAAAACGCTTTCCGTTCCGGCTATGGAATATGTCCTTTGGAACTATTGGAACAAGGCGGACATGATTAATGATGTTATGGAAGATTCCCGGAAATATATTGAGGCTTCCCGGAAAGCGGGATACAATTTACATTGTGAGCCTGCTAAATGGCATTACGGCATAGATTTCAAGGTTGACGGCTGGGATAAGTTTAAGGGTCTTCGTTACGCCCGTATCAACGATGTCATGGAGTGTCATGTCCTGGAGAATGATGGCAGATCTTATCCGCTGCGTTTTCTTTCTCCTGATGAGGTGAGGCACGTCTTCGCCGGTTTTAAGATTCAGCAGCTTATTCGGAAGCAGATGTCTCCGGATTTCAAGCCCTTTGATTCGTATAAGGCGGAAGCTGCGAAGCTCCTTGCGCCGAAGAATGATGAGAAGTCCCGGCGCGAGGTTAAGAGGAATCCGGGAATTAAAATGTAGTAGAAACTATACTTTTGCTATGTTTGAACTTGAAAAAGATCCGAGAGTTTTCGTCGAGACGGCAAGGGCCGCCAGGGCGAAGGCCGTTTATGAGCAGGAAGTGCGAAAAAGGGCATCCCTCCCGTTTGCAAGGAGGCTCTTCGTGCGCAGTCCGCGGGACCCGTATCCCGGCAGGAGCTTTGACGAGCTGCGTTCCCTTGCCTCTCGTACGTTCGCCGGGACGTTCCCGGAACTCTCGGGGACGTATCTTTCCGACGCACACGCTGTCGTCGCCCGTTCGGCCTCCACGGAGTTCCTCGTCGACAAGGACGGTACATTCCGGCTACAGTTCCGGGGTTTCGACCGTGACACGGACAGACGCATCGCCCTGGACTACCGTTACGATGAATCACAGGCCTGTTTCCGGCCCGAGGGGGACGGCAAGTCCGTAAAGGGGATAAGCCTGGACGGTATGTCCCGGTTTGTCAAGGACAGTTACAAGGCGCTTTCCTGCCAGCTGGGAAACACTATTTTCAAGGACGAACTGTCCGTATCGGCAGGGAATTATCCTCAAGGCCTTCGGAACGGATTGTTGAAGACGGCCTATGAGTGTGAGTCTTCCCGTCTTCAGAAAATGAGGGAGGATGATTTCAACCTGGCCTATTACAAGGACATGGCGAAGGTGTCTACGGTGAAGGATCACCTGGTCAATCTCGCGGAACAGAACCGTATCCTGGACATGGTCAATGCCGATCCGTCGAGGAACACCGCATTCATCAGGGCGGCGTACCGTATTCTTGAATCCAGCCGTACTCAGCCTTTGGCCCTCCTGCGGATGGGGGTTCTTGAGATGAATGCCGACCCGGGTTATGCAGAGGTGAGACCGCCCCTTGGTGTTCTCAAGCAGACGGCGATGGATGACTTCAGGCAGAAGAACGGCCTGAAGTATACGGACTGGAAAGCCGACCCGCTTCCTTTCTATGAGGAGTATGCCAGGAATGCCATTCTGTGCGGTTATCGCGAGAGGGAGATCGTCGACTCTGTCAATGATGACATTGAAGCCCGCGGTTTCAACCGTAAGGATGTGGGGTTTGATTACTCGGATGTCTTCTGGGCTACGGCTTTCGATTACTCGGATTTCCTTGACCGTTACGTGGATTCTTCCGCCAAAGGCAGGGATTTCAAACCCTCTCTGGCTTCTTATTGTCCGTTCCAGGTCTATTCCGTCCACGCCGCTGAGGTCCGGGAGAAATCGGTTTTCAATGAACTCGTTAGGAAACACGAGATTGTCCTGGATGGCTCTCCAGAGTCCGTACGTTGGGTGGCGGCCGCCATGGTGGAGGAAGGGATTTCTCCCGTTTCGGATCTTCCGCTTGAACGGCTTTCCCGTTTGGTCTCGGCTGACACCAGCACGGTGACTGATGCCTATGAGAAGGCCCTTGTCTATAAGTTTGATAGGCTTTCGCCTTCCGTGGAAGGGATGTCTGATGCTGACACGCGCAGTCTCCCGCAGCGGTTCCTGAGGGAGGATCTGTCCGCTATCGCCGCCTGTCTGCATTCCGAAGACCCCGTCCGGCTCGGTCGTTTCCTGCGTGATGCCGATATTGTCTTCCCGAGGGGTGCTTCGCTGGACTCCGCTTTGTCGCTTGCCGCCGGTAAGCTCTACGGTGAAGGCCGGCCGGTAGATGTTGCCAGAGTGGAGTCGTTGAGGAATACATGGTCGGCGGCACTCGATGCGGGCAGGATTATGCGGAAGAAAGCGTTGTCTGAGAAGGTTTCTTCGGTATTGTCCGTTGACGGTTCTTCCGGTAGGAAAGCTGACTTAAAGAAGAAAGGCTCTTCACAGAAAATATAGTCTTTAACTATGGCACTATGCACTTCATTTATTTACTTCATAGCCAAGATGAAGCTAAGCCACCGAGGGTTCCAGTTATATGGAGTCCTCGGTGGCTTCAGGGGAGCCTTCCGATATACGCAAGTTTACATAATTCTTATTGTGTAACAGCGTATTTCGGAAGGGGAGTGCCGTCTAAATAAAGGTTTCCAGTATGACTTCGTTGCCGCCTTGGCCGACCGAGACGATCTTCACCCCGGGAACCGTGCTGATGGCTTTTCCTTCCTTCACCGACACGCGGAAGCGGAACTTGTTGCCTTTGGTGTGGATGGTCTCGATGATGTCTATGTCGTCGCCGACAATGCTGCGGAGTTTCTTCTCCGCCAGTTCTCCCGGCGTCAGTTCGGTTATCTCGCCCTGCACGTTCTTGATGACCCAGGTTATTTTCTTGCCGAGTTTTTTTGCGATGCCGTACAGGGTGCTGATTTTGATGTCGTCCTTTTCGAAGATATAGATCAGCATCCCTCTCTTGAGTTCCAGTTTCTGGCACAGTCCTTTTTCGTCGATCTGCAGGGATGCGAGTTCTTTTGCAAGGAAATCAAGCCGTTTCCCTTTTCCGATATGTTCCTTGATGTAACGCGGTGCCTCGGTCCTCTGGTAAAGGATTTCTTCGCCCTGGAGTATGTAGTTTTCCGTCTGCTTGATGGTCAGGACGGAGTCGGTTTGTGGTTCCTGTTCGGGCCTCTCGGCCGTTATGAAACCCGGCTGGATCTCAATGCCCAGTTTTCCCAGCAACGTCTGGGCGTTGTATAGCGTCATGTCGTCCCGGACGGTGAAATAGTGGTATGCCAGTTGCTGGCTGATCCCAACGGCTTTCGCAAAGGACGCCATGTTGTATCCTTTCGCATAGAGGATACGGTGGATGAAATCAAGGTTTCTTTCTACAGCGGGGTCGGTTCTCTTTGTCATGACTGTAAATTTAATTTAATTTAATCTAAAACAAACCAGTCTTTTTGTAATTGCTGTTGTAATTTTTTACTTTTGCTTTGGGAACGGTATATATACCTTTGGATTAACAGGTAAACAATACTCTCCCGTGCGTAATTGTTTGTTTAATTTGTTTTGTAGTAAAGTTTTGCGCCACAAATATCGTAAACTTTTTTGACAAATACAACAGATTAAACAAAAAAACAAAAATAAATTACGCTTTTGATGGAATTCCAGGCGCCCGTTTCTGAAGGGTACCGGTGACAGGAAGGATTTTCGTGGTGATTATATGATACCGGCCAGTTCCCGAGTCATTGATCCATCTGTGGAGGATTCCGTCAGGCGTTTCCCGACGGTTGACCTGGTTAAGATGATTTTCCCCGACGTCCGCATGCGCGGGCGTTCGGTGATGTGTTCCCCGTTCCGGGAAGAAAGGCACGCCTCGTTCTCCTGTTTCCGGGACGGACTGGGCTATTCGAGGTGGAAGGACCATACGACCGGCGAATCCGGGGACAATATCGATTTCTACAAGAAGGCCTTTCCGGACTCCTCGTTGGATTATCCTGACACGGTGGACCGGCTTTCCGTCCTTTTTTTCGGGAAGCACGCTTTCCTGGATCCGTCCGTGTCGACTGCCGCCGCCCGGTCCTCAAAGAGGGTCAGACGGGAGGCGGCTGTGCCGAGAGAGGCCGAACCGGCCTTGCGGGTGGTTAGCGAGAGCTGTTTCTCCCCTTCCACAACCCCAAGGGAGATTGTCGATTACCAGCGCTCCCGGGAGATATCCGACGAGGTGTCGTCCCGCTACTGTCTCCATGTCGTCTTCGAGAACCTCAACCACTCCGGCAGGAGCGAGGTCGACCGGGCTACCGGCCTTCCCATCGTCGGGAAAGACGGGCGCCCCGTTCCCGTAGATATTCGCCAGGACGCGGTCTCCATACCCAACGACATCGGTGGCCGTGTCCTCCGCTGTGTCGATACGCCTCAGCGGAAGGGGTTCAAGGGGACGACAAGGTCTTTCGTGACGACTATCCTCGCTGACGGTACGGCCCCTTCGTCCGGCGTGTCTTTCTTCGGGCTCGACCGTTCCCCCGAGGTGAAGTTCGTCCGCTGGGACCGTTCTTCCGGGCGGTTGTACCTCAACGAGTCGGCGGGGGTGTTCGGGGTGGAGTTGTATGCTGTTCCCTACTGTTCGCTCTTTTTGGATTCGTTCGTCGGGATGTCGCTTGTCGGGCGGGAAAGGGACTGCGCCATTGCCGTCCTGCGTTCGCTCAACGGGCCGGTGAACTCCGTTGCCACGGTGGTTGAAGGGATGCACGACGCCCTCTCCCTTATCGAGATAGAGAAATCCAACGGTCATGGGACCGTGCCCGGGACCGATCTTGTCGTGCTGAACTCCGTTTCCAACCTCAAGTGGGCCGTCCCCTTCCTGTCGATGCACCGGGAGGTCCGTTCGCTTCTGGATAACGACCTGAAATCGTCTGCCGGTGAGAAGGCTTTCGTGCAGATGCAGCGCCTTGTCGGGGAGTTCTCCGCCAAGGCCGGGTCGGTGTGTAATGTGAAATCGGATTCGGTGTATTTCCAGCCGTATAAGGATGTCAATGATTATCTCGTTGCATCCCGTCGTGAACAGAGGGAAAGGATGCGTCTTGCCGCATCGCAGCCCCGTGTGGAGAATAGGCAGCCGCTTTCGGAAAGGCAGGAGCGTCCGGCACCGAAAGGCAGGAGACCATAGACATAGGTAGATAATTAAAAAAATATATATATGAAACGATTTCTCTTGAACGCCGCGAAGGCATTGATTATTACTGTAGGCATTCTGGTTACAACGAGTTTGGCTACTTTGTTTTTCCCGGCTCTGACCGGGATAACTACGCTCTCCGTACTCGGTCTTGTCGGATATGGTCTTTTCACTGCCGGGCGTAGTGTCGGATCGAGGGCTATCGATGCTGTGCGGGGTAATGATGCCGGTGTGGATGGAGCCAAGCGCAGCAAGGAACGCCGCCAGGGCCGTAGTCGGGTGTTCGACCGAACCGCCGGTATTGTTCGTGGTGCGGTCGGCGGCCTTTTTGATGATGACCGTAGTCAGTTTACGAGCCGGAAGGGTTTTATACTGGAGAACATGAACCTGCCGAAGGGTCTTGTTCCCAACGTGTCGTCTGCCGATGGCGGGATGATGTTCTTCGACGCTGACGGAGTACGTTCCGCCATACGTGGGACGGGTAACCCTTCCGACGGGTCGGTGACGTATGAGTATGTGGCCAAGGGTGAGAAGGCGGACAGGGCTCCGGATGATTCCCGTGTGGAGAAGGTTCGCGAGGGCGATGCCGTGGTCTTTCGTAGCAAGGATCCTGAAGCTCTCCTGAAGGTTTTCCGCGAGTGCAACCCTGAGGAAAATTTCAATATTCTCCGCGAATCGCGGCATACGAGCCAGTATGTCATTCCCGGCTGCAGCTCCTATGAGGAGGCCGTGGCCGTGTATAAACGGATGAAGGATTACCTTGAGCCGGTCAATTCTTATGACGAGATGACCGACACTGTTGACGGGAAGGTCGGTGAGACGGTCGGTTACGGCGGCCCCTTGACAGCCGGAGATCTCGGTCCGATGGATGAGGGCTCGTTCATCGTCAATGACACGTCTATTACCGTCCGTACCGGAATCGTCTCGTCAAGGGACGGTTTCGATCCCTATTCTGATATCTATTCCAGTTTACACGTCGAGAACGACATGTCCGTGGAGAGTGTCCTTTCTGACGGGATGCCGGAGGGTGTCGTCCGTTCCCTTTCTCTCGACGGTCAGGAACGGTTCGTGGTCCATACCGCGAAGGAGCTGGATGGTAAGGACTCTGGTCTTAACCTGTATGTTAACTGTAAGAGCGCCGAGGAAGCCGAAGCCGTTCTTTCCGGGCACTTCCCTTCCGGTGCCCTGGATGTCCGCGTATATCGTGCCGGCAACGAGCCCGGGAACGAAGGGTATCTTGTCCGTATCCCGGTGGATGCCGAGGTGCTTTCCCGCCTGGAGCTGACTGGTGATGCTTCCCCTTCCCTTGTCTCCAGGTGTGAGTCCATGGGATTGAACAGGGATGACATTACTTATTCCCGGCTTATCCATGAGACGGGAAACGCGCTGTATGTCAATGCGCACCTGCGTTCCGGTTCGCTTTCCCTTGACAAGGTGAAGGTTAACGGAGTGTCGGCATCGGTGCCGGTGATGGACGCTGAGAAAGCCAGTCAGTGGTCTGAGGAGGCCTCCCGGATAGAGAGCGTATCGATGAAGATCGATGCGAAGAACGCGAAGGTGAAGGTGAATTCCGTCGTGTACGACGGTGTGGCGAAGACCTCTGTTTCCAAGACCGAGTCGTTTCCTCTCACGGAGAAGCAGCTTCAGGATTTCTCGCGCCGTGGTGTGATTTCCAAGGACGAGATGAAGGATTTCCTCATGCGTACGCATCCGGATTACTTCAAGACATACAGTGTCGATGGTAAGCCGGTGATTGTGGATCCCGTGGGGGATTTCGTGAAGGGTAAGCGCGTTTCCGTTCAGGAAGTGATACGGGAACAGAAGAAACAGGCGGAGGCGCAGAAAGAGGCTCTGAAGGCGAAGCCGTCCAGAAAAGAGAATAAGATTTCTGATGAGAAGAAAAAGAAAAAAGAGGTTAAGAAAGGCATCAAGGTGCCGTCTTTATGATAATTAATTAAGCCTGTTCTTGCTGCTAAGTGGGTTGTCAGGAAAGGTTGGAGTGAAATATGGTCAACTACTCATGACTGAAGTCACGAGCTTGTAACTGCCCAGGGGTTGTGTCGG
>CAMHDS010000059.1 GCA_946183925.1 uncultured Fibrobacter sp. | reverse complement strand
GGATCGGTCTGTTGCAGTGTAGATTTGAGCATTTAGCTACTCCTTGATTTGTACGCGGGCAAAGATAGAAAAATAGAGCCTAGAAACTAGGGGTTAGGGGCTAGTGAAGAGGGTGAAAAATGCTTGGGTCCGAACTTTCGTAACGCCGGCACATAGCATCTAATTTTTAACTCTTTATCCATCAACAAATTACACATTTAAACCCTTTATTGATGGACTTCATCCATACCCACTTGTTAATTTTTTTATCTTTATCCTCAGATGCCTAACTGGTGGAAAAATTTCTCGTGGGAAAGACTTTTCGACGCCATTGCCGATAGGTCCCCCACTTTCGTGAAGATTATCGTGGTTACAGGAAAATCCTTCCTGTACTATCATGGAATGACTCGTGCAGCAAGCCTTACCTACACCACCCTGGTGGCCGTGGTTCCCCTGCTGATTCTCCTAACCTCCATTACGCTGGCAGTTGGCCTTGCGAACTTCATGTCGGACTACCTGCCTATCCTGCTGGACATTCTGAACCTGGACTGGCCCACGGAACCCATCATGGCCCTTGTGAAAAACGCCGAACATGTTCCCATCGGAAGGCTCGGCTTTATCGGTGCCCTGGGTCTGTTCGTCACCTTCATTCTTGCCTTCGGCAGCCTAGAGACCAATTTCAACGTGGTGTGGGAAAACAAGATTTCCAGAACGCTAATCCGCCAGATCGAGGTTTACACGCCCTTCCTGGTAATTTTTGCTGGATTTATCGGCATGTTCGCGGGGTTCGTGAACCACGTGCAGGATGTGCTGAACATGATCGTGGTGGAAGGATTCCATTTTTCGCCCGAGGTGCTGAAGGTGCTTATTACCGCCTTCTGGTATGCCGCCTTCCACGGCGCTACCATGCTGCTGATTTTCCTGATGCTCTACGCCCTGCCCTCCAGACCCAAGGGTGTGAGGCCCTATTCCCGAAGCCAGCTTTTGCTCTCCTCGCTTTTATCTACGGTCGTTTCCTGGTTGGCCATCAACATCTACGTGAAAATCCTGATGCTCATCCAGACCGCCATGGTGACCCGCATGTCCATTTTCTACGGGTCGCTGGCGTTCCTGCCCTTGATGCTGTTCCTGATATTTGGAGTCTGGTCCATTATCCTTTGCGGAAACAGCCTGGTGTGGACCATCTGCCACTGGCCCGAAGCAGCCCAGAAGACCTGGAACTGGAAGGCTACTCTGGAAGATGTCCATAACGGGAAGCAGTCGGGCAGCGAAGATGAACAAGCCTAGCTTTATTTCTGTACGCGGTTGCAGGTTGCACAACCTGAAAAACGTGGACGCCCAGTTCCCGCTGGGTAGCGTGACTGTCGTTTGCGGGCCTTCGGGCTGCGGAAAGTCCACCCTGGTGCTGGACACCCTCCACGGGGAATCCAAGAGGCGCTACCTGGAAACCCTCTCCCCCTTCGCCGCGGATTTTTTAGGCGGATGCCGAGTGATTCCCCTGGAATCTGCCGAGAACCTCCCGGCAAGTATCGCCGTCGAGGCCTGCCACGGAGAGACCACCACCAAGTCCTACGCCCTGTCCCTTTCGGAATGCGACGCACCGCTCCGGACACTTTTCGCCCCTCTGGCCACCCCAGCCTGCCCTATTTGCGGCAAGCCCATGGAAATGACCTCTCGGGAACAGATTATACAGGTCATCGCCCAGATGCCTACCGGTTCAAAAATTCAGTTCCTCGCCCCTGTAGACACCAAAAAGCAAAGTCTGGACAAACTTTCAGCCCTATTCCTTTCACAGGGCTACACCCGGGCCTTGGCCGACGGCGAGACAGTCTCCCTGGGGGACCTGACCGAAAAACAAAAGAAGGTACGACCCAAGATTTTCCAGATTGTGGTGGACCGGGTTATCGTCAGGGAAAATTCCCGCACGAGAATCGCCGAAGCGGTGGACGCCACGCTGAAGCTCACCCACCACAAGGTGGCGTTACTTACAGAAAACGGGGTTGCGGAATACAGCACCGTTCCCCACTGCAAGGACCACAAAGAGGCAGAAGCCCCTGTCCTCCACGAAAGGATGTTTTCCCCCTACTCCCGGGAAGGAGCGTGCCCCGAATGTAAAGGAACGGGAGTAGATGAATCCGGTGAGACCTGCAGTGAATGTGGAGGCCTCCGGCTCCAGAAATTCCTGCTGAATTCGGGAATCGTGACCGACGCTGCATCGGGCAAGTTCGTGTCCTGGAGGCAGATTCTGGAGACACCCTTCCAGAATCTGGGCGGACTACTCCGGGAAACTTTAAGCGGGCGGATTACCAAGGGCAAAGCGCCCGTGCTAAACGCCCTGCTGGACCGTATTGACGCCATCAACCAGTTGGGAATCGACTACCTGACGCCTGGGCGCTCCGGAGCGACCCTTTCAGGTGGCGAAATCCAGCGGCTCAGGCTTTCCAGCCTTTCTACGGGGCTACTGAACGGGCTCTTGATTTGTCTGGACGAACCCGCCAGTGGGCTCCACAGCAACGACGTGGAAAAACTCTGGAACGTGCTCCGGCAGATTCGGGACCGGGGGAACACGCTGGTACTCATCGACCACAATCCCTCCCTCATCCAGAAAGCGGACTGGATTATTGAAATGGGTCCCGGTGCCGGAGAAAAGGGCGGAGAGATTCTGTTCCAGGGCAAGGCGAAGGATGTGCTGGAAAATCCGGAGTCGCCTACGGGAAAGTGGATTAGGGAATTAGGAATTCGGAGTTCGGAATTCGGAATTAATACTTTGAAAATTAATCCGAAGGTTCCAAAGAAAAACGCCGCGGCAATCCATATCAAAGATTTCGCCATGTTCGACATGAATCCGGTGACGGCGAATTTTCCCACACAGAAGTTCAGCGTCATCACAGGCCAAAGCGGCAGCGGCAAGTCCACCCTGTTCTTCAAGAACCTGATCCCCCGCGCAGAAAAGGGCGAATTCCAGAACCTGGGTATAGAAGCGCTCTCCGTACTTTCTACGGGGGACTTTCATGGCAATCGCCGAAGTACCGTGGCCTCCGCCATCAACCTGGGCTCGCAACTCCGTGACCTGTTCGCAAAACTCCCCGAGAGCAAGGTCCGTGGCTACACCGCCGCAAAATTCGCCACCCACGCTCCCGGAGGCCGCTGCGAGAACTGCAAGGGCGAAGGCGTCATCTTTGATCCGGCCGGCTACGAAGAATCGGAATGCCCCGTATGCCTGGGCAGGCGTTTCAAGGACGAAATCCTGGAAGTCCGTTTCAAGAGTCTTTCCATCGCCGACATCTACGAGCTGGAAGTCGGAGAGGCCTACAAGCTGTTCACCAACCTGAAGCCCTTCGCCGACAAGCTGAAGCCTCTTGTGGATACAGGCCTGGACTACCTGAAACTGGGGCAGACCACGACCCACCTTTCAGGTGGGGAACGGGCAAGGCTACGGCTTTCCATCGCCCTTGCCCGTGCGAAGGCGCCGGGCACGCTGTTCCTTTTTGACGAGCCGGCGCGTGGGCTGCACCAGAACGACATCCGCCACCTGCTGGACCTTATACGTGGCCTTACCGAAGCGGGACACACTGTTATCGCCATCGAGCACGCCCAAGACTTTGTGAACGCTGCCGACTACGTGCTGGAACTGAAACGAGGATAAGATGTTTCGTCTTGTAGTAATTTCACTTATTGCGATGTTCTTTTTCGCCTGTTCCGAAAGTGAATCTTCCGCAGATGCTCTGAAGGATTATTTCGACAACCTGTCTTATGCCTATTCCGAAAACGAATCGTCCTCCTCTTTTTCAGGCCTAAGTCCCGATTCCGTGGTTACCGGGGAATTCAAGGACGCTCGAGACAACAGGACCTACAAGACCGTTAAAATCGGGAACCAGACCTGGATGGCAGAGAACCTGAAATACTCCCTAGACTCGCTAGTCGAAAGTTGGTGCTATGAAGACGACAACTCCAACTGCGAAAAGTACGGGAGACTTTACAGCTGGATGACCGCCATAGGTAAAAGCGACGAAGAATGCGGATACCAAAAGGCCTGTTCCCTCACCTACCCCGTACAGGGCATTTGCCCAAAGGGCTGGCACATTCCCAGCAAGGATGAATTGGCGACCCTAGTCGAGAATGCCGGAGGCCCATCCATTGCCGGAGCAAGGCTGAAGGCAAAAGAAGGTTGGGAACCAGCATGGAACGAATGTACTGGCACCGACGATTACCATTTCTCCGCCATGGCTAGCGGGTATTTGCGAGTGTATACCGATCACTATTACAATAAGGGATACCACACGGGAATTTGGTCTTCCACAGAGGTAGAGGACTTCCACCGGGCCGAGCAGTACCAGCACATCGGTGTCTATATTCTCTTCTTAGATAACGACAAGGATTCAGCACAGGTCTCCGACACCAACCGAGATTTCGCCGAGTCCGTCCGCTGCCTCAAGGACGATTCCGAGAAATAGCCATGTTCTCTGCCAGCCTGCTCACATCACCGCAAGTCCTGGAATTTATCCGCAACGCCCTCAAGCGCAAGCTGGACGAATTGCAAGTTTCCACGGCCTTGAGCAAGGCGGGCTACAGTAACGAAGACCGGGCCGCCGTCATGGATTACATGGCCCTGCTGCCGAAAATTCAAGAAAAATTCGGTTGCCTGCTTACAGAGGACAAGTTCCTCCTGTGCGACAAGCTGGCCCTGGAGCAAAGCACCGCCCAGGACATTGGCCGCTGGAAGGCAAACTTGTGGCCTGCCAGTAGCGATGGCGATAGCAGCAAATCCGGTGCAAGTACCGTCCACGACCTCTGTTGCGGCATGGGAGGCGACAGTTTCTTTATTCCCGCCTCTTTCAAGATTGTAGGGGTTGACCTAGACGAGAACCGCCTCGCCATGTACAGCCACAACATGGAGGTTCTAGGCAAAACCGCCTTTACATTATGCGCCGATGTGCGGGAGGTCGCCAACGCCACCTTTTTCACCATCGACCCGGCTCGCCGGGCCCTGGAAGGCGAAAACCAGCGTGACCTACGGAACCTCACGCCCACCCTGGAAGAAGTGGTTGAAATCAGCAAGCATTACCAAGGCGGCATGGTCAAGCTGCCTCCGGGATACCCACCCGCAGAAATTCCCGACGGCACGGAAATCCTGTACCTGGGAGGACATTCGGACTGCAGGGAATGCCTGGTGCTTTTCGGGAGCCTTGTAAAGAATACAGACACGGTCCGTGCCGTGATGATCGGCAAGGATGGCAGCGCCCTTGCCGAATGGAGCCGCCCACGGGACCGTTCTCTTGAAACTCTGGACGAAGACCTCCAAGAAAAGCTGGACCGGAACGATTCCCTAGAAGGACGTGACCGTACCTACCGCACATCCACCAGCAGGAGCGATCTGCCCATCGGCGAAATTGCCCGTTACCTCTCAGAACCGGCACCCATCCTGATTCGAAGCCACCTGTTCAACGCAGCCGCCCTCTCCTGCGACCCACAAGCCCACCTGATTTCGGAAGGAATCGCCTACGTAGCCAGCGACAAGCCTCTCCCTGCGCCTGGATTCACCAGCTACGAGATTGGCGCCCATTCGGAAATTTCCACCGGGGCTGTACGCTCCATGCTCAAGGAGCACGACATCGGTAAAATCACCTTGAAGTTGCGGGGTGTCAAACTGAATCCCGACACCGAAATCAAGCGCCTAAAGCCAAAGGGCAAGAAATCAGCCATACTGTTCTACACCCGCGCCGCCGGCGAAAAAATTGCGCTACTTGGCGTGCGCGTTTGAGAATTTCTATATTCGGCCTTGAAATGGAGATGCTCGGACAAAACGTGCATGACTGCGTTCAAAATGGAAAGCGAAAGAAAAGACAACAATTACTTGTTCGATTCCGGGAACCTCTCGGAAGGCGCGCTCGCCAAGAAGCACCGCCTTGAAAACGATCCGAGTTCCCGTACTAATATAATGGATTATCTGCCCGGTATGGAAGTTATCCAGTCGGACATCGCCGACAAGGTACTTGCCGAATCCGAGAACTTCGATTACAGCAAGTACACCGGCAAGGACGTGAAGCGCGCATTGGAACACGAACGCTGCACGCTCGAAGATTTCAAGGCGCTCCTTTCTCCGGCGGCCGCCCCCTACCTGGAGCAGATGGCCGCCAAGGCAAAAATCGAGACCAGCAAGCATTTCGGCAACAACGTCTATTTCTTCACGCCGCTCTACATCGCGAACTACTGCGAAAACTACTGCGTCTATTGCGGGTTCAACTGCTACAACCATATCAAGCGCATGCAGCTCACCATGGAGCAGATCGAGCACGAGATGAAGGTCATTGCCGACAGCGGCATGGAAGAAATCCTGATTCTCACCGGCGAAAGCCGTGCCAAAAGCAGCGTGGAATACATCGGCGAGGCCTGTAAGCTGGCCCGCAAGTATTTCCGCATGGTAGGCGTAGAAGTCTATCCGGTCAATGTGGACGAGTACCGCTACCTGCACGAATGCGGCGTGGACTACGTGACTGTCTTCCAGGAAACCTACGACAAGGTGCGTTTCGAACAACTTCACCTAATGGGTCACAAGCGCGTGTTCCCGTACCGCTTCGATTCCCAGGAACGCGCCCTGATGGCGGGCATGCGCGGGGTGGCATTCTCTGCACTCCTCGGCCTTTCTGACTTCCGCCGCGATGCGCTTGCCTCGGCACTCCATGTGTATTTCTTACAAAAGAAATATCCGCATGCTGAGATGAGCTTGAGTTGCCCGAGACTGCGCCCGATTATCAACAACGACAAGATTGACCCGCTGGACGTTCACGAAAAGGAACTCTGCCAGGTGCTTTGCGCCTACCGTATCTTCTTGCCGTACGTGGGCATTACGGTTTCGAGCCGCGAAAGCAAGGAATTCCGCAACGGCATCGTGAAAATCTGTGCGACGAAAGTTTCCGCCGGCGTTTCTACGGGCATTGGCGACCACGAAAGCAAGTATAGCGGCCACGATGACGGGGAAGGCGGCGACGAGCAGTTCGAAATCAACGACGGCCGCAGCTTTAACGCCATGTACTCTGACATCTCGGGCGAAGGCTTACAGCCTGTGCTGAACGATTACCTATACGTGTAGCGGCTAGTACTTGTAATTAGCACAGCCCTTCGGGCCATAGGTCGAGAAACAGACTCCGTGCTCTGTGAGGAGTGCGCCCCCCGTTCCTCCCGTAGTCATCATTTTTCCACCGGCGGGAACCAACGCCACTTCTACAGTGCGGCTATTCTCATCCATCCCGTTCCATTGGAAATTCATCGTCAAACGATAATTGGTATTATTTCCACCCTGTGAGGTTATTCCTCCCAGACCGGACGATTTTCCATTATTCAGTTCCCTGCTGATGAACATGGGTTCCTTGGGATAGGTACGGTAATATGTCGAACTACCCGTTTTATAAGAAAATGCATAATAGGTATCACCATCTTTGGTCAAATTCCCGCCGTTGTTTCTTGCATTAAGAATATCGGCGACACCGACAAATCCAGATTCTTTCAATGCGTCATACCACGTTCCACTGCTCCCAACCAACTTGCTCATCTCCGAACCACTATTGATGCTGGGGTGGTTGTTCTGGACATTGGTCGGAAGGTCCGGGCGCATTTCTATAACAAACAAGTCAACACCCGCTTCGCTTGCCAGTTTCGTTTTCAGTTTAGAGAGATTACCGGCGGCCTTGTCTCCAGAAGTTACAAAAGCACTATTGAACAGCGCATCTTCATTCTCTACAAGAGCCCTATTCAGGGCGTCTCGCAAATAGAATATTTTCAGGCGGTCAATATTCTCTCGAGACCGCTCAATTGCGCCCAAAGCGATCGGGACGGCAATGCCCGCAAGCAATCCCATGATGATGATGACAACCATCACTTCGATAAGGGTAAAGCCGTGTTTGCACTTATTTTGCATTTGCATCAACACCTCCCTCATAAAAATAAAAAAAAAAACATTTTAGGGGGAGGTCTGCAACCCGTATTCAACGATTACCTTTACGTGAAAAGGTTAAAATCGATTGTATTTAGCACAACCGATATGGCCATAAGTGGAAAAACAAACTCCATGATCTGTAAGGAAAGCACTGCCTTCCCCGTCCGATTCACGCATCTTACCCCCATTAGGAAGCAAAGCCACCTCCACGGAGTGACTATTCGGGTCACCTCCGGTCCACTGAATACTCATGGTCAATCGGTAATTTGTTTTACTACCACCTTGATTCTTGTTGTTTTTCAAATCTCCCGATACTCCAGTATTCAACACCTGGCTGATAAACATGGGATTATTGGGGTAAGTCCTATAGTTTGAACCATCCTCTGATATCGTAAAAGTATCTCGATTCTTTCCGTTTTGTTTGACATCCGTCTTTATATTACCATTGTTTTGGGTGTCCAATCTATACTTCACAATATCGGCAACACCTTCAAATCCAGCCTCATTCAAGGCATCGTACCAAGTGCCACCGGATCCAATCAGTCTACACATATTGGCACCATTGTTGGCATCATTATGTTCTGCCTGAACATTGACGGATGCCGTTTTCTTCATTTCTATGACGAACAAGGAAACACCCGTTTCAGACTGAAGAAGATTACTTAATCTGGTACTATTCGATTGAGCATAGTCACTATTTGACAAGGCATCCTCATTTTCTACCAGGGCCCTGTTCAACGCATCCCGTAAATAAAATATTTTCAAACGGTCAATATTCTCTCGAGACCGTTCAATTGCCCCAAAAGCAATCGGAACCGCAATACCAGCAAGCAGCCCCATGATGATGATCACGACCATCACCTCGATAAGGGTAAAGCCACGTTTTTTGCTACGTACCAATCTACACCTCTTTCGTAAGTACAAAGCCGTCCAAAAACACTCTATACCCTAATATAAATAAACAAGACGGTTTTTACCATTTTTTAACAAAAAAATGATATAGTAAATCATTCCTATTTGCATTACATCACACAGAAAAAGCCATTTTTCTACCTTTTGAGCCATGAAAGCCCTCGATACCACCCTTTACTTTATCACCGACAGCACCTGCGTGCCCGAAGACCGTTTTTTGCCCGTAGTGGAGGCTGCCTGCAGGGGCGGAGCCACCATCATGCAACTGCGGGAAAAGGACCGGAGCACACGGGAATACATGGAACTGGCTAAAGCTACCCACGAAATCACCTCCCAGTACGGGATTCCGCTGATTATTGATGACCGGGTGGACGTGGCATTGGCCGTAGGCGCAGAGGGTGTTCATGTAGGACAATCCGACATGCCGGTCCGGGATGCCCGGCGATTGCTTGGGCCCGAGAAAATCATCGGAGCCACCACCAAGACCGTAC
The DNA here is from genome assembly GCA_946183925.1 of uncultured Fibrobacter sp. Taxonomy (GTDB): domain Bacteria; phylum Fibrobacterota; class Fibrobacteria; order Fibrobacterales; family Fibrobacteraceae; genus Fibrobacter. The sequence goes on along the minus strand of CAMHDS010000059.1, from coordinate 6,998 downwards.
CCCAAGCCCTGGAAGCCTTTGAACAAGGGGCCGATTACCTGGGCTGCGGCGCCATCTACCCCACCACAACCCACGTGAAAACCGTCATCACACCAGTAGAGACATTGAAGGAAATCGTAAAAGCCGTTCCCATCCCGGTGAATGCCATCGGCGGGCTCAACAAAGAGAACATCTTTGTGCTAAAAGAATCGGGAATTGCGGGCATCTGCGTCGTCTCCGCCATCATGAAGGCTGCAGACCCAGAAACTGCAGCTCGAGAACTGAAGCAGGCGGTTCTACATCTAGGGGCTAGGATTTAGGGGCTAGAGATTAGAGGAAATCATCATGGCTTCGCCATCTGCCTCACTAGACCCTAATCTCTAAAACCCCAGCACCGCTTCCGAAATCTCGTTGGCCTCGTCGGAGTAGTCATCGATACGGTCGGGGATGAATTCGCCCCAGCCTTCGCTGATACCGCAACCCACGCCAACCTCCATGGTGGACCACTTGAACACGGCGAACACCTTCGGGAACATCTCCAGCAGGCCATCCAGTACATCTTCGGGCGGTTCGTCTTCCACCAGCATATTGCCGTCCATGGCCAAAAGCTCCGTCTCGGGCAGCTCCTCGAACCGGCATTCGTATTCGTCGGACACGATGGGATCCACGGAATACCAGTCCCCTGAATCCTCACCAGGCAGATCCGCCTCCGGAAATTTTTCCATAAAGGCCTGCCACAAGAGGGCAAGGTCTGCCCCCTCGCCAATAAACCGGACTAAAACGCGACAATCCATTTCACCCTCCTTACCTAATAATCAGAATATAAATAAAGGCCACCTCAAAAAATTGCTTTGATGAAAAAAAAGGCGCGAAACTACGCGATGTGTTGCAGCCAAATTTTTGAAAATGAATTTTTTGAGGGGGCCGGATAAAAAAAAACCGGTTCCGAAAAACGAAACCGGCTTTTCACTGAGCTACGAAGGGCTCGAACCTTCGACCCACGCCTTAAAAGGGCGTTGCTCTACCAACTGAGCTAGTAGCCCGAGCGACCCAAATATAGAAACTTTTGCCTTTTTGTAAAGGCAAATTTTGTAAATTTATCCCATGCACATGAAGATAAAATTCCAGGTAGCCGCCATGCTCCTGCTTGTCGCCTCGTTCCAGGCGCAGGCTTATTTTTCGCAGGGCGATGCGGGCCAGGAGGTTTTTTCCTTCATGTCCACCTTCGACAGCCCCCGAAATGCGGCCCTTGAAAAATCCGCAGCGGCAGCCCCTTCTGCCGACCCGAGCATTGCCCAACTGAACCCGGCCGCTCTCCGGATGCCCGAAGGAAGGGAACGTACCGTCGGCATGCACTGGCAGACCGGCGAATTCTCCGAAAACCAGGGTTCCCTATACTACACCCGAGACTTCAAGCGATTCCTGTACCAGATTTCGTACAACTGGCTGGACTACGGAACTATCGAAGGCTATGACGAATACGGCAACGAGACCGGCAAGGACTACAACCCCCTGAGCCAGCTGGTCACCGCCACGGTAGCATTTCCCATGAAGCATTTCCAGTTCGGCGCCACCCTCAAGTTCGCAAGCGACAGGCTGGCCGACGAAGATGGTGACCGTACGGCCTTCGGTGCTGCCTTCGACTGGGGTATTTCCTGGCAATCCAGAAACAAACTGTGGGGACTGGCACTTGTGGCCAGAGACTTCGGCTGCCTGCTCCGGGATTATGTGGACGACGGCGACGACGAATACTACCCCATGGGGCAGGTATTCGCCCTTTCCGGATATATGCGTCCCAAAGGCCTCCCGCGTCTTTCCCTTTTCGGCGAAACGAACTTTCCCCGCTACGCGGAACCCCGCCTGAATATCGGCGCGGAATACCTGCTGGGTAAGTACTTCGCCATACGGGGCGGTTTCACCCGGACATGGCTGGACCTGAAACGGGACGCCCTGGAGCTGATTCAAGACCGGAGTCGCCCCGACGAATCCAACGAGGCGCGCTTCTTGAGCCTGGGTCTCGGCTACAGCATGGGCCTGTTCGCCCTGGACTACAGCTTCTCGTACCTGGCCCAAGGGCTCGGGAACGAGCATCGCGTGGGACTTCGGCTGAACTTCTAGGGCGAAGCGTCTATGCGACAGTTCGACATATTTGTCTGGGGTAAGTCAAAGGAATTTAGCGATAAAAACGACCGCCCTCCTTTCACCGATCCGGCACTGGGCTGGTTCTTCACGAGCAACTTCAACGACAAGCTGAACGAAAGCGATGCGGAATGGATCGTTTTTGCAAACAGCGCCGTAACCATTGACCGAGATTTCTTGAACAGTCTGGCCGAAACGATCTCCGCATTCCCCATGGTGGACGCTTTCGCCCCGAGACTTCGATACTCCTCCATAGAAGACGGCGACAAGAAGTCCTTGAAATTCGTCGGTGGGTTCAAGTTTCACAAGTCCAAGGGAATCGAGCCTATCGAAGAGGATGCCCCCCTGCGGTACGTGGCCGGCCCAAGACCCGAAATCGCCGTCTTTTCCAGACGGATTGTCCAACGGACCGGGGCCTTTGACCCGAGCATTCCCATTCCAGCGCAAATTCTGGACTACGCCCTAAGGATGCTCCACGCCGGAGGGCGGTGCTTTTCGGTACCGTACCTGGTGGCCGGGCTGCAAGGAATCCCGCTGGATTTTTCCAGCGAAAACAGGGAATGCCTCCCCCACATTGCCTACGCCCTTTCCAAGTCCCTCGGAATCAAGACAGCCCGCTTTGCGGCGACGCACCCGTCCGTCATGGTGGGCCTCTGGAAAAAACGCAAGAGCCTACAGGAAAAGCGGGACAAGGCCATACTCCTGAGCAAGCTCACCCCAGAAACCCTCAAGGAACTTTACTAGACTTTTTTACTGGACATTTTTTATTTGCAGGACAAGGCATGATTGAGCAGATTCGTGGAAAGTTGATTCAGAAAAGTCCCACCTTCGCGGTGGTGGACGTGGCAGGCATCGGCTACGGAGTGAACATCTCCGCACGCACGGGCGGAATGCTGCCCGACGAAAACGCCGAGGTGCTGCTGTACACGAACCTGGTGGTCCGTGAAGATTCCATGACCCTCTTCGGCTTTGCGGACCAGGCCGAAAAGGACCTGTTCCTGATGCTTCTGGACGTGAACGGCGTGGGCCCCAAGATGGCCCAGCGGATTCTGAGCGGGGTTGCCCCTGCCGACCTCCTGAACATGATTGCCAGCGACAACAAGAGCGCCCTAGGGAAAATCAAGGGTCTGGGCAAGAAGACCACCGAACAGATGGTGCTCACCCTCAAGGACCGTGCGGCCACCATGCTCCAGGCTCTCGGGAACGTGGAAGGTTCGGGCGTTACCGGAATGGGCGTACTCACCGGCGCCAAGATGGAAGCGGTGCTGGCACTCCATACCCTGGGGGTCAAAGACCCTGCGGCAGAAAAGGCCGTGGCCAAGGCCTACGAAAACCTGGGCGACTCCGCCGATGCCGCCACCCTCATCCCCGAAGCCCTCAAGTACCTGTAACCATGTCCCGCATTACAGAAGCCGAAGCCCTGGACCTTTTCAAGAACGCCCCCCTGGCGGAACTCTGCGCCCGTGCAAACGCCGAAAAGGAACGCCGCCACGGGAAATCCGTCTACTGGGTCAACAACAGACAAATTAACTATACCAACGTCTGCGTTCTGCACTGCAAGTTCTGCGCCTTCTCCAAAATCAAGAAGGACAGCCCCACCGCCTACGACTGGGACTACGGCACCATCAGGGCAAAGGCCGCCGAGGCCATCGGCCAAGGGGCGCGGGAACTCCATATCGTCGGCGGGCTCCACCCGGACCACCCCTTCGACTACTACATCGACATGCTGGCGAAACTCCGCAAGGAATTCCCGAAGGTGAACCTGAAGGCCTTTACCGCCGTAGAAATCTGCCACTTCTCGAAAATTTCGGGCCAGAGCCCCGAACAGATCATGGCGACGCTGAAAAAGGCAGGCCTTGACGCTCTCCCCGGAGGCGGCGCCGAAATCTTGGTGCAAAGCGTCCGGGACCAAATCTGCCCAGGTAAAGAAACTGGCGAGGAATGGCTTTCGGTACACAGGGCGGCACACAAGCTCGGCATCCCCACCAACGCCACCATGCTCTTTGGCCACGTCGAAAAACCCGAAGACCGCATCGCCCACATGAAGATGCTCCGTGACCTGCAGGACGAAGCCCCCGGATTCTTCGCCTTCATCCCCCTGGTTTACCACCCGGAACACAACGCCCTCCACAAGATTGTCCCGAACATCACCGGCGAAGAAGACATCTTGCGTACGGTGGCCGTAGCGCGCCTGTTCCTGGACAACTTCCCCCATATCAAGGCCTATTGGATACAGATGGGAATCGACACCGCCATGAAGGCCCTCCACGCCGGGGCTTCCGACCTGGACGGCACCATCATGGAAGAAAAAATCACCCACGCCGCCGGAGCCACCGCCCCCGTAGGGATGAGCCCTTCTCGCATGCGGGAACTGATTTTGAACGAAGGCCTCACCCCCGTCGAACGGGACGCCATGTACGAAACCTTCGGGTAGAGTCCCGCAAATGGGCTATCGTATTATTCAACTTTTATAAAACATCGTGTAGGATGTTCCAAGAGCATCGGCGAAATTCCGTCACTGGGCGAATCAAGTCCTGAAAGACTACATACTCAAGGGCTATGCCGTAAACCAACGTAAAATTGCGACTGATTTGCAAATTGCAGACCGCCTATAGCGTCTTGAACTTTGTAACACCTGAGGAAGTCATTGAGAAGGTCCGCGAAAGCACAAAAGGGTGAAGGAGAAACATTGTAAAAGCCTCTCGGAGGAAAATCGAAGTGACTAACAGTCACAAGATTTTCCACCCGCAGGAACAGCACTTACCCAAAAAAAATTTGACCGTAAAGCACTTGTAAACCGGAGCCACTACTTGTATTTTTCGACCGAGATGTGTGTTTCCCGAGTGAACAGTCGAACAAAGTGAATCTGTGAATGAGGGAAGGCACACATCGAGGGAGAGATTTGTTGAAAAAGAAATGCCCGGCGGCTCAGCCAATCCAACTCTCGCAAGCGTGGTTGTTTTTACACTCGCCTTATGGGGTTTTGTAGAAACCCCGGCGGCTCGGTAAAACCATTTCGTGCAAGCACGAATGTTTTTACGCTCGCCTTATGGGGTTTTTAAGGGGCGGGGCCCCTTAGGTGAGAGGGTGCTGGAAGACTTGGCGAGAACGTTGGATTGTGATTGCTTTTGTCTAATCGCCAAGGCTGCAAGCAGGGGGAGGCCTCCCCCACCTTTTTAGCAACCGCTAGTCCCATTTTATTGCAGTTCTGTCGTTTCGCTGGCCTCCGGCCACTGAATTTTTTCCCCATTTTTCTATCTTTGAGCCCACTATGAGCAATTTGAAGAACGATTTGTGGGTCGGCGTGGACGTGGGTTCCACCACCGTGAAAATCGCAGTTGTCGATCCAGAGACCAGCAAGCTTTTGCATTATACGTACCAGCGCCACAACGCCATGCAGGCGCAAAAGGTTTACGAGGTGCTGCGGGAAGCCCACGGGCTGTTCCCCGAAAAGAATTTCAGGGTCGCCTTCTGCGGTAGCGGAGGCCAGCCCTTCGCCGAAGCCACCCACGCCTTCTTTGTGCAAGAAGTGGTGGCCAACGCCCTTGCGGTGCGTGCAACTTACCCGGAATCTAGGGTCGCCATCGAACTGGGCGGCCAGGATGCAAAGGTGGTGTTCTTCGAAAAAGACAAGACTACCGGCAAACTCATTGCAAGCGACATGCGTATGAACGGCGTGTGCGCGGGCGGTACGGGCGCCTTTATCGACCAGGTGGCCGAACTTTTGCGCATCAAGACCGAAGCCTTCGAAGGCTTTGCCAAGCGGGGCCAGAAGGTTTACGAGATTTCGGGCCGTTGCGGCGTGTTCGCGAAAACCGACATCCAACCCATGCTGAACAGCGGTGTGGCCAAGGAAGACATCGCCCTTTCCAGTTTCCACGCCATTGCCAAGCAGACCATCGGCGGTCTTGCCCAGGGTATGGAAATCAAGCCCCCCGTCATATTCGAAGGTGGCCCGCTCACCTTTAACCCGACCCTGGTGCGTGCCTTCAAGGAACGCCTGGGCATTACCGACGAGCAGGCCATTGTGCCGGAACACTCCGAAGTGCTGGTGGCCATGGGTGCCGCCCTTTCCCTCGGGTCCATGTTCGCCGATCAGGAATGCCAGTACCGCCGGGAAGGCTCCCTGGATTCCCTCATCCACTTCAACGAAACCCGCCAGGCCGAAAACAAGGCCAAGGCCGCCGCCGACCTGTTCTTCAAGAACGACGCCGAATACCAGATGTTCCTGGAAGAGCACAAGATGGCGGGCAACAACTACCCCCAGCCCGCCTCGGGCTCTACCCTGAACGTTTACCTGGGTATCGACGCGGGCTCCACCACCACGAAGTTCGTCTTGATGGACGAACAAGAAAACATCGTGGACGGTTTTTACGCCAGCAACAATGGCGAACCGCTGCAGGTCCTGAAAAACGCCCTGAATGAACTCAGTGACCGCTACGAGGAATACGGCTGCACCCTGAATATTTTGGGCGTAGGCACCACCGGCTACGGCGAACAGCTCTTTGCGAAGGCCGTCCATGCCGACTTCCACACGGTGGAAACGGTCGCTCACGCCAACGCCGCCCAGAAGATTTGCCCCGACGTAAGCTTCATCCTGGACATCGGCGGACAGGACATGAAAGCCATCTCCGTGCAGGACGGCGTGGTCACGGGTATCATTCTGAACGAAGCCTGCTCTTCCGGCTGCGGTTCCTTCATCGAAACGTATGCCCGCAGCCTCGGCATCCCCATGGAAAAGATTGCGGAACTGGCCTTCAATGCCAAGAGTCCGTCCCAGTTGGGTAGCCGCTGCACCGTGTTCATGAACAGTTCCATCATCACGGAACAGCGCGACGGCAAGCAGCCCGAAGACATTATCGCAGGTATCTGCCGCTCCA
>CAMHDS010000058.1 GCA_946183925.1 uncultured Fibrobacter sp. | reverse complement strand
GAACCTGAGCTACGCCACCATCAAGAGCCCCATCGACGGCGTGGTGCTGAAACGAGCCGTAGATGTAGGCCAGACAGTGGCCGCCTCTATGAGCACACCTACCCTGTTCGTCATCGCCAAGGACCTGAAGCAGATGAAGGTCATGGCCGATGTAGACGAAGCCGACATCGGTTCGGTGAAAAAGGGTCAGAAGGTCACCTTCACGGTGGACGCCTTCCAGAACGAGACCTTTACGGGTAAGGTTCAAGAAGTCCGCCTGAGCCCCACCACCACAAGCAATGTGGTTACCTACACGGTGGTCATCAATGCCAAGAACCCCAAGCTCAAGCTGCTGCCCGGCATGACAGCCACCTGCACCATCGTCACCAAAGAAGTGAAAGACGCCCTCACCATTCCGGTGAAGGCCCTGAAGTTCTCCCCTGCCACAGGCACCGCCTTTGCCAAGCCAGAGAACCTGCCACCCCCTCCGGACATGGGCGCGCGCCGCAAGAAGCCCAAGCAGGCTTCAGCGGGCGCCGCACAGTCCGAAGCAGAAGTCTGGATCAACGTAAATGGAAACCTTGCGCCGCACCCCGTAACCGTAGGCATGAATGACGGCGTAAATGTCCAGGTTCTGAAGGGCCTCGACCTCGGGGATTCCGTAGTCGTGAGTCAAGAAGCCCGAGCCGCCGGCCCATCCGAAAGAAGCGGGGGCAGCCCCTTTATGCCAGGGCCGCCCGGTAAGAAGAAAAAGTAATCCTTAGTTCTTAGCCTTGAAGTCAGCCACGTTCTGGGCGAACTCAGCCAAGTATTCCTTGGCGGCCTTCACCACGGCTTCGGGCACATAACCGAATTCCTTCTCCAGCACGCCAGCCGGGGCCGAAGCACCGAAGCGTTCCAAACCGCAAGCCTTACCAAAGCCGCCCACCACACGGTCAAACAGCACCGGAAGACCGCTGGAAAGAGCGAACACAGGAGTCCAGGGAACCAGAATCTTGTCGCGGAAAGCCTTAGGCTGAGCGAGGAACAGGGCCGGGCTGATCATGGAGACCACACGGACTTTCTTGCCTTCGGCACGGAGGATCTCGGCAGCTTCATGTTCCAGCAGAACATCGGAACCGTTGGCCACCAGCGTCAAGTCCGGAACAGCAGAACCGCAATTGTCGCTGACCACATAGGCGCCCTGACGGCAGGCCTTGGCGGCTTCGTAGCGGTTCTCGCCGGGAAGGCTCTTCACCACCTGACGGGTCAGAATAAGAGCCGTGGGGCTGTCATTGTTTTCAAAGGCCATTTCCCAGGCAGCCAGAGTCTCGAAGGCATCCGCCGGACGGAGCACCAGCATTTCGGACTTGCCGTTTTTCTTCTTGAGGTCTTCAAGCAGGCGGATCTGGGTTTCATGTTCGATGGGCTGGTGTGTGGGACCGTCTTCGCCAACACGGAAGCTGTCGTGGGTGAACACATACTTGACCGGAAGGCCCATCAGGGCCGCCATACGGATGGCTGGCTTCATGAAGTCACTGAACACGAAGAAGGTGGCGCAAATCGGGTAGAGTCCGCCATGCAGGGCGATACCGTTACAGATGGCACCCATGGTCAGTTCGGCCACGCCCACCTGCACAAAGGCTCCCTTGAAATCGTTCGGGCGGAAGATGCCCGTCTTGTTGAGGAAGGCCTGGGTGTTGTCGGAGTTAGAAAGGTCAGCAGAACTGCAGATGATGTTGTGGAAATTCTCGGCCAGGTAACCCAGCACCGTACCGCTGGTAACGCGGGTAGCCACCCCTTCCTTGATGGGGAGCTTGGAAAGGTCCAGCTTGGGAGCCTTGCCCGAGAGCCATTCGTTCAAAGTGGCAGACTTTTCGGCGTTAGCCTTGTCCCATTCGGCCTTCTGCTTTTTCCATTCGGCAGCGATACCACGGAGTTCCTGCTTGCGGGCTTCGAAGCCAGCCTTCACGTCGTCGAAAATCTGGAACGGGTCTTCGGGGTTGCCACCCAGGTTCTTGACGGTAGCTTCGGTAGATGCTCCGGCAGCATTCAGGGGCTGGCCGTGAGTGCTGACCTCGCCCTCGTAGCTACGGCCATCTTCGGCAACGGCGCCCTTGGCCATAGTGGTGTGGCCGTAAACGAGCACCGGGCGTTCTTTCTCAGCCCAGGCTGCCGTAAAGGCCTTGCGGAGTTCGGCGATGTTGCTGCCGTCGCATTCGATAACGCGGAATCCCCAGGATTCATACTGGGCCACAAAGTCGTGGCTCATGACCTCTTCGGTCTTGCAGCTCAACTGCACCTGGTTGGCGTCGTAGAAGAAAATCAGGTTGGAAAGTTTCAGGTGACCGGCAATGCGGCCCACGCCGTAGGCGATTTCTTCTTCAAGACCGCCGTCGGAAACCAGGCACACTGTCTTGTGTTCCAAAATGGAACCAAAGCGCTCCACCATGAACCGTTCAGCGATGGCTGCGCCCAGGGCGATGCCGTGACCGATGCCGAGAGGGCCCGAAGAATTCTCGATACCGAGAGCCACATCCACTTCGGGGTGGCCCGGCGTGCGGGATCCCAGCTGACGGAAATTCTTGATGTCGTCCATAGTGAGCCGACCCACCAGGGCCAGTTCGGAATAGAGCAGCGGACTCATGTGGCCCGGATCCATAAAGAAGCGGTCGCGGGCCATCCAGTTCGGGTCATCGGGATCGAAGCGCAAGAACTCGGAATAGAGCAGCGTTATAGCATCAGCAGCTCCCATCGCGCCACCCGGATGACCGGACTTGGCCTTTTGGACCATGGCGGCGGAAAGGATACGGACATTGTCTGCGGCTTTGGTAACTAATGAGTCTTGCACGACCAACCTCTTGGGTGTTGAAATTCGCGACCAAATCTAGCTTTTATTAGACATTCTCTCAAGGTAATTTGGCCAACTATCACGCCATAACACAAAAAAATTATATTTGAAAACGATGAAAAACTTTATCTTGTTGCTGCTCAAAAACTTAGCTCACCCCGCAGGAATTATCGGGCTTGTCATCGCCCTAGCCATCCCCTTTCTCATCTACCTTGGTCCCAATGTAGGACACAAGGACACCATCCGCATCCTGGACCTGAACCTGCCCCTGCCCCTGTTCCTAGTGCAACTCGCGGTAGGAATCTTACTGTGCATATCCCTAAACAAGGATTTCAGGGAATGGTTCAAGGGCATTCTCCCCGAACGGCCCATCGTCTTTGCCGCCCTAATCTCGGCAATTGCGCTTGCCGTCTTTGCGGGAACCCAGATAGAGGCCCGTCACAGGGTCCAAAGCGACGAAAGCGTGTTCATGGCCGTGGCACAGAACATGTACCACAACCATATATCGGCCACCTGCAACCAGGGGGAATTCGAAAAAGGCCAACTGGATTGCACCAACAAGAGCAACAGCTTTAAGTCCAAGGGGCTAGCCTTCCTCTACACCCTGGGAATGCCGCTGCTCGGCACCGATCTCCATTGGATTTTCAAGGGTGAGCTCCTGCTGCTCCCTCTCTCGTTCCTGATGATGTTCCTGGCCATCGTGGCCTGGACAAGGCAGCCCCTGCTGGCGTTCTTCGCCGCACTTCTCATGGCACTACAGCCCACCGTACTCTTCCAGTTCCGTTCCATGTCAGTGGAGCCCCTGTACATATTCCTTTCGGCACTTTCCCTACTGGTGTTCAAGTGGGCTTTCGACCGCAACACCATCCAGCATTGGGCCCTCCTGGCATTGACCCTTGCCTTCTTTGCCCAGACCAGGCAAGAAACCGTTTTCTGTCTTTTGCCCTTTATCCTGTTCTCCCTGCCCAAACTGCTTGACAAAAAAGATTTCAAGGCTCCCGTATTCTTCGTGCTCCTGTCGCTGTTCTCCGCCCCCGTATTGCTCACTATCAGCTACTTCCAGGGGTTCGGATTCCAGGGTGGCGAATTTTCTGCCCATGGGCACTTTATCGAGGACCTGGTGAACAACTGGAAGGTCATGACCAAGCCCCTGAACGACAAGGGCGAACTGGTGAACCCCTTCCTTACCTACTTCAACTGGCTGTTCCTGGCCGGGCTTTTGTACCTGATTTATCGGGCCGCCATGGACTTCCGCAAGGGCAACAAGTTCTATCTGGGAGTTCTCGCGTTCCTTGCCCTGTACCACATCCAGACATACATGATCCTGGAAAATGTCTCCGGCGACTTCGGCATCGAAATCAACCAGCGCTACAGCCTGGTGATGATTCCCAGCATGGCTTTCCTGGCAGCACTCCCCATCGCCCACCTGATCGAATATTTCAGCTATGATTCCAGGGCCAAGAAACAGACATCCGCCGCCCTGGTGCTAGGACTTCTCTTTACATTGCTGTTTGCCGGTTGGACCTTCCACTACAAGGAAGATTTCAACAAGAACATCATGTACAACAGGAACCACCTGACCACCGAAGAGCAAGAAATCTGGAAATGGCTCTACGAACAAGAGCCTGGCGACAAATTGTTCGTCTACGGCAGGCCCTGGCACTTTGTCGCCTACGGGGTGTCCGCCTACCACTACGACAAGGTCCGCCAAATGAACAACAGCCAGATTAAGCGGCTCCTGGAAAAATACAACGGCCAAGTATACTACATCCGTGGGCTTGATTGCTGGGACAGCCAGACCTACCACAAGAAGGCCGTGGAGCACCGCATTCCCACCACCTGCGATGTGTTCGAACGGGAAATGGACCTGGAAGGGGTCAAGAACATCTTGATTACCAACAACTATTGGGTTCAAATTGCAAAATTCAACGGACGCAAAAACTACAACCCCACGAACATCATCCAGGTTTCCGACCCCACAAGGGGCACGCTGGAAGACAGTTCCGCCATCGCAGGCCCCCTACTCCTGAACTACAGGCTCATGGAGCAGACGGGCACCCCAAAAGAATGGAATGTCCGAATCATCCACGACAGGGTCATGGTAAAGGACACCGCCTATGTCCCAGGAGATTACAAAATCCTGATAGCAGAGGACAAGCTACAACCGGGTTATAACACCTTCCGGTACCTAGTCATGGAAAAAAACAAGGTACTAGCCCAGGTCAGCAAGTCATTCTTTTACGACGCAACCGGCGCAAAGAAGCTGACAGACCTGCAATACGAATCGCACAAACAGGAATGGGGAAATCTGGGCATAGACAAGAGCATCGAAGGAAACGCTCTCACCGTCAATGGGCAGATTTTTGAAAACGGTATCGCGACCCATGCGGCTTCCGAAACCGTGTATAACATAGGGAACCAGTTCAAGACATTCCGTACATCCGTCGGCTTGGACGACGAATCCCTCTGTAGCGAGGGTGTCTCCGTGCAGATTATCGGCGACGGCAATGTACTTGCAGAAACCCCCGTGTTCAAGGTAGGATCGCTCCACATTCTTACCGCCAATACCGAAGGTGTCCAAAAGCTCACACTCAAGACTACCGCCAAGGGCAGCATTGACTGCAGCCATGTGGACTTCGTGAATCCGGCGCTGATACCGTAAGCTGCTTCGCCGCAATGTGACAAATGCGTAAGGCGAGAGTCAGGACAAGACTTGTTTTGGCATGACCGAGCCTAGCATTTGGTACTTGAGCGTAGCGAAAGTACAAATGTGTGATTAATCATCTCACAATTGTCACTTCACATTTGTCATTTACTATATTGATTGTATGTTGCTGTCCGTCATTATACCGGTCTATAACGAAGAAGAAATTGTCGCGGAAACCTACCGCGTCCTGGAAGAGGAACTCAAGGAAATCGAGCACGAGCTCATTTTCGTGAACGATGGTTCCAAGGACCGGACCCGGGAAATCCTAGAAGGACTCCTGCCCGGGAATCCGAACAACAAGGTTGTCAACTTCAGCCGGAATTTCGGGCACCAGGCCGCCTTCAGCGCAGGCCTGGACCATGCCCAGGGCGACGCCGTGGTCATCATCGACGGCGACCTGCAGGATCCGCCCAGCCTAATCCACGAGATGCTCGCAAAATGGCGGGAAGGTTACCAGGTGGTTTACGCACAGCGCAACAAGCGCAAGGGCGAGACCATCTTCAAGCGCTTTACCGCCTACTGTTTCTACAGGCTTATCGGCAAGCTTACCAACATCGAGATTCCGCCCGACACCGGCGACTTTAGGCTTATGGACCGCTGCGTGGTGGACCAGCTGAAGAACCTGCCCGAACGGAGCCGCTTTTTGCGGGGGCTGGTGTGCTGGGTAGGCTTCAAGAAGATTGGCGTCAAGTACGACCGTGCCGAACGCACCGCGGGCTCGTCCAAATATCCCCTGAAGAAGATGCTCCACCTGGCCGGCGACGGCATCACCGGATTCAGTTCCGCCCCGCTGAAAATCAGCTTCTACATCGGGATGATCGCCGCCATCATCAGCTTCGGAGTATTCGTCTGGTCCATTCTAGAAAAGATCCTCTCCCCCGCCACCACGGTGCCGGGCTGGGCATCCCTCATGACGGCCATCGTGTTCTTTGCCGGAGTGCAGCTCATTTCCATCGGCATTCTGGGCGAATACATCGGCCGCATCTACGACGAAGTCAAGCAAAGGCCGTTGTACATCGAGGATAAGAAATGAAATCCAAGCTTTTTGTGATGAGCGCCGCCAGTGGCGCTGGCAAGACCACCCTGAAGGACAAGGTCATCGGGGAGTTCCCCGACATCGTGTATTCTATTTCCGCCACCACACGCCCACCCCGGGAAGGCGAGGTGAACGGCGTCCACTACTTTTTCAAGACCAAGGAAGAGTTCGAGCAGATGATCAAGGACGACGCCCTGGTGGAATACAACCTGGTCCACGGGAACTACTACGGCACCCCCAAGAGTTTTGTAGAGGACATGCTCAAGCAGGGCAAGCGGGTTCTCTTTGACATAGATGTGTTCGGCAAGGTGAATTTCGACAAGGTCTACCCCGACGCCACGGGCATCCTGATTCTGCCGCCCAGCGAAGAAGAGCTGGAACGCAGGCTCCGCGGCCGCGGCACCGATTCCGAAGAGGTAATCCAGACACGGCTGCACAACGCCAAGAAAGAGATGGAATTCGCCAAGACCAAGGGCAAGTACGAATACACCATCATAAACGACGACCTGGAACGAGCAGCCGACGAACTCCGCTCCATATTGAAAAAATAACCATAAAACACAAAAGTCCCGAACTCTTTCGGGACTAATTTTTTCTTTCGTCTTTCGTCTGTAGGACCGAAGGTCCGTTCTCTCGTCTAATTACAGGGAAGCCAGGAACTTCTGGGCCTTGTCGGCGTAGTTCTGGTTGTCGCCGTAGACTTCCAGCAGGCGTTCGGCGGTGTTCTTGGCCTTGGCGTCAAGACCCTGCTGCTGATAGACCAGCGTGAGTTTCCACATGGCATCGGCCACCATGGGAGCTTCGTCCACAGGTTCTTCTTTCTGGAAGCGGTCTTCCTTGTCGCCAGTGCGCTTGCCGAACTCGCTCACATACTTTTCCAGCAGGTTGGCGGCAGCGGCGTAGTCTTCTTTTTCCATCTTCACAGAGGCAAGACCGTGGAGGGCAGCAGAGCGGACCAGCACCACAGAACCGGCGTTGTCCAAAGACTTCTGGAACAGGGCGGCAGCACCGTCCAAATCACCCTTTTCGTACTTGATGTTACCCGCATAGAGGCAAGCCTTGGCAAGGGCGAGGCCTTCCAGAGAACGGCTGTTGATCTTGGATTCGAATTCGGCCAGGGCGTTGTCCTTTTCGTTTGCGTAGAGCATGGTCATGCCAGCACCCAGAAGTTCAGTCTGTTCGGCGGCGGCGGCCTTGCGGGAATCCCTCAGCTGGACCACGCCCGCCACTACGGCGAGGATGACCACCAGGGCCACTACAACCTTGCTTCCATGACGGACAAAAAATTCCTTGACTTCAGAGTTGTTCGCATTTGCTTCGTTAGCCATAATATGCATCCATTTTGAAATTTTGTGAGCAATCATAGAAAATTTCGGGAATCTTGCCAACCGAAACAGCCCCGATATTGACAAAAAAAGGGCCTGTTGCTATCTTTGAGCCCGCAACGCCACTCTAGCTCAGCTGGTAGAGCAGCTGATTCGTAATCAGCAGGTCGGCAGTTCAAATCTGCTGGGTGGCTCGAAGGTCCCGCTTTCTGAAAGAAAGCGGGATTTTTTATACCCGGGGTGTCCTGCGGGGCGATTCCGGCAAGAGGGGGTGGTGAGCAACAAGCGCAAGCGCGTGCGAGCCAGGGGGATACCTCCCCCTCCCGCCCCTAAAAAACTTCTTGAGACCTTCAATCCTAACCACCAACCACTAACCACTAACGACCTTCGTCCACATCCAGCGGATCCTCGCCTGCGCGAGGATGACACTTCTTGAGACCCGCAGCCCTAATACCTACAACCTACTACCTAACACCTATTTTTCTATATTTGCCGCCCTATGAATCCGAATGGCGCTATCATTGTACAGAGCAACCTCGAAATCATGGTCGAGGTGGACAATCCCAACTACGAATCCGCACGGGACGCGATCGCTCCCTTCACCGAACTGGTCAAGAGCCCCGAGCACCTGCACACCTACAAGATTTCTCACCTGAGCCTCTGGAACGCGGCTTCCACGGGCCTCCGCGCAACCGAAGTGCTGGAACGGCTAGAAAGCCAGAGCCGCTACCCCATTCCCCAGACGGTGATTACCGAGGTGGAAGACTACATGGCCCGGTACGGCCTGCTCCGCCTCCGCAAAGAGGTTGACCGCCTGCTGCTGGAATCCGACGACACCTACATGTTCACCGAGATTTGCCACCTGAAAGAAGTGGAGCCGTTTATCCAGAAATTCCTGGACGACTCCCACGCCGAAGTGGACCCGGAACGTCGCGGCCACCTGAAGATGGCACTTACCAACGCCGGATTCCCGGTGGAAGACCTGGCAGGATATGTCCAGGGCGACCCGCTCCCCATCAAGCTCCGGGAGACCACCCTCGAAGGCAAGGAATTCAAGCTCCGCGACTACCAGAAAGAGGCCGCTCAGGTGTTCTACGCCAGCGGTTCGGAAAAGGGCGGCTCCGGCGTCATCGTGCTGCCCTGCGGTTCGGGCAAGACGGTCATCGGTCTTGCCACCATGGCCCTCATCCAGACCAAGACCCTTATCCTTACCCCCAACATTTCCGCCTCCCGCCAGTGGATCCGCGAAATCTGCGACAAGACGGACCTGACCCTCGACCAGGTGAAGGAATACTCCGGCGAAGTGAAGGAAATCGGCCCCGTGACCGTGGCCACCTACCAGATTCTCACCCAGCGCAAGAAGGTGAAGGACCCGAACAAGCAGGGCGAGCCCGAACCGGACGACCTGAGCGACGAAGAAGTCAAGAAGGAACTCTCGAACTTCCCCCTGTTCAGCGAACAGAAATGGGGTCTCATGATTTACGACGAGGTGCACCTGCTCCCTGCCCCGGTGTTCCGCCTGAGTACCGAGATGCAGGCCACGCGCCGCCTGGGACTTACCGCCACCCTGGTCCGCGAAGACCACAAGGAGACGGAAGTGTTCAGCCTTATCGGGCCCAAGAAATACGACATCCCCTGGCGTGTGCTGGAAGCCCAGGGCTGGATTGCCACTGCCGACTGTAACGAAATCCGCATTCCCATGGAAGCGGAACTGAAGATGAAATACGCCCTGGCGCCGGTCCGTGAAAAGATTACTCTCGCAAGCACCAATCCCGAAAAGACGGACATCGTAAAGCGCCTCCTCGCCCATTTCGACAAGCCCGACGACCGGGTGCTTATCATCGGGCAGTACATCGACCAGCTGGAAAAGCTGGCCCAGGAGCTGGAAATCCCGCTGATTACCGGCAAGACCCCCAACAAGGAACGCGAACGGCTCTACGCCGCCTTCCGCAAGGGCGAGCAGAAGAACCTGATGGTCTCCAAGGTAGGCAACTTCGCCATCGACCTTCCCGACGCCAACATCCTGATACAGATTTCCGGGACCTTCGGCAGCCGGCAAGAAGAAGCCCAGCGACTGGGCCGCATCTTGCGCCCCAAGAGCGACGGCGGCACCGCCCACTTCTACAGTATCGTGACCCAGGATTCCAAGGAGCAGGAGTTCTCCATGAACCGCCAGCTGTTCCTTACCGAACAGGGCTACGCCTACAAGATTATCAAGCGGGGCGACTGGGATATCTTGAGCCGCACGCCCGAAGAACTGGCCGCGCGGTAAAAGTTGACCCCGGCACTAGGCCGGGGTGACGGCAAAAGCGACGCATTTCTTAGTTGTCGGCGAGCTGAATCTTTAGGCGGCTACGGTACACGTCGCCCTCTGCGGAGGCCGTATATTCGTAACGCCCCGCATACAGAATCTCCAGGCGTTTCTGGAAAGTCGAAAGCCCAAGGCCGCCTGCCTTTTGGGGAGACTTGGACACCTTCGGGAAATTGGAATTTTCCGCCTTGAAAATCAACTCATTGCCGTTTTGCTCAATAGAAATATGGGCAAAACTTTTCCCCTTGGGATTCTTGCTGTGCTTCAAGGCATTTTCCATCAGGGGCATGGCCATCAGGGGCGGAATCATCAGCTTCGGGTTTTCAACTTTCACGTTGAACTGGTAATCAAAACTTTCATCCAGTCGCAGCTTTTCAAGGTTCCCGTACATCCGTAGAATCTCCACATCCTCTTCCAGGGAAATCGCTTCGTCGGCAGTCTGATAAAGCATGACACGCAACAGCTTCGAGAGTTCCGTCATGGCATTCTCCGCCCGCTTGGAATCTACCTGTATCAAGGCTGAGATATTGTTCAGCGTATTGAACAGAAAATGGGGAGAAAGCTGGTTCTTAAGAAAATCCAATTCGTACTGTACCTTAGTACGGCTCTGTTCCCTCAAGATGAATGCCTTCAGGAACTGTCTGGCTACAAGATGATAACTCACGCTAATTAGGCACACAATGCTTACCAACACGAGCATTGAAACAATAGTCCAATAACTGAAATGGTTCTTGATAGAAGAATAGCAGTACTCCGTAAAGAAATACCCCCAGGTGTTATCGGGAGTTCTGTCAATCAGGAACATGACTACTTCCCGCAAAAACGAGAAGACGGCAATCATCAGGGAATTGTAGACAAAGTAAAGAAAATAGTGTTTGCGGAAAATACAGTCGGGAACCAGGAACTTTTGGTTCAGCGAAAAGATGGCAATCATGGAGAACAGCGGATAATAGAAATTGACTAGACTCCGCAAGTTATAGTTGGACTCAGAAGAGTAATTCGGATCCAGCAGGAACATGGTCGGGAAAACAAGGATAAAGGCCATCACCAGCAAGGGGAGCACAAACGTGGGTATAGGGAATGTCATCCGGCCTTCCCGTTCTACCACGTCTCTCAGGACTTTTTCCAGCTTGTCGAAGTCCGTCTCACGGATTTTCTCGAAATTCAAACGATTTTTACTGAAAAAACGCTTCAGGGCACCATTTTTCTGATTTTCCTGCTCCATAATGACAAAAATAGGTCCTAAAGGGCCCCAATTAAAGGCCAAAATGACAAATTTATGACAAAAAAGCGAAATTTCCCGACAAAAAACAAATTAAACTTTTGCAAGGACTAGGGCTCTTACTGACACTCGGAATCGTAAACGGAGGTAAATTTAAAGGCGTAAAGGAAAAGGACTTACTATGAACACCGCTACCTACACCCATGATGAGAAAAGTACCTATTTTCAGTATCTTGAAGATATTTCCAGCATTCCCCTGCTGACTCCGGCACAGGAAAAGGTGCTCATCAAGAAGGTCAAGGAAGGCAGCCGCGAGGCCCTGGATTTGCTGGTCAAGTCCAACCTGCGCTTTGTGGTGAACATCGCGAACCTTTACAAAGGCCAAGGCCTTGAAGTGGGTGAACTCATCAGCGAAGGCAACATGGGCCTTATTGAGGCCGCCCGCCGTTTTGACCCTAGCCAGAAAATCAAGTTTATCAGCTACGCCGTGTGGTGGGTCCGTCAGAACATCACCCGCGCCATCGCCGAAAAGGGCCGCATGGTCCGCATCAGCGCCGAAAAGGAACTGATTCTACGCCGTTTCAACAAGAAGGGCGGCAAGCTTAAACAGGTTGTGGGTGGCAGCTATGTGCTGGACACCGACAGCCTGGAAGGAGTTTCCAAGTACAAGGGCGACGCCATCGAAAAAGTGTTGATGATGGGCAACCGCACCTCTTCTCTGGAAGCCCCCGTTGGCGAAGACGGCGATTCCACCTTGGGAGACTGCATTCCTTCCATGGAATTCCGCACCGAAGACCTGGCCGAAAAGAACAACCGCCGGGAAGTCTTCGAAAAAGTTTTGAACAAGAACCTGGACCAGCAGGAAAGCGATATCCTCAAGCTCTATTTCGGCTTCAAGATGGACTCTGACCTGAACCTGAAAGAAATTTCCCCTATGGTGGGGCTGTCCAAGGAACGGGTCCGTCAGCTCAAGGAAAGCGCCCTTGCAAAGCTTAGGAACGACCGCATCCAAAAAATGCTGGACGAAGCGGCATAAAAGTTTTTCTCCTCTCTCTCCTATTATCAAAAACCGGCCAAATGGCCGGTTTTTTCCGTTTTTGGAACAAAGACCGCTCCAAGAAATTGTATTTTTTAACCATGACTATCACTAGCTCGATTTTGCGCAAAGCATTTGTCCTTACCTTGGCCACCCTGGGCCTTGCCTCGGCAGCCGAAAAGGCCACACCGCCGGGAGACTTTTACGACGAAGTTTCCAGGCTGAACAAGGTATTCTCCGAAGTGAACCGCAAGTACGTGGAAGACGTAAACCCCACGGAACTCACCGACGCGGCCCTGAACGGCATCCGCAACATTTTGGACCCCCACACCACCGTATTCACCCCCAAGGACTACGAGGGCTTGAAAGTTTCCATGGAAGGAAAGTTCGGCGGCGTGGGCATCACCATCAGCCTGCGTGACAATATACTCACCGTGATTTCTCCCCTTTCCGGGACTCCGGCCTTTAGGCTTGGCATTCGGGCCGGTGACCGTATCCGCAAAATCGACGGCAAGGACACCAAGGGACTGACCCTGGACGATGCCGTAAGCAAGCTCCGCGGAAAGATCGGTACCGACGTCACCGTCTCCATCGAGCGTGAAGGCGTTCCTGAACTGATGGACTTTACCATTACCCGTGCCGAAATTGTGGTTCATGCCGTGCCCTATTACGGGATGGTCACCAACGACATCGGCTACATCAAGCTTGCCACCTTTAGCGACAAGACCTTGAGTGATGTGGAAAACGCCCTGAAGAGCCTGCAGAAGCAGGGCATGAAAAAACTGATTCTGGACATGCGTTACAACCCGGGTGGCCTGTTGAACCAGGCCATCGAGATTAGCGAACTGTTCCTGAAGCGCGGCAACGTAATTGTCAGCACCAAGGGACGCACCCAGAAGACCGAAAGCCACGCCCGCAAAGACGGAATCGTGAACCCCGACATGCCCATGGTGGTACTTGTGAACCAAGGATCTGCCAGTGCGGCTGAAATCGTGTCCGGCGCCCTCCAGGACTGGGACCGCGCCCTGATTATCGGAAAGACCTCTTTCGGCAAGGGCTCCGTGCAGACCATTTTCCCGCTAGACAACCAGGGGAACGCCCTGAAGCTCACCACAGCATTTTACTACCTGCCCTTCGGACGCTGCATCAACAAGCCCGAGAACGGCATCAAGGGTCTGAAGATCATGGAAGAGGAATATGCGGCTGAAGACGGCGAAGCCGAAGCCAAGGCCGACACCGCTAAAAACGACACCGCCAAGGTGGACACCTTCTACACCCACAATGGACGTATGATGTTCGGCGGTGGTGGAATCACGCCTGACGTGGACGTGGAACTCTCCCCCATGCCCTGGGTGGTGCAGGTCCAGGAGCGGATGGCCATGTACTTCAAGTTTGCGGTGAAGGTCCGCCCGGAACTGGACAAGTCCGGAGTCAAGATGGACGCCGCCTGGGAAGTTCCCGATTCCCTGTACACCCAGTTCAAGGATTTCTGCCTCAGGGACACCAACTTCATGAAGGTGAAGAGCAACGCCCTGGTAGGCGTGGACCAGCTGGAAAAGAGCATCATCCAGGAACAGAACTACATGGGCGACAGCTCCAAGACCATTACGGATTCCACCCTGGCCGCCCGTCTTGCCGACATGAAGAACGCCCTGGAAGAGCGCCGCAAGGCCCAGTTCGACGAGAACAAGGATTACATCAAGGACGGCATCAAGCGGGAACTTTTGACCGCCATGGTGAACGATTCCGTGAGCACGGCTTTCTCCCTGAAGCGGGACGAACAGCTGAAAGAAGCCATCAAATACCTGAGCGACATGAAACTCTTTAAGCAGGCTATAAGCGCTCCCACCAAGGGTCAGCCCGCCAAGGCTCCTGCCAAGAACGGCAAGCCTGCCGCCAAGGACAACAAGAAAAAGAAGTAGGGATAATTGGTCGAAGTGTTGAACAATTCTGCGGAATCCTTGGGACGGTTTGTCCGAAGGTTTTTCCGTACAGTCATCAACTACATCAAGTTCGTGTGGGAATTGTTCAAGAACATTCCCGGTGCATTTTCCAATTTCCACACCACCGTAGAACAGATGCAAGTGGTGGGCATTACCAGTATCCCCGTGGTGTTCGCGGCGTCCATGGCCACGGGCGCCATCATGTCGTGGCAGCTGGCCTACCAGTTCGGCGACATGATTCCCATGATGTTCGTGGGCATGGCTGTCGGTAAGTCTGTGATGGTGGAGCTTTGCCCCATCCTCACCGCGATGGTCCTTGCGGGCCGTATCGGGGCCTCCATGTGTTCGGAGCTTGGGACCATGGCGGTGACCGAACAGCTGGACGCCTACAAGGTGCTGGGGCTTAGCCCCTTCAAGTTCCTGTTGGCCCCCCGCCTAATCGCCACCGTCATCATGCTGCCAGTGCTGACTGTCATCAGTATCTTTATCGGTATCGTAGGGGGCTACGAAGTGGCCCACCTGTACAAGGAAGTTTCCTGGTCCGTGTTCTTCTACGGCGTGCGCATGTTCTATCACAACTGGGACTTGGTGGTGGGCCTTATCAAGGCCACACTGTACGGATTCTTCATTTCTAGCTACGCCTGCTTCTTTGGCTACTATACCCACAGCGGAGCCGAAGGCGTAGGCAAGAGCACCAAGGCCACCGTGGTGGCGGGCATGACCAGCATTCTGATTGGTGGATTCACCCTGTCGAAGCTGTTGCTGGTGTAAACCCATGCCGTTTAAGAAACGCAAAGGAACGGGATTTACCGGCCACAAAGTCGTGGACGTAGAACTGCTCGTGGACCGAGTTCTGGATAAGCTCCACCTGACCGACGAAATGCAGTTCCAGAGTCTTTCAGAGAGGTTCAAGGAAGTGGTCGGAGACCTGATTTTTCCCCATGTAAAGCCCCTTGAAATCAAGAAGGGAATTCTCTCCCTGAAGGTGGACAATTCCGCCTGGAAAAGTGAACTTTTCTTGCAAAAAAAAGCTATAATTGACAAGTGTAATTTAATGCTCGGAAGCCCTGTAATCCAGGGCATCCGCTTTATCTAGTTTAGTAAAAGAGGCGGCATGCCTCAGAGGAAATATGGCAGAAGAATCTGAAGAAATGAAGAAGGCCGAAGAAGCCTACAGCGGTTCAAGCATTACCGTGCTAGAGGGCCTCGAAGCCGTGCGTGTGCGCCCCGCCATGTACATCGGCTCTACCGACATCCGCGGTCTCCACCACCTGGTATGGGAAGTGGTAGACAACTCCGTAGATGAAGCCCTGGCTGGATTCTGCAGCCACATCGAAATTTCCATTCTGCCCGGCAACGGCATCCGCGTTACCGACAACGGCCGCGGTATTCCTACCGATATTCACCCCAAGGAACACATCGGCACCATCGAAGTGGTGATGACCAAGCTCCATGCGGGCGGAAAGTTCGACAGCAATTCCTACAAGGTTTCTGCCGGTCTTCATGGCGTGGGCGTGAGCTGCGTGAACGCCCTTTCCAACAAGTTGATCGTGACCGTCCGTCGTGACGGCAAGGTGGTGAAGCAGGAATTCTCCAGGGGTATCCCCTGCGGCCCCCAGGTAGAAGTCGGTCCGTCGGATGGAACGACAGGCACCAGCGTGGAATTCTACCCCGACGATTCCATCTTTACTGAAACCGTTTACGTTTACGATACGCTGGCCACCCGTTTCCGCGAGCTGGCGTTCCTCATGAGCGGGCTTCGCCTGACCCTTACCGACGAACGGGACCCGGAAAACATCCAGTCCGACACCTTCTGCTTCCCGGGAGGCGTTTCCGAATTCGTGCGGTACGTAGACGAGCACCGCACGCCCCTTTTCCAGGAGCCCATCCACCTGGTACTCCCCGACGGACAGTTCCCGCTGGAAGTGGCCATGTGGTACAACGACGGCTACCAGGAAAACTTCTTCAGCTTCGTGAACAACG
>CAMHDS010000057.1 GCA_946183925.1 uncultured Fibrobacter sp. | reverse complement strand
GCCTCCACCGCGTGCTGGACACCGAAGAAATCCAGAACCTGGTGAACGCCATCGGCACAGGGATTGGCACCGAATTCAAGATCGAGAAGCTCCGCTACCACAAAATTATCATCATGACCGATGCCGATGTGGACGGTTCCCATATCCAGACCTTACTCCTCACCTTCTTCTTCCGCTACATGCGGCCCCTCATTGACGAAGGCCATATTTTCCTTGCCATGCCACCCCTGTACAAGCTGAAAGTGGGCCAGAAGGAACGCTACCTTTTCGACGAAAACGACAAGGACAAGGCCATGGCCGAAATCGAGGACAAGAAGAACGTCAGCATCAACCGATTCAAAGGTCTTGGCGAAATGTCCCCAGAACAGCTGAACGAAACCACCATGGATCCCTCCAAGCGTTTCTTGAAGCAGTGCACCATCGAAGACAGTGTGCTTGCCGACCAGATTTTCAGTATGCTCATGGGCGAAGACGTGGAACCCCGCCGTAAGTTCATCGAGAACAACGCCTACAAGGTCCTGAAGGACCTGGATATCTAGGCCATGAATCTGAACAAGGCCGATTTCCAGACTGTGCTGGGCCAGGCGCGTGAACTGGTCCAGGACCAGCTTGCCCTGACGGAGCAGGTCATCTTGAACGTGGCCAAAAATGCCCCGGCTGGTATTTCGGACAGACTTGCCGCCCTTTTCCAGAAGAAGGGAAAGCGCATCCGCTCCACCCTGCTTTGCCTTATTGCCAACTGTGGAAAATCTCCTGTTGACGTTGACCGGGTGGCCCACGCCTGCGCGGGCATCGAACTGTTGCACAGCGCAAGCCTTGTTCACGACGACATCATCGACGACACCGAAGTCCGGCGCGGGCAAAAAACGGCACACAAGGAATGGGGCACCCAGGTGGCCGTTCTCATTGGCGACTACGTGCTTTCCCAGTCCATGCAGAGCGTTATCGAAGAGGCGGAACGGGACATTCCCGTAATCCTCTCCCAGGCGGCAGACCAGCTAATTGCCGGAGAAATTTTGGAGCTGGACCATTGCGGCGACATGAAGCTTTCCTTTGAAACCTACAACCGGATTATCGACGGAAAGACGGCGGCTCTGATTAACGCCGCCGCCAAAATCGGAGCCATTCTTGCTGGGTTCGACAAGCCCATGGTGAACCAGTGCGCCGAAATGGGAAGCCACTTCGGCATCGCCTTCCAAATTATCGACGACCTGCTGGACTACGGCTACGGTTCCAAGAACCTGGACAAGGCCAAATTCACCGACCTTTCTAACGGGCTCATAACGCTACCCCTGCTGTACTATTTTGAAAACAGTTCCGCCGAAGAACGGCGCGAAATGGAAGACCTGATCAAGCGGGCCTCCGAAGACAACATTCCTGCGCAAATCAAGGAAAAGCTGAGCGTCAAGGGCGCATTTGACAAGGCTAAGGTTACGGCACAAAACCATCTGGAAAAGGCGCTTGAAATCGCCCAGACGTTGCCCAACAGCAAATTTACCGACGAGATTGTCGCCATGTTCGCCAGCATGAGCGATAGAGGAAATTGAGTGCCTGCGGCACAGTTACGCCCTACGAACTAGTTAGAAGTTACTAGCAACTCACGACTATTTCCGTCGGATCCAGAAGCCGAGGAACAACACCACCGACAGGATACACACGGCGATAACGGCCCAGAAAGTCATGGGCGAACCCACGGTGGCGTCGCCGTTCATGCCGAAGGGCAGTTGCACGTTCATGCCGAACAAACTGGCAAAGAACGTCGGGAGCGATATGGAAATCGTCACGATGGTCAAGTTCTTCATCAACTGGTTCAAGTTGTTGTTGATGACGCTTGCGCGGGCATCCATCATGGACGTCAAAATGTTGGCGTAGATGTTTGCCTGTTGCAGGCTCTGGCCGTTTTCAATCTGGATGTCTTCCAGCAGTTCCCGTTCGGCCTCGGTCCAGTTGAGGCTGCGGCCCATCTGGAGTTTCTTCAAAAGGGTGTCGTTGCTGTTCAGGGCGCTCACGTAGTAGATCAAGCCCTTGTTCAGGCTGAACATGGAAAGCAGGTACCTGTTCTCCATGGAGGTGTTGAGCCGCTGTTCCAAGTCGTCGTTGATGCGGTTAATGATTTTCAGGTGTTCGTTGAAGTGGTAGATGGCGTAGCTCAGGACTTTCAGCACGAAGGTGTTCAGGCTGTCGATTTTCGAGAAACGCTTTTCGTCCATCACCGGGATGTCGCTGTCGGTCAGAAGCAGCACCCAGTCCTTGAAGATGAAGATGCCGAAGGATTCCACCCGGAACTGGAAGTTGTCGGCGGCGGAATAGTTCTTGGGCTTCTTGAACACGATGGTGGTGAAATCGTCGTCGTACTCGATACGGGAAAGCTCGTCGGAGTCGAATGCGGAGGCGATGGTATGCTCGGTAATCTCGTATTCCTTGACCAGGACGCTGCGCTGTTCCTGGCTGAGGGAGCCCATCATCACGATGTCGGCGGCATCTTCGTTGGGTGCGACCGCCAGGCGACCGGCTTCGATTTTGTAATACTTGAGCATAGGCGCCCCCTTTTATCGAACGGGGTAAATATAGAAAAAGGGGCTAGGATCTAGGGGCTAGGGGTTGGTAAAACACTTGCACTTTCAAATAAAAGAGTGTATATTCAAGAGAAATCCAAGAGGCGAGACTATGCGAAAAATGCGGAAGGCCCTTTCTTTGGCCTTTGTGACCGTTCTCGCCATGATCCTCACGACCTGTGGTGACGACAGTAGCAATTCTACAACCAAATCGGATAACGAGTACGAATCCCTCGCCGACCTGCCAGACTGTACCAGAGCCAAGGATGGCGATGTCCTCAGCGTGCAGGGAAAAAACTACATCTGCGCATTTGGTGAATAGCTCCCCGATGAACTGGAATTTGATTCCAGCAGCAGCGAAGAAGAGGAATCCTCTAGCAACGAGGAAGAGGAGTCGTCCAGCAGTGAGGAAATAGACGAAGAATCCTCCAGCAAAGAGGATGTTATAATGAACAACAAGCAGGAATATGCGACCAAGTATACCCTTCGCTACGATACCGACGAAGCGCACACCGATTATGCAGTCAAGGACAACGGCTTTCCCATACGCTACGTCATGAATAAAGAATAGGTGGTGACTACGCCACCAGGTCCATCAAATCGAAATACATCAGCCTTGTATGCGGGTCGTGGTCATCTTGCGTCATAAAGTGTAAGACCCAGACTTTCCCTTCTGCATACAAAATAAAAAAGCCCCTTTCGGGGCTTTTTTTATAGAGGTTTTTGGAGTTCTTATTCGGCGAAGAGCGCGGTAGAGAGGTAGCGGTCGCCGGTATCCGGCAGCAGCGCCACGATGGTCTTGCCCTTGTTTTCGGGACGCTTGGCCAGTTCCTTGGCGGCCCAGAGAGCAGCTCCAGAGGAAATGCCCACCAGCACGCCTTCTTTCTTGCCGATTTCGCGGCCAGCGGTGAAGGCGTCTTCGTTTTCCACGGCGATGATTTCATCGTAAATCTTGGTGTTCAGGGTGTCGGGAACAAATCCTGCACCGATTCCCTGGATCTTGTGAGCGCCGGCGGTACCCTTGCTGAGCACCGGAGAGCTTGCAGGCTCCACGGCCACAATTTTCACATTCGGATTCTTGCTCTTGAGGAATTCGCCTACGCCGGAAACCGTACCGCCGGTGCCGACACCCGCCACAAAGATATCCACCTTGCCGTCGGTATCTTCCCAGATTTCGGGACCGGTGGTAGCCTTATGGGCGGCCGGGTTTGCCGGGTTCACGAACTGTCCCGGAATGAAGCTGTTGGGAATTTCCTTGGCCAGTTCCTCGGCCTTGGCGATAGCGCCCTTCATGCCCTTGGCACCTTCGGTGAGCACCAGTTCGGCGCCATAAGCCTTCATGATCTGGCGGCGTTCTACACTCATGGTTTCGGGCATCACGATGATGATGCGGTACCCGCGGGCGGCAGCCACAGAGGCAAGACCGATACCGGTGTTACCCGAGGTGGGCTCGATAATCACGGAACCGGCCTTGAGCTTGCCGCTCTTTTCGGCGTCGTCCAGCATGGCCTTGGCCACGCGGTCCTTCACGGAGCCGGCGGGGTTGAAGTATTCCAGCTTGGCGAGAATCTTGGCACCGAGACCTTCCTCGATGTGAGTGAGTTCCAGAAGCGGGGTGTGACCAATGAGCTGGTCGGCAGAGGTATAGATTTTAGACATGGTTTGAAGTCCTTTTTTTGAGTTAGAAGTTAATAAAAGTTGACCCTATTAGATTGCATTCAAAGCCTGATCCAGGTCGGCAATGATGTCTTCGTAGTGTTCCGTACCGATGGAAAGGCGGATGGTGGCGGGGCTGATTCCTGCGGCGGCGAGTTCTTCCGGAGTGAGTTCGGAGTGTGTCGTCGTGTAGGGATGCACCACCAGGCTCTTCACGTCGGCCACGTTGGCCAGCAGGCTGAAAATCTTGAGGCTATCGATGAACTTGAAGGCTTCGGCCTGGCCGCCCTTCACATCGAAGGTGAAAATAGAGCCCGCACCGTTGGGGAAATACCTCTTGTAGAGGGCGTGCTGCGGATGGTCCGCAAAGCTCGGGTGGTTCACCTTGGCCACCTTCGGGTGCTTCGAGAGGAACTCCAGGACCTTCTTGGTGTTTTCCACATGGCGGTCCAAACGCAGCGACAAAGTCTCCGTGCCCTGTAGCAACAGGAAGGCATTGAACGGAGAAATGGCAGCGCCTTCGTCACGAAGGAGGATGGCACGGATATAGACGATGAAGGCGGCAGCCCCTGCGGCGGCGGTAAAGGGCACGCCGTAGCTGGGATTTACTTCGGTGAACTGCGGGAACTTGCCGCTAGCCGCCCAGTCGAACTTTCCACCGTCAACGATGATACCGCCAAGAGTCGTTCCATGACCGCCGATAAACTTGGTGGCGGAATGAATCACGATGTCGGCGCCGTGTTCCAGCGGGCGAATCAGGTAGGGCGTTCCGAAGGTGTTGTCGATGACCACCGGAATCTTGTTCTTGTGGGCGATTTCAGAAATGGCCTCGATGTCCGGGATGTCGGAATTGGGATTGCCGAGAGTCTCGATCAAGATAAGCTTGGTGTTGTCCTTGATGGCGCCCTTGACTTCGTCCAGGTTGTGGATATCCACGAAGGTGGTATCCACGCCGAAGGGGCGAAGGGTGTGCTGCAGCAGGTTGTAAGTGCCGCCATAGATGGAGCGCTGTGCCACCACATGGTCGCCTTTGCGGGCGAGGGCTGTAATGGCGTAGGTAAGGGCTGCCGCACCGGATGCAACGGCAAGGCCTGCAATGCCTCCTTCCAGGGCGGCGATGCGCTTTTCAAAAACGTCCTGGGTGGTGTTGGTGAGGCGGCCGTAGATGTTGCCCGCGTCCTTCAGGTGGAAACGGTCAGAAGCGTGCTGGGCGCTGTGGAAAACGTAAGAGGTGGTCTGGTAAATAGGAACGGCGCGGGAATCGGTAGAAGGATCGGCCTGTTCCTGGCCCACGTGGAGCTGGAGGGTTTCAAAGTGAAGCTTGTTCTGTGTTGTCATTGTTGAAGTCCTTTTTTTGGTTCGAGCTTCGAGGCTCGAAGTTTGAGGTTTTTGATTACGGATGCAAATGTAAAACACTTTTCCTACAAAATCAATAGGAATTAAACTATCAAAGCGGCAATTAATGTCATTTTTAGTCATAAAAACATCAAAATTTTGTTAAAAAAAAGCCGTTTTAGCCCATATTTATCCTCCCCCATACTATTTACTTATGATCAGTTATAGTTTTTAACTATAACAGAGGGGCGCGCACCTTTTCCATCAATACATCCCACATCCGTCATTTTCACATCAACTGAGCCCCATGCCCCTGAACATAGACCCGAGGCGAGCCCCGGCAACCCATACAAAGGGGCAATGGGGCGACATTTTTCTATCTTTACCGCCGTAAAATCAAGAGGTCTGTTATTATGACATTTGAAGAGATGTTCGCTCTGGCTTGCCAGCGCAAAAAGGAAATGCCCGAAGGCAAGGGAACCACGGAACTGTTCAAGAAGGGCCCCCACGGCATCGGCAAGAAGCTGGTGGAAGAAGCCGCCGAAAGCTGGATGGCAGCCCGGTTCGAGAGCCGCGACGCCCAGTGCCTGGAGCTGTCGCAGGTGCTCTACTACGTGGCCGTGATGATGGCCGAAAAAGGTTTAACCCTCGAAGAGGTGTACGCCAAGCTATGATTAAAGTCGCTCTCCCCAACAAGGGCATGCTCTTTGAGCCCACCCAGGAACTTCTGAAGGCTTGCGGCTACAAGGCCTCCAAGCCCTACAAGACCTTGACCCAGCTGGATACCAAGAACGGGATTGAATTCTTCTTCTTGCGTCCAAGCGATATTCCCATGTACGTGGGTCGTGGCATCATCGATGCGGGCATTACCGGCATCGACTTCAACGCCGAAGCCAAGAGCCCTGCGGTGAAGGTGCTGGACCTGCCCTTCGGCGCTTCGAAGATGTGTGCCGCCGTGCCTAACGAAAGCCCGGTGCAGAGCCTGGACGAACTGAAAGACAAGACCATCGCCACCAGCTTCCCCAACATCGTGGAAGGTTTCTACAAGAAGCCCATGGACTTTGTGGTGCTGGAAGGCGCCGTCGAAATTTCGGTGAGCCTGGGCGTGGCAGACGCCATCGTGGATGTGGTGGAAACGGGCACGACCTTAAAGCAGGCGGGGCTCCGCATTGTGGGCGAACCGCTGTTCAGGAGCAACGCCGCCCTGTTCTGCAACCCGCAGAAGACGGGCCTGGAAGAAGTGCACACCCTGATCCGCCGTATCGAGGGCAAGCTGGTGGCACAGTCCTACATGATGATCGAGTACGACTGCCCCGCCGAACTGCTTTCGAAGGCCTGCGAACTTACGCCGGGCCTAGACGCTCCTACGGTCACCAAGCTCCACGGTCGCGAATGGTATTCCGTGAAGGCCATGGTCCCCCAAGAAGAGGCCAACGCCATCATGGACCGCCTCTGGGACGCCGGCGCACGGAGCATCTTGCTGTTCGGTATCAAGAGTGCAAGAATCTAACCAATGCTTTCTCTCGCCTATCTAGCACGCCAGCCTATCCTCGACCGCGAGGGTAAAATATACGCCTATGAGCTTTTGTTCCGGGATTCTCCGGAAAGCGATACCGCCGTTATCGCCAACGACAACCTGGCCACCGCCCAGGTGCTGGAAAACGTGCTCACCAACATCGGGCTCCCGAGGCTCATCGGCGAAAACAAGGCCTTTATCAACTGCAACCGGGAAATGCTCCTGGACAACATCTTCAAGCTGTTGAACCCCAAGTGGTTCGTGCTGGAGATTCTGGAAGATGTAGAGGTGGACGAGGCCCTGGTGAAGGCCGTGGCTCACTACAAGGAGCGGGGATTCGAGCTCGCCCTGGATGATTTCATTTTCAACCAGGAATTCTTGAAGCGTTTCGAGCCCTTGTTCCCCTACGTGTCCTACGTGAAGATGGACCTGGTGGACAACAGCACCGACGCCATGAAGCAGGCGGCGGAATTTTTCAAGGCGAAGGGCATCAAGCTTTTGGCCGAAAAGGTGGAAGACGCCGCCACCTACAAGACCTGTTTCAACCTGGGCTACGACTTTTTCCAGGGGTTCTACTTTGCAAAGCCGGAACTGGTGACCGGAAAAAAACTGGACTCCACCTCGGAAGCTATCATCAAGCTGTTGTTCCTGCTGCGCACCCATCCGTCGCTGGACGAGGTGAGCACCGGCCTGGAAGCCTACCCCGACATTTCCGAGAACTTCTTGAAGTTCGTGAATTCTAAGGCGGGCTACGTGAGCAAGCGAATCGACAAGGTCCGTGACGCTATCGCCTGGGTAGGGCTCCGGCACATACAGGAATGGCTCACCCTGATTCTCTACGCGAGGCCCGAGTTCGGCACGGCGCCCCAGAGTTCGCCCCTGTTCCAGAACGCCACTCACCGCGCCCGTTTTATGGAAATCATCACCCGCTTTATCGGCGGCACCGACGACGACCTGCCGGCGAAGGCCTACATGGTGGGGCTTATCAGCCGCGTGGATGCCCTGGTCGGGACCTCGCTCGAAAACATTCTGAACGACTCCCCCATGGACGACGAAATCCGCGACGCCCTGCTGCACCGGAAGGGCCTGCTGGGCAAACTGCTGACCCTGGCCGACGCCGTGGAACAAGACGACAAGGCTACCATCTCGCAACAGTTGAAAGACCTGAAAATTTCGACCAACCTATTGAACCGTTGCGTCTATGACGCCTACAGCTGGACCCATGAACGCTGAGCCCCAAAGTCTGGAAAACCTCATCGGTGAATTCGCAAGCCTGCCCGGAATCGGCCGCAAGACTGCCCGCAGGCTGGCCTACCACGTGCTGACCCGCTCCAAGGAGGAGGTGGCCCAGTTTGCAGATTCCCTGAACGCGGCGGCGGAAAAAGTCCACCCCTGCCCCAGGTGTTTTTGCTTTACCGACGAAGAGGTTTGCCCCATCTGCAACGAGCGGAAAGACGCCCGGGCCCTGTGCGTGGTGGAGAAGAGTTCCGACATCGTGCCTTTTGAACGCTCCGGAATTTTCAAGGGGCTTTACTTTGTACTGGGTGGTGTGATTTCGCCCCTGGACGGTATCGGTCCCGAACAGCTCCACCTGCCGGAACTGGTGGAACGCATCAAGACGGAACAGATAGAAGAACTGGTGCTGGCCCTAGGGTCTAGCCCCGAGGCCGACAGCACCGCCCTGATGATCGACCGGATGCTCGCCGGCGTGAACGTGAAACGGACCCGCCTCGCCCGCGGCATTCCCATGGGTTCTGACCTGGAATTTGTAGATGAAGTCACCATGCTCCGGGCCTTCGAAGGGAGGGTCAGCCTGTGAATCCGGTAAAGTTCGACTCCATCGAGATTACAAGCGCCGAATTCGTGAAAAGCGCCGTTTCCCTGAAGGGCCTCCCCGAAGAGCGGCTCCCCCAGGTAGGGTTCCTCGGGCGCTCCAACGTGGGCAAATCCTCCCTGATGAACGCCCTCATGGGCCAGAAAAACCTGGTCAAGGTCAGTTCTACCCCCGGAAAGACCCGCGAATTGAACTTTTTCAAGGTCAACGGCAAGTTTTTTCTTGTAGATTTACCAGGAGTGGGCTTCGCCAAAGTCAGCATCCAGAAACGGGACGAGATGGGCGACTTTATCCGCGAATACGTGGAAAAGTGCAAGGACCTGCGGGGGCTTATCTACCTGGTAGATATCCGCCACGGCGGGACCGCCATTGACGTAGAGACGGTGGAAAGCATCCGTGCCACGGGTTGCCCCGTGCTGGTGGTGGCAAGCAAGCGCGACAAGGTGAACCAGTCGGAGTTTGCAAAAAACACGAAGCTCATCCAGGAACGCATGGGGCTGGATTCGAAACCTCTGGCCGTAAGCGCCCTGAAAAAGACCGGACTGGACCATCTCTGGCAAGAGATTCTCAAGGCGGTGGAAGGGAACGAACTGGTAGAGAAGTAGATGGAGAACGCAGGAGAAAGAATCGGCGCCTCGAGACTGACCCTGGTGGGGAAAATTTTCCACCACCTGGGAATGTTTTTCATGACCCGCACCCTGGGCCAGCAGGTATGCCTGTTTTTCCGCGCCATCGCCTCCATATTTTCAAAGACCCGAAGCTTCAAGACCGACTCCCGTAACATCATATTGCAGACCTTCTTTACCGGCGTAGAAATTTTCCCCATCCTCTTTATCGTGGCCACCCTTTTCGGAGCGGTAGTCATCGTAGAAGTCATGACCCTCATGGGCAAGATGGGCTTTGACGACGTGGTGGGTAACCTGATGGTGGTGGTGATCATCCGCGAGTTGGGGCCAATACTTACGGCATTCCTGATTGCAGGCCGAAGCGGGTCTTCCCTTACCACATACGTCGGTAGCATGGTCATCAATTCCGAAGTGGACGCACTTGCCACCATGGGGGTAGATCCCATCCGTTACCTGGTGATGCCGGGCCTCATCGGCGGCTCCATCGCCACCCTCATCATGACCATCTTCTTTAGCGGTAGCGCCATCGGGGCTGGATTCCTCATGACCAAGGCCGCCATTTTCCTTACCGGGAACGCACTGAACCTGCAGCTCACCTGGGACTACCTGAGCAACGAAATCTTGAAGGCCCTTACCACCATGGACTTTGTGCTGATCGTTGTCAAGCCGCTGGTGTTTGGCTGTATCATTACCACCAACGCCTGCTATCAGGCCCTGAACATCGCCCACGACGTGCGTCAGGTTCCAAAGGCCACCTCCCGCTCCGTCATCAAGTCTTTCCTCTATATCGTTTGTGCCGACGTGGTTCTTTCGCTGTTCTATTTCTTCGACTACTTCAACGAACTTTCGAGAATAATCTAGAGGTGGACCGATGCAAGACGAAGCGCTGCGCATAGAGGATTTGCACCTGACCTACAGGGGGCTAAGCGGCACGGCTTTTTCGAAGCCCGGCGCTTACGGTTTTTTCAGCACGATACAGCAGCACGATGACGACGCCGAACTGATTTCGGGAGCGGACCTTTCCCTGAAGCGGGGCGAGACCCTCTGTATCGGCGGGCCTTCGGGGCAGGGCAAGAGCGCCCTGCTCCGCGTGATTGCTGGGCTTGCACGACCCAGTTCGGGCAGGGTGTTCTACTTTGGCGAATACATTCCGCCGGAACGCCTGACCGCCCTGGAGGTGGCCAAGCGGCAGGTAGGGCTCGTGTTCCAGAACGGGGCCTTGATTTCGAACCTGCGGGTGCGGGACAACATCGCGCTCCCCCTCCGTTACCACAAAAAGGGTTCCGCCGAAGAAATCGAGGAAAAAATCAACATGGCTCTGGACCTGATGCGCGTCCGCGACTGCGCAAACATGTTCCCCCACCAGTTGAGCGTAGGCATGCAAAAGCGCGTGGCCATCGCCCGCAGCTGGGCCATGGACCCCATGCTACTGTTGATGGACGAACCTACGGCAGGTCTTGACAACTACAACCGCAGAAACCTGCTGCCCCTGATTGACAACATGCGGACCTTGTTCAAGACATCTATCATCATCATCACCCACGACCTGATGATGGCCAAGGAACTGGGCTGCAACCTGTGTTTCTTATACCACAAGAAGCTTACCGAGCCCCACAGTTTTGATTACTGGCTCAACGCCGACAACGACATTTCCAAAGTGCTGTTCCGCGACTTGCGGACAAGCGGGTAAAGCAGCTTCGCGGTAATGTGGCTTACCCGGCGATGTTCAAGCCCACCAGTTCCTGGGCCAGCTTTTTCATGCCGTTAAAATCCCACTTGCCGCTTCCAAGCTTGGGCACGCTCTCTACGCAGAAAACAGAACCGGGCAGCATCAGGGGTGGAATTCCCGACTTGCGGAGCCTGCGGGAAATGTCTTCGGCATCGCCGCCCTTGACCAGCAGCACAATGCGTTCGCCCTTGACGGAGTCGGGAACGGCAGTGACGGCAAATTCAAGACCATCGAGAACCTTGGTTTCGGCGATACGGAGTTCCACCGCCGTCAGAGAAATCATCTCGCCGCCCAGTTTCGCAAAGCGGCTGTAGCGCCCGAGAATCTGTACAAAACCATCTTCCGTAATGACGCACTTGTCGCCGGTCTTGTACCAACGGCGGCCATCTTTTTCAATGATTACGGACGCAGTCTTTTCCCTGTCCTTCAGGTAGCCCTTCATGACCTGGGGGCCCGTAACCACGAGCATGCCTTCTTCGCCCTGAGACAACACCTCGTTGGTTTCGGGGTTGATGATGGCGGCCACGGTTCCCGGAGGCGGAAGCCCGATGCTCGAGTGGTCGCTGCACTTTTCCATAGTCAAGAAGTCATCCAGCAATACGTTGGGCGCATTAATAGTAGCAAGGGGCGTAAGTTCAGTGCAGCCGTAACCTTCGTAAATGTCCTTGCCGAACTTGAGCTTGAAGGTTTCCCGCATTTCGGGGCGGAGCTTTTCGGCACCAGCGATGATATAGCGGAGAGAATCCAGACACATGGGGTGGACCCAGCGGTTGATGGCGATAGCCCGCAGGAATGTAGGAGTACCCATCATAATGGTCGTCTTGTACTGGGCGCAAACCCGGGCGAGAGTCTTGATGTCGGTGGGGTCCGGGCAAAGCACCATAGGCACGCCATCCAGCAAGGGCATCATGAAGGTCATGGTGAAGCCAAAGGAATGGAACAGTGGGAGCAGCGCCGTCATCACGTCTGTACGGCAGAGTTTCACCACGTAGTCGCACTGCTGGGCATTGGAAATCACGTTCTTGTGGGTCAGTTCCACTCCCTTCGGGGTGCCTTCGGAACCGGAACTGAAAAGGATGACGGCGTCGTCTTCCAGCTTGGCGGAACTGAACCAGAGCCTGCGAAGGATTGCCGCCGGGCAAGTCAAAATGACAAGCGTCGCCAACAGACGGCCAAGAGTCGAAACCTTCTGTTCCTCTTCGTCCAAATAAATCAGGCGACACTTCTCGGCGACCTGCGCAAAGGCCGGATTCTTGCCGCACAGTTTCTCGAAAAACGCTCGGGTGGTGACGACGGTAGAAAGTTCCGCCTTTTCCATGCAGCCAAGAATGGTATCCACCGGGGCGGTATAGTTCAGGTTGACAGACGTCTTGCCCGCGCCCAAGATGGAAATAATCCCGAGGGCGGCATCGCGGCTGGTGGGAATCATGAACCCCACGTTCCTTTCGCCCTTCGCCACGGCCCGAATCTTGCGACCAAAGTAACGGCACAGGCGAATCATGCCAAAGCCGTTCACATGTCGGCCCGCAGGGTCAATGAGAATCGGGCGGAAGCGGCGTTTTTCCATAGCCTTGAACCAGAGCGGCACAATACTTTCGGAATGGTCCATGGCAAGGTTCCAGATGTCCGCCGCCAGGAACTGCAGGTCGCTGCGGATTTTCTGTTCGGAGGCATCCGTCGGGAGCGGCCTCGAAAAACCCACGCTAATCACCCGGTTAAAGGATTGCGGCCGGTTCACGCTTTCAGAGGCATGGCTATAACGGCTTCCCCACAGACCCTGGATGTAGAACGGCACAATCTGCGCGTCCGTTCCTTCAATGGCCTTGGAATAGTCCAGCGAAAACTTCGAGACAAAGGGCGTCTTGGAAACTTCGCCTTCGGGGAAAATCACCACCGCCTCGCCGTTCAGAAGGGCCTTGCGGATTTGCTCCATGGCAGGCGCCGGGTCGCGGCGGTTAATGCTAATCAGAAAGTTCCCGTGAAAGAACCAGCGCTGGTACCAGTCGGCAAAGGTGTTGCGGTTACTGGCAATGCGGAGCGGACGTGGCGAAGACATCTGCAGCACCGCCCAGTCGATAAAGCTGAAGTGGGGCCCAATCAAGAGCAGTGGCCCAGATTCCGGAATGTTCTGCACGCCAATCACCTTCACCCGGTAACGGAACACGAAGGCAAAGGCAAAGCGGAGCGCCGCCCGCAAAAGCGTCATGGGGGTCTGCCGCAGGTTCATGATAAAGCACAGGGCGAGAATCACCGACAGAATCATGAAGCAATGGTCGATGGTCACCGGCGTAAAAATCAAAAGCAGGGTCTGCCCGCCCATAATCAGGGCCAAAAACGCCATCTGGATAGCGTTTGCCACCGCATGGATTCGCCCCGCCGTATCGGGCCTGGTAAAGTTCTGGATTACCGTCCGCAAAATCACGTAGGCAGATCCCGCGCTCCAGCCGATGACGCCGTAAAGCACAGCCTCCAGCCAGTCGTTACCCACAAAGGGCAGGGAGAACATGGTCACGGCAGACACCGCCGCCGAAAACGGAATCAGGCCCGTCTCCACAAATCCCTTGGAAGCACGGCTCGCCGTCAAGGCGCCCGCCACATAGCCCACGGTGGCGCTGAACATGGACACGGGAATCACCGCCGTATTCAGCATATCGTTCATGCGCTGGATAAGAATCAGGAAAATCTGGGTCACACCCCAAAACGCCGAAAGCCCGAGAATCGAAAGCCGCACGATGGGGTGACTCCAGGTGGCCGAAAAATCCCGCACCGGAGAGCGCATCTTCAGGGAATCGTGGGACTCCCCCACCCGAATGCAGAACGCCGCCACAGTGGTCACCACCGAAAGCCCCAGATAAATCCACAGGGTCAAATCGATACTCACCGGCGAATTCTCGTGGCCCGAAAGCCCCATGGCAAAAAACGCCGCCCCCGCTGTACCCAGCACCGACAGTGCCATGTACCAGGAATTGATTTTCACCAGGTCCTCGCCCGCCACCATCTCCTTCATGATACCCAATTTGGCGGGGCTCAAAATCGAAAGGAAAATCCCGTAAAGCAGCAACAGGCCGTAGGCCACCCACTCGGCCCCCGCCACGTAGCACACCACCACCGCAATCACCGATGCCAGCATGCCCACCGACGACCAGGCCATCACGCGGCCCTTGCGGAAATGCCCCGCAAAGTAACTCGCCGCAGGCATCATGAAAATACTGGGCACAAAAATGGCGAACTGCAAAAGCATGCTGCGCCACCAGAACGCCGACCCCTCGAAAGAAAACGAAAGCCACCGTTGAAAGTGGACGAACAGCCCCATCTGCACAAAAATACTGCAAAAAACCAGAATGAAATAGGGCACCACGCTAGGGTAACGGCAAAGCTTCATAAATCCTCAAATTTCGGCAAATGTAGCATTATTGAGGATTTAGGCCTAGGCCATGAAATGGAGCAAAAAACTTACAATTTTACTACATCAGAAAACAATTGCAACCCATACTGTTTCCCGAAAAAAAATGTATATCTATAATGGAGTGTGTTTATGGGTAAATTTTTTCCACTTTGCGTTGTAGCAGCGGCGTTGGAGGCATTTGCGGCAAGTTTCGTGGTGCAGCCGCTGGAGTACACAGACGCCATGGCAACCCTCGACAATTTTGAGAGGGGCTTCTATACACCGCAGGTTCTGCACTTGAAACCGTCGGGGGGCAAACCCATCGAAAAACCCTATGGCAAACTTTTGCACCTGCGGGCCGAAATATCGGAATTCAGCAGCCAGGCCTGGCTGAGTATTGATTCGACCGGCGGCAAAAAAGACACGATACGGGGAGTATCCCAGGACCTGACCGCAGATGCCCTGAACGTACTTCAGACTTCTTTCGACAACATCCGTAAAAACAAAGGGCTTGTAGTGGTGCGTATCTGTTACGACCCATGGTACTACGGTCGCAGCAACGTGACACCCGAACACAAGTGGGTCTTGCGGCACGTGGAGCAACTCGCCCCGGTGCTATCGAAAAACACCGACGTAATCGTAGCCCTTGAAATGGGCATGCACGGAGCCTACGGCGAAATGCACAGCGACACCAGCATCACTTATGACCGAGTGGCGGAGGCCACAAACCTGATGCTCCGCAGCACACCTTCCGAACTAAAGATTCTCACACGTACCGGGAAATATTCGGCAAAAGTTCTGGGCTTTGACAATTGGGGCGTAGATTTCAGTATCGGTGAATCCAAGTTCTCAGAAATCGCCACGGCAAAGGGCGATACCATGTACCGCGTCGGGATGTTCAACGATGGTTACCTCGGGACGCAATACGATTACGGCACCTGGGGCGAAAACTGCGCCACATCCATTTGTCGGGAAGAAGGTGTGGCCTGGCTAGAAAAATACAGCATAAACACGCCCTACGGCGGCGAAGCCCTTACCACTGCAGGCGGCTACAAGAAAATCAATACGGTGGATTTTCTTTCTTACGAAGGCTTCCGCACCCACACCAGCTACCTGAACATCCAGTGGAACAATAACCTAATTGCGGAGTGGAAGGTTTCAGAATTCCACCCGCGAGACACCATCGACAAGGCCTACGAATCTTACACCGACGGAAACGGCGTGTTGCAGAATTCCGCCTTCAAGTACATCGACGACCACCTGGGCTACCGCTATGTGCTACGCCGGTCGTCCATGATGGATTCTCTTGGGCCCGGCAGCCTGCTCCAGCTGGACTTGAAAATCCAGAACGTAGGCTTTGGCAACATGACCAAGAAACGTCCCGTCACCATCGTGCTCAGGGGCGTCACCGAATCCGCAGGCGACACCGTCTATGGCGCGCCGCTGGAACTCAAACAGGCCGGGAACTTCGACCCGCAGAACATTCTCTGCCGAAAGGTTGTGCTGAAGTCGGCGTTTGACGCCAACGGGAACATCGCCGACTACAGCAACGTGCAGTCCGAAACCGTCTTCGACGGCATCAACGATGTGAAGGTGGCGGCCCAGCTCCCCGACACGCTCCCCGAAGGAAAGTACGCCGTCTATCTAAGAATTTCCCAGTACGGGAACTGGCCCGCCGACTCTAACTACTCCGTAGTCCGCTTCGCCAACGACTCCGCCTACTACGACAAGGAGACAGGCGCAAACCTGGTAGGCAGTTTCGTACTGAGCAAAAATGCACCCGTGGTAACGGCGATTCCGGCACCAAAAATTTCAAAAGGCGGCAAGACCATCCGTCTGGAAAATCATGGCCAGACACTTACGGTCCAGAACGCCCGTCGTGTGGAGATTTTCGACCTGATGGGACATAGGCTTATGGCGCAGGATTTGCAAGGAACGACAACCATTTCCCTGAAAAACTTGCCCAGGACCTCGCTAATTATCAGGACACGCTAGCCCCTAGATCCCAATCCCTAGATCCTAGCCCCTAATCTCCCAGGTCGTGCCTTCCTTGGAGTCCTTGATGACCACGTTCATGGCGGCGAGTT
>CAMHDS010000056.1 GCA_946183925.1 uncultured Fibrobacter sp. | reverse complement strand
CGAGCACCACATGGCCGTCCTTTTCCCAGTGGCCCTTGAGGGTCATGGTCTGCGGGACCCAGTCGGCGTTGGTGAGCTGCTTTTCAGCTTCGAAATGGCTGAATTCATAAACCGGGATAATGTCCACTTCCTTGGCGGTCTTGTCGATGTTGGTGACCTGGATATCCTGGAGGAGGGTGTTGGAGCCAGTCGGCACGAAAATCGTCACCTGGGTGCGGAGGCCTTCGCATTCGGCGATCCAGCGCATGTAAGAAAGACCCACGTGGCATTCCCACTTCTTCATCTTGGTGAGGGTCGGGACCACGAACGGGGAGAACACGGTGTAACCCTTGGCGTTCTTCACACGGATATAGATGGTGCTGGCCTTGAAGTCGGAGCAGGGCATCTGGGCGATGTACTTGGTGATACGGTTCAGGGCGGGGTCGCCCTTGCAAACCAGGGTACCGCCGGTGGTATCCACGATACCGCCGAAGTTCAAAGTACCGACGTAGTTACACCACTTAATCGGGGTTGCCGGGGTGGTGAGCACGTATTCTTTCTTGGCGTCATCGAAGTAGCCGTACTTGGCGGCCGGGGCCTTGGAGGCGACCTTCTTGACACTCTTCTTCTGTTTTGTAGCCATTGTATCTCCGTGAGAGGGGGGTTGTTATAAAGTGGTTAGTGGTTTGTGGCTAGTGATTAGGGAAACCAGCCAGAACCGCTAAAATTTTAACGACACAATTATAGAAAATAAACGTGATAAGCAATCAGATTATCCTAATCACCAACCACTAATCACTGTTTACTTTTCTTTTTGGTTGAAATTCTCGAAATCCCGGTTGCCGAAGTTGATGTAGAAGTAGCCGTCCAGCTTCTTGTTGCGGATGGGATCCCGCAAAATACCGATGGCGGCACGAACGTACTTCAATTCCACCAGAATGTGGTCCCGGCTCATGCAGTTGAGGAAGGGGCCTTCGGGGTAGAGGGTGGGCCTGGGTTCTTCGGCAATCATCTTCTCCAGGTTCTCAATTTCTTGCACCAGGCGGCGTTCATGGGCCTCCAGCGTGCGGATAAGCTCCTTGTTTTCGGCACCGTAGAGGAAGGCAAAACCCAGCGTCCTCGGGTCGTCGTTGAAGCCGGTCAGGTGCTTGAGGACCTCCTTGCGGAGGGTCTCCTTGCCCTTCTCAGTAATGCTGTACATCACGCGCTCAGGGCGGTTGCCGTCTTTTTCGGTACGGCCCAGGATGCTTCCATTCTTTTGCAATGTGGTCAAGCGGTTATAGACCGTGGAGGTGCTGATTTTTGCCCAGCGGTCCAGCTCGCGAACCCTAATCTCCGTAATGATGTCATATCCGCTGCGTTCCTTTTCATCAATCAAGCCCAAAAGCACCAGGTCATAACGGTTCATCAAAATTCCTTCGTTTTAGCGCGATATTATTCGCATGTGTGATTATTCCAACTTGGAATATATACAAAAAAAAGAACAGAGGAACGAAAAATTGTAAAAAAGATTGAATTTTTATGAAAATATTAGTTTACAAGGTTGAAAGGACAGATTTAATTGCACATTTTACTGTACATCTCACTTTTCTGTTCAGGAGTGTACTTTTCGTCGGCTGTTCCTTGCGCCGTCATATTGAGCATATCCCCTTCGCATGTGGCAAACATGGTCATATCCGTTTCGTCTGAAGCCGCCGCCATGGTTCCAAAAACGGTGAGTAAGGCAGCTGTTTGCATACATTCTTCTTCGCTTTGGGCTTTACCTTCAGTAGCAATACTAAACCACAGGTCACCGTTGTCCTTGAATTTGATAGTTACATCAACTGAAGAATCCGCTTCAACTTCTTCAAAATGCCATACATCGTCATCTAACGAGAATGAACAGTCCATTTTTTGGTCTGGCACAAACTTGGTAACGTCCATGCCCGTGGAACCCGACGAAGTGTTTGCGGAACCGCCCCCAAAATCACTAAACCAATCATCTCCCCAGCCATCATCAGGAAAATCGAAGGATTCTGAACTTGTGCCACCGCCCCTGGAACTGCTACTTTCTGAACTTAAATTTGC
This sequence comes from uncultured Fibrobacter sp., assembly GCA_946183925.1. Taxonomy (GTDB): domain Bacteria; phylum Fibrobacterota; class Fibrobacteria; order Fibrobacterales; family Fibrobacteraceae; genus Fibrobacter. The sequence continues at coordinate 14,910 of CAMHDS010000056.1, read as the reverse complement.
CGAGCTGCCCTTCGCAGCCCCCTTATCCCCAGTCGGATGATAGCCGGGAACATCGGACAGTTCGTCGTCACCGCGGGAGTCCTTGTCAGAACCCGAAACGGTCTGGGAGCAGGCCCAGAACAGAGCCAGACAGAAGCAGGCAAGAACGATTTTCAGTAATTTCATAACAACCCCCTCTTTAACCTATACAATATATATTCTTCTTGACAAATTCGTCTATATGGGGTTGTCGATATCCACAAATACCGCCGGAATCCCCAAATCGTCCGTAATTTTTTGAGCCAGGGCCCGGACTCCAAACACCTCGGTCCGGTGGTGGCCGCAGGCAATGAGGTTAAAGCCCGCCTCTTCTACCGCAATAGGCACGTTTTCCTTGATTTCACCGGTCACGAAAGCATCGCAGCCTAGGGCCATGGCCTCTTTTAGGCCAGAAGCGCCGCTCCCGCTGCAGATGGCCACACGTCGGATCTTGTCGGAGCCGAACATGAAGTTGTTCTGCACCCCTGCAGGAAACGCCTGGGCGGCAATTTCCAGAAAACGCTCCTTGGAAACAGGGGTGTCCCACTCCCCCACCTGACCCACGTATTTTTCGCCTTCTTGCATGAAGCCTTCTACCACCTTAAGTCCCATGGCCTTGGCAATCAAGGCGTTGTTCCCGACTTCGGGGTGGCCATCCAAAGGCAAGTGGAAGCCGTAGAGGGAAATCCCATGCTGCATGAGCTGGCGGATACGCCGGCCGAAATGACCTACCGGAATCTTGGAATCCCCGTTCCAGAAGCCATTGGGATGGTGAACGATGATGGCATCAGCTTTTTCTTCGATGGCACGTTCGATCAGACGGTCGCGGAAAGAAACGCCTGTCACCACCTTGGTTACCTTGTCGCTTGCTTCTACACAAAGTCCGTCAACACAGTAATCCTTGAATGCCGCCGGAGTAAGCAAACGGTCTAACCAGCACGAAAAATCCGTCAATTCCATAAAAGCCTCTAATAACAGTCTCTACTGAATATATAACAAAAAAAAGCAAAAAAACGAGATATTTTCAAAAAATGTAACCATATGTTATCACAGAGGACCGCCGTAAATTCCTAGAAATCACATTAGCGGATGAAGAGGAAAAACGAAATAGAGAAGACTTTCGACGAAAGTATCGCCTATTTGCTGAGAAAAGGCCGGGAAAAACTTGGCCAGTCTCAGGACCTCGTCGCCCAAGAGGCGGGTATCAGCCGAATCACCCTAGGGAAATGGGAACGGGGCGAAAAGACACCGAATTCTTTTGATTTGTACAACGTTCTCAAGGTCCTCAAGTGGAAATCAGAAGATTTCTGGGCTGAATTGGGCAAGCATTTTGAGCCGACGGCAAAGCCCCTGCGGATTGCCGCCGAACGGACCAAAATAAAAGCCTACATTGAACAGACCAAGAAGAAAAAAGGGTAACGAATAGGGAGGGGTCTCCCCTCCCTAAAACCCTCCCAACAAGCTCAAACATTCGTTTGAGCTTGGGTACCTAATGGTGCATAAAGGAAAATCCCCCGCATCGGCGAGGGACTTCTTGTGCTTCAAGTTCCGGTTGTACTTTGTCTTGTCGCGGACCACCCTGGTCCGTAACGTGGCTCCGTTCTGGGAGCCGTCTATGCGCAGCGAACGCATTCTTGCGTTTTCTGTTGCGGCATCGGCAACCTTGCCCGCCGCTTTCGCTCTGCTTTTAGCCATAGGGGCCTCCTTAAGGGACAAATATAAATTATTATCTTTTAATAGTAAAGGGCCCAAGGTTTCTTTTGAACAACTCCATCGCAGATAGTTTTCGACATCATGGTTTCAAACGCCTGCTGCTTTCGGTTTCGGGCGGTCTGGATTCTATTTGCCTTGCCCATTATTTTATTCAAAATCGTGAAAATTTTGGCATTGAATGGCTGGGGATTGCACATGTGCACCATGGGCTGCGGGTCGGAACTGCAGACAGGGATGCCGCATTTGTGGGGGCTTTCGCTCGCAAGTACAACATTCCTTTTTTCTTGAAGAAACTGGACGGCGAGGCGCTGAAAGCTGCTGGTGGTTCGCTGGAAGAAAACGCACGAGATGCAAGGTACGGGGCGCTGATTGAAATTGCTGAAAAAAATGTCACTCTAGAGGCACCCAGTGCCTATACGACACTTGGGACAAAGTCCCTTAGTGGCAGTTATCCACTTTGTGGAGATAGAGTCCATGGATCCTATCGGTCGCGCAGCTCCCTCCAGGATGACATTTCTAACTCCGAACTCCGAACTCCGAATTCCGAATTTGTTATTGTAACTGCCCACCATGCTGGCGACCAAGCAGAAACCATGTACATGCGACTCCGGCGTGGAACGACGCTGGCTGGACTTCGAGGGATACAAGAAGTAAGAGAAGTACAATGTGAAATGTGGAATGTGGAATGTGGAATTACACACCACACATTTCACACTACACATTCTATTTACCGTCCTTTCCTTTCCGTCACCCGCCAAGAGCTTCTCGCCTACGCCCGCGAAAATAAACTCGAATGGGTGGAAGACGAGAGCAACGCCGACGTGAATTTTGCTCGGAACAAGGTGCGGCACGAGATGTTGCCACGACTGGAGCGTGAACGCCCTGGGGCGATGGCTCAGCTTTGCCGGATTGCCGCCCTCGCGGAAAAGGCTTACGGGAAGGTGATGATAGAATGCGACAAGATTTTTGCAACATGTCTACACGCCAAGATGGCGATCCCGGCACAAGGCCTTGATAACAAAGTAAGCGACCCCACACCCCGTACCTCAATCTCTCTTGACAAAAAGAATCTCCGCAAGGTGCTGGTAGCCCACGGGAACACCGACCTTTCCGAAATGTTCAGGCTGTGGCTTTCGGAGAAGGGGCTGCGCTTCCCCATAGGGTTCTTTTACGAGCCAAAGGAGCCCGCTTGCGTCAAAATTCCCCACCATGCCGTTTACCGCAGGCGCGCCATCGTAAAAATCGGCCAGTCCGTCCGAATTTGCGAATTCGGCAGCCCCGAAGAAGCCGAGATTTTTGTATCTTGCGGAAAGAAAAATAAAGGATTATAATGAGCCAACCCAAGAAGCCCGCCTCCCCTTTCAAGAATCGCAATTTTATCATCGTCCTTGTGATGCTTTTGATGCTGTTCGTTATGTTCCCCCTCACAGGGAAAAGCAGCGAACAGGACATGACCCGCACGGAATTTCTCGCCATGATGGGAGATTCCACCAAGGTGATTACGGAACTCACGCTCCAGAAGACCCCCGACGGCATCATCATCGAAGGGGCCTACCAGATGAGCCCCGAAGAAATCGCCAAGGCAAACGAACAGCGCAGCGCCCTCGCCCGCTTTACCCGTTCCGAAAAAGACAACGGGAACACCAAGCATTTCAAGAGCCACATGCTGGAAATTTCTAACGAGCAGATTACCGCCTGGGAAATGTTCAAGGGCGTCAAGGTGAAGGTGATTCACGAATCTTCCACCTGGATCGATACGCTGGTGGCGTTCCTGCCCGCGCTCCTGCTGATTGCCTTCTTCTACCTCATGATGAGCCGCCAGATGGGCGGTGGCGGCAAGAACCCCTTCAGTTTCGGAAAGAGCCAGGCCAAAATCATCGGGAGCGACCCGAAGAAAAAGACCACCTTCAACGACGTGGCAGGCTGCGACGAGGCCAAGCAGGACCTGCAGGAACTGGTGGAGTTCTTGAAAGACCCGAAAAAATACGACGAACTGGGCGGACGGATTCCTAAGGGCGCGCTGCTGGTAGGCCCTCCGGGTACCGGCAAGACCCTCCTTGCCCGTGCGGTTGCTGGCGAAGCGGGAGTGCCCTTCTTCAGCATGTCGGGCTCTGACTTTGTGGAAATGTTCGTGGGCGTGGGAGCTTCCCGTGTGCGCGACCTGTTCGACACCGGCAAGAAGAACGCCCCCTGTATTCTGTTCATCGACGAAATCGATGCCGTGGGTCGCCAGCGTGGTGCAGGTCTCGGTGGCGGTCACGACGAACGCGAGCAGACCTTGAACCAGTTGCTGGTAGAAATGGACGGCTTTGCCGCCAACGAAGGCGTGATTTTGATTGCGGCCACCAACCGCCCCGACGTGTTGGACAAGGCACTGCTCCGTCCGGGACGCTTTGACCGGCAGATCGTGGTGGGACTCCCCGACCTGAAGGGCCGCGAAGAGATTTTGAAGGTTCACCTGAAAAAGCGGAAGGTTCCCCTGGACAAGGATGTGGACGTTTCCGCCATCGCAAAGGGAACGCCCGGACTTGCCGGTGCCGACCTGGAAAACCTGGTGAACGAAGCCGCACTCCTGGCCGCACGTTTCAACAACAAGAAGGTCACCATGCTGGACTTCGAAGAAGCCCGGGACAAGCTCAGCATGGGTGCCGAACGCCGCACGCTGTTGATGACCGACGAAGAAAAGCGGCACACCGCCTACCACGAAGCGGGCCACGCCCTGATGACGCTCCTGTGCAAGCACAGCGACCCGCTCCACAAGATTACCATTATCCCCCGCGGCCGCGCTCTGGGCGTCACCATGAGCCTGCCGGAACGGGACCAGGTGAGCTACAGTCGGGAATACGCCGAAGAGCGCATCATGATCATGATGTCTGGCCGCCTTGCCGAACTTATCTTCTTCAACCACCAGAGCACCGGCGCCAGCAACGATATCCAGCGGGCGACAGAACTGGCCCGCAAGATGGTGACCGAATGGGGGTTCGACGAAGAAATCGGACCGGTTTGCTACAGCCGCACCGACGGCGAGGTGTTCCTGGGCCGCGAAATCAGTAAGCCCAAAGAAATGTCCGAAATGATGGCGGAAAAAATCGACAACGCCGTCAACGGGCTTATCAAGCGCATGGATGCTGCGGCACGCAAGCTGCTGGAAGAAAACAAGGACAAGTTGATCGACCTTGCAGAAGCGCTGTTTGAATTCGAAGTCCTGGACCGCGAAGAAATCGACAAGGTCATGGCGGGCGAAAAGCTCACCGGCACCAAGAAGAGCCGCCAGTACCAGGCCCTGGAAGAACTGGCCGAAAAGAAAAAGCGTGAAAACACTCCCCCGCCGGACCCGGGAAAACAGCCTCCGGTAGCCCCTGCGGCAGACGCAAACGCCACCGTCGCAGAAATCAAGCCCAAGCCCGCCGATGGTTCGGCAACGGCCAGCGACGGCACGAGCCAGGCAACCGCCGTGGAGACGCCCCAGGAACATTCCTAAGATGCTGAAATCCGTCCTGGAAAAAAGCCGTGCACTGCCCTGGACCATCGGGAACAGGGTTTTCCCCTGCGCCTCTCCTCTGGTCATGGGAATCGTGAACGTGACTCCAGACAGCTTTTTTGACGGCGGGACTCACGCCACTCCGGACGCCGCCTACGAGCATGCCGTTGGCCTGCTACAGCAGGGGGCAGATATATTGGACATCGGCGGCGAAAGCAGCCGGCCGGGAAGTACTCCTGTAAGTGAGCAAGAAGAAATGGACCGGGTATGTCCTGTGGTAGAAAGCCTTGCGCAACTGCAGGATATCTCCGAAGACCTGGGAAACCCCGGACACCGGGAGTTCCTTATTTCTGTAGATACCACCAAGGCGAAGGTCGCCGAGCAGTGCATGCGCCTGGGCGCCCACATTATAAACGACATCAGCGCCTGCACCATGGATCCCGATATGCCATCGGTAGTCGCAAAGACCGGAGCCTCTGTGGTGCTGAACCACATGCGGGGGAATTTCGGCACCATGCAGGCAGACTTCAAGCCCTACGAAAACGTGGTGCAAGAGGTCCGGCAAGAACTGCTTGCCCAAGCGAAAAAGCTTCTGGACCTGGGCGTCAAACGCGAAAAGATTTGCCTGGACCCTGGGATTGGCTTCGGGAAGACCGTCCAGGACAATATCGACCTGATGAAATCCCTGGAATGCTTTCGGGATGACGGTTTCCCGGTGCTTATCGGCACATCCCGCAAGTCCTATATCGGTAAAATGCCCGGTCTCGAGCATAGCGACCGGCTGATCCCCACCATCACCGCAGGCATTATTGCTACCTTGGGTGGAGTAAGCTGTATACGTGTACACGACGTGAAAGAAACGAAGGAATCCCTGCTCTACCTGGAGGCTCTAAAGTCCGATGGTCCTGTTTAAGCTTTTTGACATCATTGATGTCCGCATGGCGGATATTCTGGACATCCTCATCATGTCCATTATCCTGTACTATGTGTTCCAGCTGTTCCGCGGGACACGTGCCGTCCAGATGATCATCGGCGGCATGTTCCTGGTGGTGGCCTGGTTCCTTGCCCAGTGGTGGGAACTCCACACCCTACTCTGGCTTTTGACCAACCTTGCCACCCTGGGCATTATCGCCATCGTGATTCTTTTCCAGCCCGAAATCCGCAGCGCCCTGACCCGAATTGGCCAGACCGTCAGCCGGGCCAGCTGGCAATCCATCTTTTTCCACGCCAGCGGACTTGACGATGTGACCAAGTCCATCACTACTGCCGTACAGGACCTGGCCAAGAACCATTTCGGTGCCCTGATCGTCCTTGAAAAGCGCGTGGGCCTGCGTAACTACGAAGAGACCGGCGAAATCCTGAACGCCCGCATCAGTTCCCGACTGCTCCGCTCCCTGTTTTTCCCCAACTCCGCCCTCCACGACGGTGCCGTGCTCTTGAACAGCAAGTGCATTGTGGCCGCGGGCTGTATCTTGCCCATGCCCACCGCAAACGCAGGCGGCGACACCGGCTACGGCATGCGTCACCGTGCCGCCCATGCCCTGGCTTCTGAATGCGACGCCCTGGTCATCGTGGTCTCCGAAGAAACGGGCTACATTTCCATCGCCTACCGTTCCAGCCTGCGGCGCAACCTGAGCATCAAGGAACTGGAAACCGAAATCAAGCGCCACTGGGGTGAACTGTTCAAGGACGAACGGGTCGAGGAGAAGGAAGGCAGTGGGGTCTGAGGTCGCTTCGCTTTGAGTTATGAGTGCGGTCGCCATAGCTCCCTTTGAGGTATAATTCGGATTTCAGATTTCGGAATTGGTTGATGGTTACACGAAGGATCCAGAACAGCGGAATAGTTAGGTTGTAGAAGATGAGCGAAAACAAGAATAACGAGATTGAAGAAAAGAAAAAACGCAAGAAAAAGAACATCGTCATTCTGGTGCTGATGTTCCTTTTGCTTTTGTGCCTTTTTATTGTACAGTGCCACCTGGACCGCATCAAGCAAGAGGCTCTGCGCCGCCAGCAGGAAACCGAATTGGAAGCCCGCCAGCGCTACATTCTGGATAGCCTCCGCCGGGCCGAACAGATGCGGGCCGACAGCCTTGCCGCCCTGGAACAGGCTCGCCTTGCCGACAGTTTAAGAATTGCCGACAGCCTTCGCCTAGCGGACAGCCTCCGCATAGCCGATTCTTTGGCGGCGCTGAACCCCAAGCTGAACCAGGACAGCCTGCGCCATGTGCGGGACAGCATCCGCCACGTGCGGGATAGCCTCGCCGCTCTGGAAAAGGCCCGTAACGACAGCCTCAAGCGCATTGCCGATAGCCTCGCCGCCCTGGACAAGGCCCGGGCAGACTCCCTGGAGAAGAAACGCATCCAGGACAGCATCCGTGCCGCAGACCAGATTCCGCCTAACGCCGAAATCACGCCCCCTGCGGGCCGCTACTACAACCCCATCAAACTGAAAGTCAAGTGCGACGAAATCAAGTGCAAGACCTTCGTTTCTATCGGCGACACCCTGAACCCTGTTGAAGCGGGCAAGGCCATCGATTACAACAAGACGGGTTCCGTGTTCTATTACGCCGAAGATTCCGTCGGAAACAAGAGCCCCTGGGAAGAAGCCAAGTACGACATGGCCAGCGACAACATCTGCGGAAAGAACGCCTACCCCGTTCCCGTTGGCGGCAAGACCGTTTGCGTTGATGCCTACGAATACCCCAACACCCCCGACGAAAACCCCAGGGACATGGTCTCCCAGGAACAGGCCGCAAGCCTCTGCGAACAGGCGGGCAAGCACCTTTGCACCATCGACGAGTGGCAGGCCGCCTGCCGCGGCAAGGACAATACCAAGTACACCTACGGCAACTCCTACAAGCAGAACAAGTGCAACACCAACACCAAAGCAGCCAAGCGCAGCGGGCGCAAGGAACAGTGCCGAAGCTGGTGGGGCATGTACGACATGAACGGAAACCTGTGGGAATGGACCTCTACCCCCAGCAAGGAACATTCCAACATGTTCTACGTGGCCGGAGGAGCCTGGAACACCAACAACGGAAGCCAGTGCACCGAGAAGAAGTTCAGCTTCTACCCCCAGAACCAGTACCCCAGCGTAGGGTTCAGGTGCTGCAGATAATGTGAAGTGTGAGGTTTGTAATGTGAGATGACAAATTTCACATTACACATCACACATTACACATTGCCTTTTATTCCGACAGCTCTAGATGCAGGTGTTCGGCGTCGCCGCGTTCCCAGATGATTCTGAACCGAGGGCTTAGCCGTCCTGTCACCAGGTTCACGATTTCGCGGCGTTGTTCCAGCGGGATGTACTTTATGCGGAAATCAATAGCCTTGTTTTCGTAATGCTTGGACTTGCGGGCATGGTAGGGCCAGTCGTTCCCGCTGGTAATCACGGGAACGTAGTCGTCGCCCAGGACCTGATGAAATGCGTTAATCACCTCCAGCCCAGCCGTGTCCATGGCGGGTTCAAGGCTTTCCAGGTAAACACCCGGCTTCTGCTTGGTCCGCTTGATAAGGAGCTTATGAACTTCTCGACCACTAAAAGGCTTCACGTTCAGGTGCCTGTAATAATCCTCGGCACTCCAGTCCACATCCACCTCAGGAGAATCGTACTTGGGAATGGGCCGTGTATTGGCCCGAATCAGCAGATAGACGCCAACAAGCGCCAATATGGCAAGGATCGGGGCAATTAAATACAGGTGCTTCATTTTCCGCAAAAAAATACTATTTTATGGAACATGAAAAAGTTAATTCCTTTTGCAACACTTGCTCTTTCTTCCCTGTTCCTTTTCGGTTGCGGACAGGACAATGTCAACTACACCGGCTGCTGGCTGGGTGAAGAAAACATGGCCTTCGAAGTTCTTACCGAAAACGGCACGGACTACACCATCCGCAACATCAACGGCGACCTGAAGGCGACCGTACAAGACGGAGCACTCCGTGGCAAGAATACTCTTGACATGGAATACAAGATGAACGTGAAAGGAGATTCCGCCTATTATGAATTCGGCGGAATCGTCACGGGCTACAAGAGGATTACCAAGGAAGAATACGACCGCGTCGTAGCCACCCTGCAGAAAGCCGCCGGAATGTAATTCTTCTTCGTCATGCTCGCGAAGGCGAGCATCCGATTACTTTCCTTCCAGAGTCTCTCTAACTAGCTGGTCCAGGGCGTACTCGCCGGGAGCGCCGCTCCACACGCCCTTGATATAGCCGTCCTTGTCCAAAAGCATAAGGGTCGGGACAGCGTGTATTCCGTAGCGACGCCACAGATCCTGTGTCGCGTCCCGGTACAGCGGATAAGGCGAAGCGTGGACCTGGTTGTAAAAAGCATTCAGCTCGCTCAATCCCTCATTTGAAATCCCGATAACTTCCAGTCCCTTGTCGCCATACTTCTTGTAGATGTTGGCAAGCACCGGGAGCGTCTTGCGGCAAGGCCCGCACCAGGTGGCCCAGAAGTCCAGCAGGGTGGCCTTGGGCTTTTCTTTGCGCTTTTCGCCGTTCTTGTAGAAGTTCTTTCCGAACTCGGCAATCTTACTCCCGATGGCAGAACCTGTCAGGCTGCTGATGTCGTCAGGGCGTTCCGTCAAGGCGGCCATCACGGTCCGTTTCTTGCCGTCGCGGGAAATTTCCAGCTTGATTTTGTCCCCCGCCTTGTGGCCCGAAATGGCGGACTGAATCTGGGACATGTCCGTCAAGGGCTTGCCGTTTACGCCCACCAGCAAATCGCCAGAGGTAACGCCAACCGCAAAGCATCCCGATTCCGGATGCACACCCTTGATGTCCAAGGCCAGATGATTTTCGAAGGTAGTCTTCTTGAAAGAGAGACCCAGCCAGGGAGCGGCAAAAGTGGCTGTAGCCACCAAAAGCAAAGAGAAAGTAAAAAATCGAATAGAAAATTTTAGTTTCATTTTTTTCCTCAAACGGATCCTCGCCTTGGCTCGGCAACGCTCACCACAGGTCGCGAGGATGACACATCATGAGACCCGCAAACCCTAGATCCTAACCCCTAGATCCTAAATCCTAATCCCTAAATCCTACCCTACTTCTTCGGATTCCGGTCGTCGTATTCGCCCAGGGACTTGTAACCGTCGTTCAGCATGGCGTCCATCAGTTCGGCCCGCATGGCATGGGCCGCCATCCAGCGGAAGGCCACCACGGAGTAGCACTGCACGGCGTCCACTCCCATCTTGATGAGGTCGTAAATCTTGTAGCCGTGGTCGATACCGCCGCAAGCAATGACGCTCATCTGGGGGTAATGCTCCCGGATGTACTTCACGTTCCAGACCATGTTCTCGTAAAGGGGACGGCCCGAAAGTCCGCCGCAGTCACCGTCGGCACGGAGAGGCGTCAAGTCATCGCGGGTCACGGACACAGGAAGTTCGCTGATCTTTGCCGTAGGGTAAGTGTTCCCCACCACCACGCCGTTCACGCCGGTACGCACCAGCATGTCCATGATAGAAATCAAGTGCCGCTCCATCAGGTCGGGGCTAAGCTTGGCATACACAGCCTTCCGGATACCCAGGCCGTTGCGGATTTTCATGATTTCCTCGAAAATCCGCTCCGAAAAACTCATGTCCAGATCTACGCGGGACTCCCCCGTATTGGGACAGCTCACGTTAATCTCGATGTAATCGGCGGCCTTGTAGGCGATAGTGAAACTCTCGATGATGTCCTTGATTTTTTCTTCGGGGTCGGTAAGGCCCGGAGTCTCCGCCACGGAGATGCCTACGCAGAGACCTGCCTTGTGGGCTTTGACCAGCTGCTCGTCCACACGCTTGGCTATAACTTCTACACCCTCGTTGTTCAGTCCCATGCTGTTATAGATGGCCCGGTCATCTTCCAGAAATCCGATACGGGGGCGGTGGGTGTTACCTTCCCTAAAGTGTCGGGTGGCTGTGCCTACGGTAATGCCGCCAAAACCTACGTTGGCAAAGTCCTTGATACGAAGCGCCGTCTTGTTGGCTCCGGCGGCCAAGATGATGGGACACCCGAAATACAGGGAATTGCTGTGGTCCGCAAAAGTAATGACCCGCTTCAGGGGCTTGCGCAGGTCAGGACGGCCTCCCATAAAGGGAATAAACGGTGCAAACCGCGCCGCATACTTGAAGGAGTCGTGCCTGAACTCCGGGGACTTGTGGAAAATCCGACGAATCAGCGCCAAGACCTTGTCACTGAACTGCAAATAATACTCGTGATTCGTGCATTGAAAAGTCATATTAGTTAAATTATAAAAAAAAAGAGGTACTAAAGGTGGAACAGACCATAGAAAAAAAAATTCACGGGAACATGCCCCGCTATCTGGAAACCCTGATGGACCTGGTGCGCATTCCCTCCATCAGTTTCGACAATTTTGACCAGAAGTTCGTGATCCAGTCCGCAGAGGCGGTAAAGGCCCTTTTCGAAAAGGCGAGATACACCAACATCCAGTTTTTGACGCCCAAGAGCGGAAGGCACACGGTCTATGCCGAAAGCCTCACCAGCAAAGACAAACCTACGGTGCTCCTGTACGCCCACCACGACGTGCAGCCCCCTATGCGGGAGGCCCTCTGGAATTCCAAGCCCTTTGAACCCGTGCTGAAGGGGGACCGGCTCTACGGTCGCGGTACTGCCGACGACAAGGCGGGAATCGTCACCCACCTGGCGGCGGCCGAACAGGTCCGCAAATTACTGGGCGACAAGGGTCCGAACCTGAAGTTCATCATCGAAGGCGAAGAAGAATCGGGCAGCGAAGGCTTCGCAAGCATCCTTCGTGAAAATGCGGAACTCCTCAAGTGCGACGCCGTCATCGTGGCGGACCTGGGGAACTTCGCCAAGGGAACGCCTTCCATCACCACCACCCTCAGGGGCATGAGCGCCATCAACGTGGAACTCCGCGCCACCAAGGCGCCACTCCATTCCGGAAGCTGGTCGGGCCCCATTCCAGACCCAGGGCAGGAACTCTGCAAGATTATCGCCGCCATGACCAACGCCGACGGGAGCATTACCATTTCCGAATTTTGCGACGGACTTGTCCCCCCTACCCCAGAGGAACTGGAATCCTACAAGAGCCTGGGCATGACCGAAAAGATTTTCCGCAACGACGGCGGCGTGCTGGACTCGGTCAAGCTGAAGGTGAGCGAAGAGGAAATTCTGCTTTCCCTATGGCGTCGCCCCTCCATCGTGGTGACCGCCATGCAGGTAGGGAGCCGCACCAACGCCGGAAACGTGCTGCAGGACACCGCCTATGCCCGCATAGGCATACGGCTCGCCCCCGGCATGAACGCAGACCGCTGCACACACCTGCTGGTAGAATATATACAAAGTAACGTTCCCGACGGCCTGGAATGCACAATACGGGAAGAAGACGGAGCGAACCCCTTCGTGACCGACACCAGCCACCCCTTCTTCAAGGAGATGGCAAGCGCCATGACTCGGGCCTACAAGAGCGAGACCAAGTTTATAGGTTGCGGGGCCAGCATCCCTGGCGCAGAGCTGTTCCGCAAGACCTTCGGAAACATACCGATTCTGCTGACGGGCCTAGAGGACCCGGAATGTGCCGCCCATGGCGAAAATGAGAGCCTGTACGTTCCTGATTTTGAGCACGGCATCGTGGCGGAAACACTGTTCTTTGCAGGAATATGTTCGTAAAGGAGATGCCCTGTCATCCTGGAGGCCAAAGGCCGATAGGATCCATGCCGGGCATGACAACTTAAAATATGGCTTATTAATTGTGGAGGCTATATGAAAAAACGACTTGTAGTATTGACGGGGGCTGGCATCAGCGCCGAATCGGGACTCCGCACCTTCCGCGGAAACGACGGCATGTGGGAACACGAGAACATCGAGGACGTGTGCACTCCCGACGCCCTCCGGCGTGACCCGAAAAGGGTCAAGGACTTTTACAACTTTCTGCGGAAGGGCTTGCCGAACCACCAGCCAAACGCCGCCCACCTGGCGTTAGCCGAACTGGAAGAACGGCTTGGCGACGAGTTCTTGTTGGTGACCCAGAACGTAGATGACCTGCACGAGCGTGCGGGAAGCAAGCGTGTGCTCCACATGCACGGCGACCTGATGAAACTCCGCTGCGTGCGGGACGAAGACCACGAATTTTCCTTTACTGGCGAAGAGACTCTGGAGACCAAGTGCCCCATTTGCGGAGCGAAGACCCGCCCCGACATCGTGTTCTTTGGCGAAGTCCCGCTGTACATGGACCAGATTCAGGACGCCCTTCGGGAATGCGAAGAATTCGTCTATATCGGGACCAGCAGCGTGGTGTACCCCGCCGCAGGCTTCAAGAGTTTCGCCAAGAGTTTCGGGGCGAAGGTCACCTGCCTGAACCTGGAGATTCCCGATCACGACCCCTACACCGACGTGTTTGTCCAGGGCAAGGCCACCGAGGTAGTGCCCAAGTGGGCGAAGGAATTTAAGTAGCGGAAACGGGGCGTTGCGGGGTGTCCCCGCAGAGGGGGTAGCGGAAACGGCAAGGAAATCCTCGCCAAGATGATAGGGGATCCTCGCCTGCGCGAGGATGACGAAAAGAATCGCGGGGATGACGAGAGAATTGCGGGGTTGACGAGCCGGGTCAGTGAGCCAAAAGCGACTCGTCTTAACGAGTCGTGTTGGCGAAAGCGAGGCAATCTCGTAGGTTCTTCTATGCTTTTGAGCCGAGCGGTCTGTGTAGCGAGGGGGAGACTTCCCCCCTTTGTTGCCGATTTCCCACCATTTATCTATATTTATGCATATGAGTGAATATACGCATAAATCCAGCATCGGACCGGTGGTCCCCCAGGATTTCGTCAAGGACTATGGCGAGACGGGTTTTGCGCTGGAAAACGGACAGACGCTGCCTGCGCTGAATATCCGTTACGAGACTTACGGCAAGCTGAATGCCGCCGCCGACAACGCGGTGTGGGTCTGCTCGCCCCTGACCGCCGACGCACACGCCGCCGGCTGGTACACCGAAACCGACCGCAAGCCCGGCTGGTGGGACGAACTTATCGGACCGGGCAAGGCTATCGACACGGACCGCTTCTTTGTGGTCTGCAGCAATATTCTGGGCGGGTGCAAGGGCACAACAGGCCCCGCGACCATCAACCCCCGCACGGGCAAGCCCTACGGCAGCACCTTCCCCATCATCACCATCGGCGACATGGTGCATGCCCAGAAGGAACTGGCCGACGGGCTTGGCATCAAAGAATTCTACTGCGTGTTGGGCGGCTCCATGGGCGGTTTCCAGGCCATGAAATGGGCCATCTACTACCCTGAACAGGTGAAGCGGGTGGTGATTATCGCCAGCTCGCCCCGGTTCTCCAGCCAGGCGCTGGGGTTCGAGGTGGTAGCCCGCGACGTGATTACCCAGGACCCGAACTTTAACGGCGGTGATTACTACGACAAGGCGAACAAGCCAGACATCGGTCTTGCCAACGCCCGCAAGCTGGCCCACATCACCTACCTGAGCGCCATCGGCATGGAACAGAAGTTCAAGCGTTCCCAGGAACAGGAGAACCGTAACCACGCCGTCACCTACAGCACGCCCTTCGATTTGAACCTGCCTATCGAAAGCTACCTGCGCTACCAGGGTAAAAAGTTCGTAGACCGCTTTGATGCCAACAGCTACCTGCACATCGCCCACGCCACCGACGCATTCGATTTGGAAACCGAATACGGCAGCATCGAGAACGCCTTCAAGGATATCGGCGCCGAAGTGCTGAACG
>CAMHDS010000055.1 GCA_946183925.1 uncultured Fibrobacter sp. | reverse complement strand
AAGACATTATCGCAGGTATCTGCCGCTCCATCATCAACAACGTGTTTACGAAGGTCATCCGTATCCGCAACCTGAACACCCTCGGCAAGAAGGTGGTGGTCCAGGGCGGAACCTTCAAGAACAATGCCGTTCTCCGCGCCTTCGAGCAGTACACCGGCCTAAAGCCCATCCGTCCGGAACGTCCGGGCGAAATGGGTGCCATCGGTATCGCGCTTTTGACCAAGAAGTTCATGGAAGAAAAGCGCAAGACCGAACCGGAACTCAAGAGTCGCTTTATCGGGCTTGACGCCATGAAGACCTTCAGCTGGCACAACCAGCCGGGTCAGCTCTGCCAGTACTGCACCAACCACTGCTCCCGTACCATCGTAACCTTTAGCGACGGCCAGAGTTTCGTGACCGGCAACCGCTGCGAACGCGGCGAAGTCACCGCCGACCCCAACGATCCGAAGACGAAGGCCCTCATCGCCGAAATCAACAAGAAGATGCAGTCCGTGCCCGACATGATCAAGCGCACGAACCAGCTTTTGGTGAAGGACTACGCCCCGGCGAAGCTCGTGGAAAACAACGGCAAGACCATCGGTATCCCCCGCGTGCTGGAATTCTGGGCGAGCCTCCCCTTCTGGAAGGCCTTCTTCACCAGCCTCGGCTACACCGTGGTGGTGAGCCGCCAGAGCGACTACAAGATGTTCGAAGCGGGGCTCCACAGCGTACCCAGCGACACCGTGTGCTTCCCGGCAAAGCTTGTACATGGCCACGTGCTCAGCCTCATTGAAAAGAAAGTGGACCGAATCTTCTTCCCGATGATGGTTGCAATCCCCAGCGACCACACCAAGTTCACCGCCACCTCCGTTTGCCCGGTGGTGCAGGCCTACCCGAACGTGTGCAAGAATACCGACGAGCCCGAAAAGAACTACGGCGTTCCCATGGACCAGCCCATATTCCACTGGTTCAACACCAAGCTCCGCCGGAGCCAGACCATCGACTGGTTCCACGAACACTGGAAACTGGATAAGAAACTTCTGGACAAGGCCGTGACCGAAGGCGAGAAGGCGCTCAACAGTTACCGCACCACGCTTTTGGAAGAAGGCCAGAAGGTGCTGGACGATGTCCGGGCGAAAAATTCCTTTGCCGTGGTGATTGCAGGCCGCCCCTACCATGCGGACACTCTCATCAACCACAACATCGCAAGCCACTTTACCGCCATGGGCATTCCGGTGCTCACCACCGAATCGCTCCCCGGCGTGTACGACCAGGATGTGCCCAGCCACACCCGTATCGAAATCAAGAA
The DNA here is from genome assembly GCA_946183925.1 of uncultured Fibrobacter sp. Classification (GTDB taxonomy): domain Bacteria; phylum Fibrobacterota; class Fibrobacteria; order Fibrobacterales; family Fibrobacteraceae; genus Fibrobacter. The sequence goes on along the minus strand of CAMHDS010000055.1, from coordinate 15,774 downwards.
CACCTTCCACTTGCGCATGATTGGTGCCACCATGATTGCCGCGAAGGATCCGAACATCGAACTTGCACAGATCGTAAGCTTCGGTTGCGGACACGACTCGATTTTGACCGACGAAATGATGCGCATGCTGCACCTTGATTCCAACAAGGAAATGCTCATGCTCAAGCTCGACGAAGGCGATGCCCGCGGCCCCGTGGGAATCCGCGTCAAGAGCTTTATCGAAACCGTAAAGGCCCGCCGTGCGGCAAACCTGCCCGACAAGCCCGAAAGCCACGAGCCCCTGTTCCATACGCCCTTCTTGCCCGAAGACAAGAAGCGTCGCCGCATTCTGACGCCGAACCTCTCCCCCGCCTTTACCGTGCTGGCCAGCGAATACATGAAGCGGGAGGGCTACATCGCCGAATACCTGCCGGTGGCCGACCGCAAGGCCATCGAGCTCGGCAAAAAGTTCGTGCACAACGACATCTGCTTCCCCTGCCAAGTGAACATCGGCGAAGCCCTCCGCTGGCTGGTGGAACACCCCGAAGTTCCGCAGAACCAGGTTTCCATGTGCCTTGCCAAGAACTGCGAAAACTGCCGCGCCGTGCAGTACGCCGTACTCGCCCGTAAGGCCCTTGACGAAGCAGGTTTCAAGGACGTGACCATCATTACCACCGGCGTGGACTATAAGGGCATGCACCCCGGCTTCCAGCTGGGCCTCGACTTCAGACTCCACATGCTGTGGGGCCTTGTGACCATGGACGCCATCGAGACCATGTACCGTGCCGTGCGCCCCTACGAAGTGAACGCAGGCGACACCCAGAAGGTCTACGACGAATGGATGCCCAAGGTGATTGCCGTCGCAGGCCACCTGACCACAGCCCAGCTGGTGCGGCCCTCCAAGCTCATCGAGGTCTTTGAACAGTGCATCGAGGCCTTCAACGGAATCGAAATCACCGAAGAACGCAAGAAGGGCATCCGCAAGCCCCGCGTAGCTGTACTTGGCGAAATTCTCATGAATTACCACCCCAGCGCCAACGGCTTTGTGGAAAACTACCTGATGAACAACGGCATGGAAGTCTACCTGCCGGGTATGACGGACTTTTTCCGCGTGGACGAGGTGGTCCGCGCCGAAAAAATCAAGCGCGGGTTCTCGGCGAACCCCATCATGGACCGCGTGGAAGGCGGCGTGACGGCAAGGGTCTATACCCACGCCGTGGAAACCGCCCGCAAGTCCATGCACAAGTTCAAGCTGTACGAGCACCACGCCGACTGCGTGGAACTCAAGGACTACGTTTCCGACATCATCGACCCCACCTACAACACGGGCGAGGGCTGGATGATTCCGGGCGAAATCCTGTACAACGCACAGCATGGCGTGAACAGCTATATCATCTTGCAGCCCTTCGCCTGCCTTGCAAACCATATCTCCGGCCGAGGCCTCACCAAGGCCGTCAAGGAACGCTGCCCCCACGTGCAGATTCTTAGTCTTGACTACGACCCGGATACCAGTTTTGCAAACATCGAAAACCGCCTGCAGATGCTGATTATCAACGCCCGCGAGCTGGAAAAAGCGAACCAGGCTTAAATAATCAAGGACGTTTTCCAAGGACCGGCGACCAGTTTAATGTTTCAGATGAACATCCTCAAAGTGGTTGCCGCGGCTTTCCTTGTCTTGACCTCTGCCGCTTTTGGAAACACAAACAGCTCCGACGAGGAGTCCTTTCAGCGTTACTCCCTGGTACCCGTCCTCGGCTACACCGAAGAGACGGAGTTCCAGATTGGCGCTATGGCCCTGTTCTTTTTGAAACCGGATTTTGCTGGCGGCAAGGTTCCAGAAATCGGCCTTACGGCCTACGGATCCACGCGAGAACAGCTACAGTTGGTGCTGGAACCCTACTTCTACTTTTTCCACGACCGAGTCACCCTCTGGTCCCTGGTCAAGTACCAGGACTGGATCGCCAGCTATTTCGGGAGGGGTAACGACCCGGACATAGACAATTTCGTCAACTACAACCGAAAAAAAATTCAGCTGGGAACGCGAGTTGAATCCAGAATAGGACTGCCCCAGAGTTTCAAGTACGGCATCGAAATCCACGTAGAGCGTTCGGACATAGACTTTGAGGAAAGCGAGACCCTAAAGACCCCGGATACCCATTCGGGCTGGCGAAACGGCGCAGGTTACCTGCTAGGGCTTGACACCCGGGACAACACCAACTGGACCCGCCATGGCTTTCTTATGGAATGGAAACAGCTGTTTTACAGCGACAGGCTCGGCGACTACACCTTTGACACAGAATCCCTGGACTTACGGGGCTATACCGAAACGCCCTTGCAGACTTCCTTGGCTCTCGGTTTTCTCTGGATGCGCTCCGGCGGGGACGTCCCCTTCGACATACTAGCGGGTCCAGACGGAATAAGCCGTTTCCGCGGAGTGGAAAGCCTCTACTTTGGAGACAACCAGGCGGTCATTCTTCAGGCAGAAATCCGGCGCTTCTTGTTCTGGCGTTTCGGGAGTCATGTCTTTTTCGAGGGAGGCAAGTCCGGAGCCTATTTCAGTGAACTTGTCCGCAACGAGTGGCACAAGTCCGTCGGGATTGGCGCACTACTCGGCCTAAACCTGAAAGAAAATCTGTTCGCCCGTGCTGATTTTTCGTGGGTGGATTTCGACCACCTGGGGCTTTCGTTCTATGTCCGACAAGCGTTTTAACAATGTGCGATGTGAGATGTGTAATGTGCAATTAATTTCACATTACACACTCCACATTTCACACTTCACATTTCACATTTGATAGTCACTTTACTATGCAAACCAACAATCACATACACACCACCCGAATCGAAGTCCGCTACGCTGAAACCGACCAGATGGGGGTTGTCCACCATGCCGTTTACCCCGTATGGTTCGAACTGGCCCGTACCGATTATTTCCGCTCCCTGGGCGCTAGCTACCTGGAAATTGAAAAAGAGGGGTTTGTAAGCCCGGTTCTCAAGCTAGAAGTCCAATACAAGCGCCCCACCCACTATGGTGAATTTGTGGATATCGAGACGACCCTGACCCGAAAGGGAGCCCTCCACTTCGTATTCGACTACAAGGTGTTTGTAGAAGGAACCCTCTGTTCTACAGGCTCATCTGTGCACTGCTTTCTGAAAAATGGACAACCCACGCGAGAATTGCCCCAGCAGGTCAAAAAGATATTCCCGGAATAAAGGGTTTTAGTGTTCTCTTTGTCCTAGGATTCGGTCTGTATATCGGAAAAAAAAAGTTCTTTCGCAGAAAATACCGATATTTTTCTATTTTTATCTTGTTATATTTTAAAATTTTCGAGGTAAAAAATGGATCAAGAAGAAGTCAAAAGCAAATTGAAAGCGTTTTTCATGTCGGATCTTGGCGTAGATGGCGACGTTCTCCAGTACGACACCGAACTTTTCGGTGAAGAAATCGGCCTGGATTCCGTGGATTCCCTGGAAATCATCTCCTTCGTGGACAGCAACTTCAACGTGTCCATGACCGGCGTCGGCAAGGAACATTTCCAGTCCATCAACACGATTGCCGCCTACATCGAAGCTCACAAAGCATAACCTAATCTACATCTTATGACTCCTGACGAACGCCGCTGTGTAGTTACTGGCCTGGGCGTTATTTGCGCCGTCGGTAACAATGTTGAAGAAACCTGGAAAAGCGCCCTTAATTCTGTTTCGGGAATCCACAAGACCACTTCGGTGGATACCGACAAGTGCTATGCGGACTTGGCTGCCGAAGTCAAGTGCGACACCCTAGACGAGTTGGACGCCCCCGAAGAAAAAGACCGGGTCTCCAAACTTTGCATCAAAGCCACAAAGGAAGCACTGGCCGATGCAGGTCTTGCAAACTTTAACGACGACCAGCGCGTAAGCGTGGTCATCGGCAGTTGCGTAGGCGGGGTGCTCTCTATTGAGCAATACCACCAGCACGGTCGCAATGTTTCTGAAATTGCCAAGATGCCCATTGCGGCTATCGCCTCCCAGGTAGCCGAAACCTGCGGGGCCGGCGGAATCGTCACCAACGTGGCAAACGCCTGTGCGGCAGGCACCATTTCCATTGCCGTCGCCTGCGATTTGATTCGTGCGGGCAAGGCCGATGTAGTCATTGCAGGCGGTGCGGATTCCTTTGCGGCAGTTCCCTATTCCGGATTCCTTTCGCTCCATGCCCTGGACGAAAACGGGTGTTCCCCCTTCAACCGCTGTAACGGCATTACCCTTGGCGAAGGGGCGGGTATCGTCATCGTGGAATCCTACGAACATGCCCAAAAGCGTTCCGCAAAGCAGTACTGCGAAATACTGGGTTCGGGCGTCACCAGCGACGCAAACCACATTACCGCCCCCAGAGAAGATGGCGTGTGCCTGATGGAAGCCATTAGCCGCGCCGTCAAGAATTCCGGCATCGACAAGTCCGATATCGGCTACGTGAACGCCCACGGTACAGGTACCGGCAAAAACGACAATGCCGAAATTACCGCCTTCAAGAATTTCTTTGGCGAAAACAACTCCAATATCTCCGTAAGTTCCACAAAGGTTCTCACAGGGCACTGCCTAGGAGCGGCCGGCGCCATTGAAGCCGTGTTCAGCATCAAGGCTCTTACGACCGATACAGTACTCCCGACCTTCCCCTACACCGAAGAACAGTCTGCCGCCCTCAAGGAAAAGGTGGGAGCCCTCGACTTTGTGCAGAACACAGCCCGCCACAAGGAACTCAAGTGCGTCTTGAGCAACAACGTGGCCTTCGGCGGCACCAATGCGGCCATTGTATTCTCGAAAATTCCGGGCGAAGTTTCTGCCCAGTCTGCGGCAGGCAAAAAGATTGCCGTAACCGGTCTTGGAATTGTCTCTCCGCTTGGTAATAGCAAGGCGGCCTACCTGGAAGCGGTCAAGGCAGACAAGAAGCCCGAATCTGCATCGGTGCATTCCACAATCACTCTGGAAGACTACAAGGAACTTGGGGTCAAGATGGCCTTCTACCGCAAGCTGGACAACCTAGGACAGCTCCAGACGGTATCAGGCATGCGGGCTCTGCAAGATGCAAACTTCTCGGTAACCGAAGACAATGCCAAGGACATCGGCATCATCGTGGGTACCAGCGAAGGCGGCCTCGGCGCCACCTACGATTTCGAGGAGCTGATTGCACGGGAAGGCAACTCCCAAGGTTCGGCATTCAAGTTCCCCCACACCGTTTACAATGCGGCTGGCGGCTACCTCTCCATTTGTTCCGGCATCAAAGGCTACGGCGTCACCATTACCACGGGTCCCCTTTCGGGACTTGACAGCATCGGCTACTCCATGAACGTTATTCACGACGGTCAGGAAAAAGCCATGATGGCCACCGGTACAGACGAAAACCTGCCGATTATTACGGAATTTGCCCAGAAACTTGGCGTGGCCGCAAACGATGTGGTCGCTCCCTTCGCAAATGCCGAAGGCTTTGTGGTGGGTGACGGTTCCGTGTCTATCACGCTCGAAGAAGATTCTTATGCCAAATCCCGGGGAGCCAAGGTTTACTGCTATGCGCTGGGCTTTGGGCACGGCCGCAAGAACGTGAAATTTGGAAAACTCGCCGGTTCCGAAAACGCCCTCGACAAGGCCATTGCAGATGCCCTGGCCGATGCGGGCATCACCGCAAGCGACATCGATGCGGTTTGCGGCTTTGCCAACGGGTGCAAGCGGATTGACGATATCGAGAAGGGCGCCCTCAAGCGCGTGTTCGGCGAAAAACGTTCCACGATGCCGCTCTTCGAAGTCAAGGAACGTACCGGCGAAGGCCGTGCGGGATCTGCCGCTCTTGCCGCTGCCGAAGCAACCCTCCTGCTGAGTGGCGAACTTGCTGGCGACAAAGCCTACTTTGTTGCAGCCGACGGTTCCGTTGCGGCAAAAACAGTCGAATCGGTGAATCTCAAGAAGATATTGGTTATCTCCTACGCAGCAGGCGGGTCTTACAGCGCCGTCGTATTCGGAAAATAGTGTTTAGGTAAAAGGAGCTTGAAAATGAAAGTAGCTTTAGTAACAGGAGCTTCGAAAGGTATCGGCAAGGCCTGCGCCTTGCGCCTTGCCCGCGACGGCTATACCGTCGTAGTGAACTACTCCAGTTCCGACGAGGCAGCAAACGCCACGCTCGACCAGATCAAAGCCGAAGGTGGCGACGGCATGGTTTACAAGGCCGACGTTTCCAAGCTAGACGAAGTCAAGGTCATGGTTCGCGAGGTGTTCAAGGCCTACGGACGAATTGACGTACTGGTGAACAATGCGGGCATCGTTCGCGACGAATACCTAATGATGATGAACCCGGAAACCCTGGACAAGTGCTTCGACCTGAACGTGAAGGGCTACTTCTACTGTGCCCAGCAGGTGGCCGTGAAGATGTACAAGCAGAAATCCGGCGTGATTATCAACATGAGTTCCGTGTCCTCGAAGTTCGCTCTTGCCGGCCAAGCCGTCTACAGCGCCACGAAGGGAGCAGTGAACTCGCTGACCCAGACCCTCGCGAAGGAGCTGGGCGGTTTCGGTATCCGCGTGAATGCCGTGGCTCCGGGCTTTATTGCGACAGAGATGATAGAGGCCATTCCCGAAGAGACCCGCAAGGGGTACCTCGAAAAGATTCCCTTAAAACGTTTCGGTTCCGCCGACGAAGTGGCCAACATCGTGTCGGCCCTGGCCTCTGACCAGTTCGCCTATGTGACCGGCCAGGTGTTCGTGCTGGACGGAGGACTTTCCCTATGATGAACATTTACGAAATCAGCGAAAAGATTGCACAACGCCCGCCGTTCCAGATGATCGAGCGTGTCACGGAACTTACGCCGAACGAATCTGCCGTGGGCATCAAGAACGTGAGCGTGAACGAACCGTACTTTACGGGGCACTTTCCGGGAACCCCGATTATGCCGGGCGTGCTCATTGTGGAAAGTTGTGCTCAGCTTTGCTCGCTCGTGATCGAAAAGCCCGCCGAAGATTTGGAAAAGAATCTCTACGTGCTGTTGAAGATTGACGGATTCAAGTTCGTGAAGCCAGTGATTCCGGGCGACCAGCTTGAAATCTCTGTGAAGAAGACAAAAGAAGGCGGCGTGCTGGTGGGCTTTGACTGCATTGTGAAAGTGAACGGCAACATTCACGCGAAGGGCGCTCTCACCTTTACGAGTATTCCCAAGGAAAGCCTCGGTAAGTAATTTTTCGATATGCTCGCGACCTGTGTTGAGCGAAGTCGAACCAAGGCGAGCATTTTCCATTAAAAAAATTATTGCTCTGTGATGTCCGATGTAAAAAAGAAAAACCCGCTGGTAGAATGCTTTATGCACCTCGTTGTCATCGTGGTGATATACACGGTGCGGGTCTTTATGTTCGTCTGGTTCCGCCCAAAGGTCATCTTTACAGGGGAATCGGTCAAGTCGGTTCATCTTAGAACTCCATCGGTAATTATCGCCAACCATACCAGCATGCTTGACCCCATCATGATGCTTGCGGTTTTCTTTTCCCACAAGAGTATCGTGGTGGCCAAGGACCAGATTGAAGACCCCCATTTTCGTTGGGCGCTGACCCGCGCAAAATGCGTGATTCCCTGCGACCGATTCAATATGGACACCGAATGGGCATTGCTAGCCAAGCGTGAACTGGAAAAAGGAAACAACGTCATCATTTTCCCCGAAGGCAAGTGCCGTTACGACGGCCTGCTGAACGAATTCAAGACGGGCTTTGCCTTTTTGGCCCGCAGTACCGGAGCGCCGGTGCTTTCTGTCGGGCTTGACGGCATCTATAAGTTCGGGCATCGCACCCATATCGTGGTTGGAGATGCCGAAAAAATTGAACGGGTGAAGGGAATCACCTCTTCTAAGCACTTGGCAGAACGGAGCGAACACTTTAGACAGAAGGTCTGGCAACTCAAGCAGAAGGCCCTTGGCGCCTCCGAACCGAAGGCATTGCCCGTCGCCGCAGAAACTCCCGAAGAGGTACTGGCATGAAAACGGGCCTTGTACTAGAAGGAGGCTCTCGCCAGACCATGTTCAGCGCAGGCGTGCTGGACACCTTCATGGACGAAGACATCCCCTTCGACTACATCGCGGGCGTTTCTGCCGGGGCACACGCGGCCATCAATTACATTACCCGCCAGCAGGGGCGTCTCCGCTTTATCGTCTTGCCCACCCGTCTCCAAAAGGGCAAGAAATGGGCCAGCAAGTACATCGGCATCCAGAAGGAATTTCATGCCCTGAACTACTTGTCTGCCGATGGTGAAATGCCCCTGGACTTTGAAGCCTACGCAAGTTCCAGAGTCGAATGCGAAATCGGCCTCACCTGCTGTGAGACGGGTCGCGCCGAATTCAAGAGCGAAAAGCAAGACAAGAAGCGGCTTCTGGATTTGATTAGCGCCAGTTGCGCCCTACCCATGCTGTTCCCTATGGCAAAGCTAGATGACAGGCACTACGCCGACGGTTGCATTACCGAACCCATTCCATACGAAAGGGCCTTCGAAAAAGGGTGCGACAAGGTAGTGGCCATATCTACCCACTATCCGGGCGAAGCGGTGACGGACTTTCGCAAGTACCGAGCCATCTTGAACCCGCTGTACAAGAACAAGTTCCCCAACCTATTTCGGGCTCTGATGGTCAGGCTCAAGCGGTACGAAAAAAATTTCAGCCAGATGGAATCTCTGGAGAAAAAAGGCAAGCTGTTCCTGATTCGTCCCCTTATTGACCTTTGCGACCAGTTCGATACCGACATGGACAAAATGAACGAGTCCTATGAGCATGGCGTTGAAATGGCAAAACAGCGTATGGAAGACCTGAAGGCTTTCCTGGAAATCTAACTTTGCGGAATTAGGACCGTCGAATGGCAGAATCAAAAAAAATCCTCGTAATGGTGGCAAGCCCCAAAAACGAACGGAGCGGCACCCTGATTCCCACCAAGGCCTTTGTCCAGGGTCTTGAAGAAAACGGCAATTTTGAAACAGAATATATTTTCATCGACAAGATGAACATCAAGCCCTGTCGCGGTTGCCTCAGCTGCTGGGGCAGACCCGACGGAAGTTGCTTCATCAAGGACGACGACGTTCCCGCCATCCGTGAAAAACTCATCAATTCAGACATCGTCATCTGGAGTTTCCCGCTGTTCCTATTCGGCGTCCCCGGACAGATGAAGGTGCTGATGGACCGTATCGTGGGAATGGTTCACCCCTACATGGGTCAAAAACTGGGAAAGGGCGTTAACGCGGCCAATTCTAAACTCCACGGGCTCCAGTTCCAGAAGGAAGGGCAGAAAATCATCTTGCTGTCCAGTTGTGCCTGGTGCGACATCGACGTTGTTTACGAGCCCATCGTAAAGCAGTTCGACATTATCCTAGGTCACGAGGGTTATCAACTTGTGGCCTGCCCACAGATGCGGGCCCTGCACCACCGGGGCGGGGAACGGAGGCTAAACATCTTGCGCAAACGGTACTGGCAAGGCGGGGCAGAACTTGCAAAGACAAACAAGCTGTCAAAAGAGACCGTAGACCTCATGCAAAAAAACATCTTTAGCGATGAAGCCTACGAGAAACTTGTCGTCGAATTCGTGACCCACATGTTTGACAGGGATGACAATTTCTAGTTGTTCCACCAGGCGAGATTTTCTAAATGACCGCGATTGCAGAAACCATAAGACTCCCCTCTCGGCTGACCGCAGCCAACAGCAGGAATCTTCTGCACAAATGCAAGGGATGCCTCCGCAAGGGCGATCTTTGCCTTGACGGGACAATGCTTGCCCAGATGGACTATAGCGGTGACGCTTTTTTTTCCCTGCTAGCCGACCTGTCCGAAAAGACGGGGCACAAGCTGACCCTCGCCCATTTCTGTGACGACATAAAGACTCACCTAAAAAACCTAAAAAGACAAAAAGTCCCGGCAAGGGAAAAAACCAAGCGGCATTTTCTTGAAATTCTTGGAGAAAAAGGGATAAGGGCAGCCAAGGGCACTGCCGAAGTTTTCGTGCTGCTGAACATGTCCATCTACTGGAGCCTGCTGGGGCCATTCGACAAGGGAAAAATCAAGTTTCGCGGAACGGCCAAGCAGATTTTCGCACTGGGCAGCGAAGCCATGGGCATCTGTTTTCTGATGGTGGCCCTGATTTGCTTTACCATGGCCCTGCAAAGTTCCTTTATGCTTAAGGCCGTAGGCGGAGGTTCCTACCTGGCCTCCGGTCTCGGATTCCTGATTTTCGCAGAAATCGGACCGCTTCTGACCACCATCATTCTGGCAGGACGGTCGGGTTCTTCCATTGCGGCAGAAATTGCCAACATGTCCGTTTGCGAAGAAGTCAAGGCCATCAAGACCATGGCCATTCCGCCTGTTCAATACCTGGTGGTGCCCCGCTTTATCGCCATGAGCATTTGTACGCCAATCCTTTCATTCTGCGCTTCCATCTGCGGATGTTTCGCCGGATTCCTGATAGCCTTCTTTTTCTTTGACATTACCTTTACCAACTATTTCAACTCTATCCGCGAAGGCATCGAACCAATCCTTTTCTTAAAGAGTTCCATCAAGGCGCTTGTTTTTGGATGGCTAGTCACCCTTATATCTTGCAACAAGGGACTGAACGCCACCGGCGGTGCCGAGGCGGTTGGCCTCGCCACAACCTCCAGCGTGGTAACTTCCATTTCTGCAATCATCGTTGCCGACACCTGCTTCGGCTTTATATTCTACTGAGGACAAAATGGAAGTTCAATCGAAAAATACAATTCTCCGGGTAGAACACCTGAAAGCAGGTTATGGTGGCAGGACCATCCTGAACGACATTTCTTTCGATGTGAAAAAGGGTGAAATCCGCATGATTCTGGGGAGTTCCGGCTGCGGAAAATCTACACTGCTGAACAACATCCTGAAACTCATCAAGGCCCAAAGCGGAACCATCACCTATTTCGGGAAAACTTTTGGAGCCAAAGAAGGGCTGGACAGCGAGACCCGCATGCGTACCGGCGTCCTTTTCCAAAACGGGGCCCTGCTTTCGGACCTGACCGTAGCAGAAAACGCCATGCTTCCCCTGATTCGCAGCATGCCCTACATGCCCCAAAGCCAGATGGAAGCCATCGTTGCCGACAGGCTGGAAAAAGTCCACCTACTGGACGCGTTCCACAAGTATCCTTCGGAACTGTCCGGGGGAATGAAAAAAAGGGCCGCCCTTGCCAGGGCCATCGCCCTCAAACCCGAGCTGCTGTTCTGCGACGAGCCCTCCACTGGACTGGACCCAGTTACCGCCCGCTCTTTGGACGAGCTCCTGCTGGAACTTAGGGACACCCTGGGAGTTTCCATGGTTATCGTGTCTCACGAACTGGAAAGCATCAAGATTATATGCGACAGGTTCGTATATTTGCAGGAAGGATACGTACTCATGGACGGAACACTGCAACAAGGACTAGATAGCGAAAACCCGACCCTCTGGAATTTTTTCCGCAGGGAATGCCCCCCTGAAAAAGACAACAATGAATATTACCATTTCGATTTTCTAGACTAAAGAGTGAAAGATGGAAACCACACGCTCCGAAAGAATAAAGATTGGCGCTTTCATGCTCTTTTGCGGAATACTCATCCTGGTATTCCTGGGCTATGTCCTGTCCCGCTACTTGAACAAGGAATATGACTACTACTACACCATATTCAGCGATTCTGTCATTGGCCTGTATAACGAAGCCCAGGTCAAACTCAACGGAATTGATGTGGGCAATGTGGTAAGGATTCAAATCGACTCCACGGACTTGAACCAGGTTGTGGTGATATTCCGAGTAAACAGGGGTACTCCAATCAAGCAGGGAACCAGGGCAAGTATGACCCATGGGATTTCCCTTACTGGCGAAAAGCAGATCGTTCTCTCTGGCGGACGTTTTGACGAACCCAATGTGGAAAAGAACGGTTATGTTCCCGCAGCAGAAAATTCATTTGACAAGTTCGCAAACCAGGCAGGCGACATCGTTGGAAATGTAGATGCCCTCGTTGGAAACCTGAACCGTATTTTTTCCAGGGAAAACGTAAACAACATCAGCAGCGCCCTGAAAAATTTGGAAAGTGCGACCAAGAATTTGGACCAGTTGACACAGAACATATCCTCCCCCATCGAGAATTTCGCTGCTGCAGCCAATTCCATGAAAACCATTCTGGGAGAAATCGAAGAGGCCAAAATCGCAGCCAAGGCGGGAACTGACCTAGACCTGATCAAGGAGAAACTGGAAGCCATCGACACCAAGTCCATGAACGACAACCTGCAACAAACGCTAGAATCCGTAAGGCAGTTGACCGCCCGCCTGGACCAGACCGTCTATAGTAATCAGGACCAAGTAGAAAATGTCATTACTGAACTGAACGCGGTACTTTCCAACATGGAAGAATTCTCTCAAAAGATCAAGAACAATCCCTCGGCACTCATCCACTCAGAAGCCAAGGAGAGACGCAAATGATTCGTTACACGTCATTCCGAGCAACAATCTCCAACGGATCATTCCGGGCCACGACCCGGAATCTAGCAGCGTTTATTTTACTTTCGCTTGCTCTGACAGGCTGCTTTGGCGGCGGAACGTCTGAACCCACCCGCTACTACACTCTCGCCGTAGAAAACATTTCTGCACCCAAGGCAAGCGGAACTTTTGCAGGCAAGAGCGTAGCCGTAAAGAAATTTACTATCGACCCCGCCTACCAGCGTTCAAATATTGTCTATCGGGAATCCGCCTACGACTTCATGTTCTATGATTTAGACCTCTGGGCAAGCCGTCCGGAACACATGATTACTCGAATCGTAACGGAGTATACCGAAAAAATCGGGATATTTAAGAATGTAATTTCTTCTGGCGGAGTCATGCCGGATTACGAACTCTCTGGCCACATCGGGGCAATCGAAGAAGTTGACGAAGGCAGTTCACAATCCGCGCACCTGACTATTGGCCTCACATTCAAGAATGTCCAGTCAGGCGCAGTCTTGTGGGAAGGCAAGTGCGACAAAAGCAAGCCCACCAACAGCCGGGAACCGAGAGTTACGGCGGAAGCCCTTTCGAAAATCCTTGCCGAATGCATGGATGAAGCTCTAAAGGGAATAGCCTCCGCAGAATAATTTGCTAGATTAGTCCCGTACGATTTTATAGTGACAGCAAGCATGAGCGAACAACCGAAACTTCTGAAAAATCCCCCTGATCTGAACAAGATTGCAAGGCCCAACTGGATTGAAATTAACCTGGACGCCCTCTGTAACAACATCAAGTTCATCCGCAGCCAGATTCCAAAGAACACCAAGATTTTGCTGCCCGTGAAGGCAGACTCCTACGGGCATGGCAGCCTTGCCTGCTCCTTTGCCGCCAAGTTCGGCGGAGCGGACTACCTGGGCGTGGCACACATCAGCGAGGGCATGCTGCTCCGTCAATACGGCATGGACCTTCCCATTCTGGTGCTTGGGCCCTGCACTCCCTCTGACTTCGCCTACTTCGTAGAATTCCAGCTGACCGCGGCCATCACGGATATCCGTACCGCCATGGCCTTCGACCAGTTCCTGAAAGAGACGGGCACTACCTGCAAGGCCCACCTGGCCGTAGATACGGGCATGAACCGTTACGGCTTTGACGCCGAAGACTTCAACAACATTCGTGCGGCCCTGAGTCTCAAGAATTTGCATTTCGAAGGGATGTTCACCCACCTGGCCACTGCCGACATGCCGGGGAACCCCAAGACCGACATCCAGATCCAGCGTTTTACGCGGCTCGTAGATGTACTTGAAGCGGAAGGACTCCGCCCCGCCATCTGCCATTGCAGCAGTTCCGCAGGCACCCTCACCCGCCCCGAAAGCCATTTTGACATGGTGCGCCCGGGTCTTGCCCTCTACGGCTACAACTGCATGGGAGCTGCCCCTTCGCCGTGGCCGATCAAGCCCGTAATGCGAATCAAATCCACCATCCGCCACATTCACGACGTGAAGCCCGGCGAGACGGTCAGTTACGGCGGCTACTGGATGGCACAGCAGCCCACTCGAATCGCCACCGTGGCCATCGGTTACGGCGACGGTTACCTCCGCGGTGGCTACAACAAGGGATTCCTGTTTATTCGTGGGCAGCTCTGCCCCATTCTCGGACGTGTGTGTATGGACGCCACTATGGTGGACGTGAGCCACATTCCCGACGTACAGGTTGGCGAAACCGTAGACGTGGTGAACGGCGAACTGGACCACCGCATCTCTATGGAAAGCGTGGCCGATGACCACCACACCATCCCTTACGAATTCACCAGCCGCGTGGCCCGCCGCCTGTACCGCAAGTACTACTGGAAAAACCGTCTGGTGCGCTGGGACTACCTGCGCCAGGAATTCGGCGTCAAGGAATACAGGGAATACCCGCTGCGGTAAAATAGGCGTACATTTCTATATTTACCCGCGAAAATTTAGCAGGCACAGATTTTGCAGCAGATTGACAGCGCGAAATTCGTGCCAAAGAGGAAAAGATGAAAGTTTCTTTGAATTGGCTCAGACGTCACGTTGATCTTCCGGAATCCGCGGAAGAAGTTGCAAAGGCGCTCACCTCCATCGGCCTCGAAGTCGAAGGCATGGAAGAACCGGGCAAGGTCTACGAAAAGCTCGTGGTGGCGAAGGTGCTCACCTGTGATCCCCACCCGGACAGCGACCACCTGCACATCACCACCGTGAACGACGGCAAGGAAACGCTCCAGGTCGTGTGCGGCGCCCCGAACGTGGCCGCAGGCCAGACCGTGGTTCTCGCCCCGATTGGCGCGGAACTCCCGCTCCCCGAAGGTGGCACCCTCAAGATGAAGAAATCCAAAATCCGCGGCGTCGAAAGCTTCGGCATGATTTGTGCCGAAGACGAAATCGGCCTTTCCGATGACCACGCGGGCATCATGGTCCTTGACGACAGCATTCCGGCCGGCACCCCGTTCGTGAGCCTCGGCCTCTACGACGTGTGCTTCGAGCTGAACGTAACCCCGAACCGCCCGGATGCATTAAGCCACCGCGGTGTGGCCCGCGAACTCGCCGCGAAGTTCAACCGCCCGCTGAAGCCCCTCGCCTACGAACTTAAGGAAGATGCCGAACCGGCAAGTTCCGCCATCAGCCTCGAAGTGGTTCCCGGTTGCGGCTGCTCCCGCTACGTGGGCCGCGTCATCAAGGACGTGAAGGTCGACAAGTCCCCGTCCTGGCTCGCGAAGCTTTTGCACGCCGTGGGCATGAACAGCATCAACAACGTGGTGGACATCACGAACTTCATTTTGATGGACGTGGGCCAGCCACTCCACAGCTTCGACATGGACCAGCTCCACGGCAACAAGATTAAAGTGCGCCGCGCCGTCAAGGGCGAAAAGATCGAGACCATTGACCACACCGCCCATGAACTCGTTGAAAACGACCTCGTGATTTGCGACGGCGACCGTCCGGCCTGCGTTGCCGGCGTGATGGGCGGCGTTGAATCCGAAATCGTCGACGCTACCAAGAACGTGTTCCTCGAGAGCGCCTGGTTCAACCCAACCGTTGTCCGCAAGCAGGCCAAGCGCCTCTGCATTTCCACGGACTCCAGCTACCGCTTTGAACGCGAAATCGACTTCGCGACCCAGGACGAATACAGCAAGTACGCCTGCGCCCTCATCCAGGAAGTGGCTGGCGGCCGCATTCTCAAGGGGGCCGTCGAATACACCGGCAACGACCACAAGAAAGAGAACAACGTGGTCACGCTCCGCATCGCCCAAGCCGAACGCGTTATCGGCATGAAGCTTGAAATGGCCCAGGTGGAAAAGTTCCTCACGGGCATCGCCCTCGAAGTCGTTTCCAAGA
>CAMHDS010000054.1 GCA_946183925.1 uncultured Fibrobacter sp. | reverse complement strand
AATTATTTTGCAATAGTTGGAATATAAAAAACTTAAAATTCCTATAAAAATAGCAAATTTTTATAAATTTCAATAAAAATTTTTATAAAGATGGGATATACTTGGCGAAAAATAATTTTTTTTGCTGAAAATTATAGTTTTAGATATGGAATAGCTTTATTTCTTGTCTAAATCTTTGATAAAATTAAAGATTTAGACTAAAATTATTGTAAATTTGGTCTAAAAGTCAAATATTTTTATATATTTAGACAAGGAATCTTAAAATAGGAACTTAAATGCGCATTATCGGCAGGAAAAAGGAAATCCGCAGGCTTGACCGGTTCGTCGAATCCAAACGCTCCGATTTTGTCGTGGTCTATGGCCGCCGCCGCGTGGGCAAGACATACCTGATTCGGGAATATTTCGACAACACTTTCGACTTTCAGGTGACGGGCATTTGTGACGGCAGCAAGGAAATGCAGCTTGCGAACTTCGGCCTCGCCCTGCAAAAATACTTTGGCGAGTCGCGAGTTCCCAGGACTTGGCTTGACGCGTTTTCGCTTTTGCAGGCGGGGCTAGAAAAAAAGAATACCGGCGAAAAGCTGGTCGTGTTCTTTGACGAAATGCCGTGGATGGATTCCCAGAAATCTGACTTCTTGAAGGCATTTGAAGTCTTCTGGAATGGTTACGCCGCCTGGGACAACAACATTTTGCTGATTGTATGCGGTTCGGCAACCACATGGCTTACGGACAACATCTTGAACAATGTCGGCGGGCTTTACAACCGCGCTACTGGCCGCATTTTTCTTGAGCCCTTCACTCTGGGGGAGACCGAAGAATTCCTAAACGACAAGGGTATCGTCTGGAACCGCTACGACATCATCCAGCTCTACATGGTCATGGGAGGAATCCCGTTCTACCTGAGCCACCTGCAAAAGGAACTATCCCTGGCACAGAACATCGACGAACTGTTTTTCAGACCGCACGGAAAACTTTGGAACGAGTTCAGCAACCTTTACGCGACGTTGTTCAAAAATGCGGATGCGCATATCAAGGTCGTGGAAGCGCTCTCTCAAAAGAACAAGGGGCTCACCAAGAAGGAAATTTCAGGAGCGACAAAACTGCCCGAAAACGGGACACTTACAAAGATTCTCGAGAACCTTTCCAATTCAGGATTCATTCGCCCCTATAACTATTACGGCAACAAGAAGAAGCTGACGACTTACCAGCTCGCCGACTACTACACGCTTTTTTACTTCCGTTTTTTGAAAGACCAGAACGGCAAGGACGAGAACTACTGGCAGAATACGCTGGACAATCCGGCGAAGCGGGCGTGGTGCGGGTATTCCTTCGAGCAGGTCTGCAAGGACCATATCGACAAAATCAAGGACAAGCTCGGCATCGCGGGAGTCCTTACCGAAAGGTCGTCGTGGTCCAGCAAGGGGGATCCCGGCGCGCAAATTGACCTGGTCATCGAACGCCGCGACAGGATTATCGACCTGTGCGAAATGAAGTTTTCCCAGTCCGAATTTGCGATTGACAAGGAATACGACTTGGCCTTGCGAAACAAGGCGGAAACCTTCAGGACGGAGACCAAGACCAAGAAGGCCCTGCACCGGGTCTTTATCACCACCTACGGGCTAAAACGCAACATGTATAGCGGCATCGCCCAGGCCGAAGTCAAGGGTGACGACCTGTTCTAGTCTTTCTCGTAAAAAAAACTGGGACGCAAAAAAAGAACCCCTCCGGAGAGGGGTCCAAGAGCGGCGGACCGGGATCGAACCGGCAACCATTAGCTTGGAAGGCTAAGGCTCTACCATTGAGCTACCGCCGCGAGCAAGCACAATTATACAAAAATCGGGCGTTTTTTAAAGGGGTTGGCCCAAAACTTGTTGGAAATTTTTCTGAATCTTACTAAATTTTGCCCCACATTAACCTTATACCGAGGAGCTTACTTGTACCCTAATCCGCGCGACCGCCGCATGCCCAACCGTCAGAGTGACGGAACTCGTATCAACGAGGACATCCACATTTCGCCCATCCGACTGGTGAAGGAGGACGGCGAGGCCGTCATCATCGAGACGAGCAAGGCGCTGCAGATGGCAAAGGACGCCGGACTGGACCTGGTGGAGGTGTCTCCCAACGCCAAGCCGCCGGTATGCCGCATCATCAACTACGGCAAGTTCAAGTTCGAGCAAATCAAGAAGGCCAAGGCCGCCAAGGCGAAGCAGCACGTGGTGAAGCTGAAAGAAATCAAGATGCACCCGAAGACTGCCGAGAACGACTACCAGTACCGGATCAAGCAGGCCTCCGAGTTCCTTCAAGACGGTATGAAGGTGAAACTGATTATGCAGTTCCGTGGGCGCGAGATGGCGCACATGGACTACGGCAAGCGCCTGATGGAGCGCGCTAAAGAAGAGTTGCTCCAGTTTGGCGATTTGGAAATGGATTCACGGGTGGAAGGCAACACCATGCTCTCTATCTATGGTCCAAAACGCGGTGCAGGCTCTGCCAAAAAGCAGGACCAGGCACCAAAGCCCGTAACCGAGCCAAAGGCAGCAGGTGAGGCTTCAACTTAAACCCAAGAGGTAAAAATGCCTAAAATGAAAACACACAGCGGTGCAAAAAAGCGCTTCCGCGTGACTGGCTCCGGCCACGTCAAGTTCAAGCGTGCTGGTATGCGCCACATTCTTGCCAAGATGTCCACGAAGCGTAAGCGTAACCTGCGTAAGGGCGCTCTCGTTAAGAAAGTCGATGTTTACCATGTCAAGCGTCTGCTTGTCGTTGCATAAGGAGTGTAAGAATGCCACGCGCTAAAACCAGAGTTCCTTCCCGCGAACGCCGCAAAAAAATCCTCAAGGCCGCCAAGGGTTTCTATGGCCGTCGCAAGTCGAACCTTCGCCTTGCCATTGACGCCGTAGCCCACGCCGGTCAGTATGCCTACGCTCACCGCCGCGACAAGAAGGGCGATTTCCGCACTCTGTGGATCACCCGCTTGAACGCTGCAGTCCGCGAACTGGGCATCAGCTACAGCCAGTTCATTTACAAGCTTTCCAAGTCCGGCATCCAGCTGAACCGCAAGGTCCTTGCTGACATGGCCGTCGCCGATCCCGAAGCATTCGCCAAGGTCGTCGAAACTGTGAAAGCCGCCTAATTGACAGCTTTAGCACAACGCGAGAAATTGTCCCCTGCCGGTAAAACGGCGGGGGACTTTTTTGAATGCGCAACGGTCGGCAAGGCCATGGTGAGCCGGAATCGCCGAGCGCAAGCTGGCGATGTAGGCGAGAGCATGCGAAAAACCAGGGGGCTCGATACCCAATGTAATGAGCATGCGGTCGTTACTGTGAGCCGGAGCGGCTTGTATTAACAAGCCGTGCAGGCGAGAGTGAGGCGATGCCAGAGATGTTTCTCCCAATGAGGAGCCGAACGGTCATTGTACTGCCGTCGCCGATCCCGAAGCATTCGCCAAGGTCGTCGAAACTGTGAAAGCCGCCTAATTGACAGCTTTAGCACAACGCGAGAAATTGCGCTCCGCCTATAACAGGGCGGGGCGCTTTTGTATTTGCGCGAGTTAAGGCTTCGGCCTTTTCCGTTAAAAAAAGTCGACGTCCAATTCGGTCTTCTTGCGGCCGGCGGGCTCGATGACCGCGGCGGAGAACCTGGCGGCGTCGAACAGGCGGTTCACGTAGGACACCACCTCGTCTTCGGGCATGGAGCGGATAATCTTCTCGCTTTCTTCCATGGTGCGGAACTCACTCAGGTGCAGCATCTGTTCCGCCATGCGGACCACCCGTTTTTCCGGGCTGTCGGCCCCCAGGTACATGCCGCCCAAGATGTTGGTCTTGGTCCGCTCGAATTCCCCCTTCTTGAACCCGTGCTTCAAGAAGTTGCGGGTCTCGTCCAACGAAAGCTCCATGGCGGTCTTCAGCTGTTGCGGTTCTGTGGCTAGAGAAACTCCCCAGTCGGTGCAGTCCCGATAGATGTCGGCGGTGGAATACACGGAGTAGGCGAGGCCTCGATCCTCCCGAATCTTCTGGAAAAGCCTGCTGGCCATGCCGGCGCCCATGGCCACGTTGAACAGCGAGAGGGCGCAGCGTCCCCGCTCGTCCATCAGGCTGCGGTCAAAACTGAGTCCCCAGAAAAGGTTGGACTGTGCGATGTCCTGCTTCTGCACCACCTTCACACTGTTGCTGGACTTGTAGGTGTCGGCGGGCATGGGCCCCCGCGTTTTTTTGCGGGAGAACTTCTCGGCACAAAGCCTTACAAGTTCTTCGTGATCCACCTTGCCCGAGGCGCAGACCAGCAAGGGGATTTCGTCAGTCACCTGCTTCTTGTACCTGAGCATCTGTTTGTGGGTGAGGGTGTTTACTTGCTTGATGGTCCCCGTGATGGAGTGGGCAATTCCGCAACCCTTGAAATGGATGGCGTTGAAAATGTCTCCTACGATTTCTTCGGGAATGTCGTCGTAACTGTGAATCTCCTCGATAATCACCCGGCGTTCCTTTTCCATCTCGCTTTTGTCCATGCGGGGGTTCATGAGCATGTCGGCGATGACATCTACGGCCAGCGCCAGGTGGCTGCGCTCGATCTGTGCATAGAAACCTGTTTCTTGTCTGGTGGTATAGGCTTCCAGGTTCCCGCCCTTGTCTTCGATGGCCCGGGCTATCTCAAGGGCGGTGCGTTTTTGGGTGCCTTTGAAAACCAGGTGCTCGTAGAAATGGCTCAGGCCGTATTCGTCCTTTGCTTCGTGACGGCTGCCTCGTGGGACCCAGACGCCAACGGCCACGGAATAGGCGTGGGGCATGTAGTCGGTGAGAATGGTGATGCCGTTTTCAAGTTCGGTCTTTTTGACAACTTGTTTCATTGAGAGGTCGTAGGGGTTAGGTTTTAGGGGCTAGGATCTAGGGGTTAGGATCTAGGGGTTAGGTTTTAGGGGATAGGTGTTAGGTATTAGGACTGTTGGGGACATGCGCATATTTTTGTTATTGCGTTTTGCAAGGTGTCCAATGGGTTTTCCATGGTCATGATTTCCGGGAATGCATCGATGACCTGCAGCCTGCTTTCAGGGTAGATTCCGCATTTCAGGTAGTAGATGCCGCTTAGCAGGGGCGAAAGTTCCTGCAGGTAATCGTCGGCATTGGGTTTTACGTCGAGACGCCTATGGAACAAGAAAGCTTTCCATTCCCGCAGACATTGTGACGCAAGGGCTTCACGGTTGGGCTTGAAACCTTCCAGGGGAGCGATGCCGCACAGGACCTGGTTCCTACAGGACATTTCCAAGAATTCCAGCGGGAAAGTTTCCAGGTTCGAGAGGATTTCGGCACTGGAGAACATGTAGGCGAATTCCAGACCTTCGCGCAGGGCTTTCTTGCTCCAGGATTTGAGCTTGTCGACCTCCGTAGCGGAAGCCTCCTTCAATATGAATGCTATGGCCCAGGGCTTATCCAGGGCGCTGAAGCCTTCTTCTAGGCAATCACCGTACAGGAATGCGGAAACCAGGTTTTCCCTGAAGGCTTCCGTAAATCTGCCGGGCCAGGGAGACTGCCTTAATTCTTGAACACTCAATATTCTTTTCATAAAAACCTACCTTCAGCCGAATCGCCCGTAATGGAATCGCTTGCTGGCGGAGAATGAGCAGGAGCGGCGGCCCCTTTTGTATAGGGCGTAAAAAACCGACAAGAAGATAATCGCGATAAACGCCCAACCTGCCGCGTTGAGGGAGCTTTCTGCTTCAAACTCGGGAGGTGCAATGGTCAAGGTCTTGCCCTTCGATTTTACAAGTTCGTTTGACAGGTGGTAGGCAAGTAGTAAAGTACCTTTGTCATATCTGGCGGACTTGTATTCTGGAAAAAGAAATTCCTGCTGGAGTTTTTCGAGGGTGTTTTTCGGAAGGACTGAATCCAGATTTTTTCCAATTTTTACTTGATGTAACTGTTGCACGAAAGCCGTATAAAGAAGAACTTCATTACTGTCAGGTGAAAAATCCCGCTTGTTCCGGCTGTCGTCCAGTAATACTACGGACAGGCTGAATCCGGCCTTTTGCTCCAGTTCTTTGGCCAATTTTTCCAAATAAAGGGTCTGGGGTGCACTTAGTACCCTGTTCTCGTCATGGAGTTTCAGAGGTGCGGCAGTGGATACGCCCCAAGTGCATAGTGTGATAAATATCAAAAAAAAGCTGAAATTTCGGCCAAAAAACATATATCTATCTCATAAAGTAAAAAAAATCAAAAAAAATGTTCTTTTCTCGATTTCACTATATATCTTTCTATAGAGAAATCCGTTTCAGGGGTGTTTTAGTAAAGGCTGATTAATCTGGTTTATGGCGAAGTCGAGTGAAAAGTGGATCTGGTTGCCTGACTGGGCGTCGGACTTGTCGCTGTGGCAAGACGACTTGACAGAAGTGGAATCTTCTGCTGATCACACTTTTGTTCCTTACGAGACTATGGCGGACAACTTGGAAGCCCCTTACAAGATTCCTGGACTTTCCAAGGCCGATGTGGTGGTGGGCTCCGGCATGGGTGCTTTTATTTTGCTCATGAACCACAAGAAAAAGCCGTCGGCGCAACGGTGGATTTTGCTTTCGCCCTATGCCGATTTCTGTGACGAAGAAAGCGATTGGACGGAAACAAATCTGCACTTCATGGCAAGGCAGATGCAGACGACCACAGAGCCGGGCCTGAAATCTTTTGCAGAACAGTTTGAAGAAGAATTCGGCGAGTGGCAAGACGACTGGATGGACTGTGCCAAGAAGATGAATGCTGAGAAACTGGCCAAGGGCATTACCTATTTGGCGGGTAACAAGATTTCAGAGACTTTAGATGATTGTAGCGGAATTGAAGTGGTTTACGGTCGCATGGACCGGGCCGTTCCACCGGCACAGACTCTCAAATTGAAGGAACTGCTTCCTGGGGCAACTTTTAAGGAGCGTCCCAAGGCCGGACACTGGCCACCGCAGCTACTGCTTTAGCCTCAAGCGGCATCCGATTGCCACAACAAGATAAATAGCAAAGAACCATAGCAGGGCAGTTTCAAGATAATCTCCGATGTGCTGGTACAGGGTGTCCCTGGTTTTCAGCTGCATCTTGCGCTGGATGACGGCGTCTTCAAAAATGGGCGTGTTCAAGTCCATGTGACCATATTGGTCAATGAATACGGACACTCCGCTGTTGGCAAGCCTTGCTGCCGGCATGCCGTTTTCGATAACGCGGTAACGCACCAGGTTCAAGTGCTGGTAAGGGGCGGTACTCCGACCGAACCAGCCGTCGTTGGTGATGTTCACCATGAACCTGGAGCCTGCCCGGATGGCGTCTCGTACCAAGTCGCCAAAGATGGCGTCGTAGCAGATAAAGGGTGTCCACAAGAAGGGACCATAAACAGGAGTCTCCTTGCCGGGGACAAAATCACCTTCGCCCAGGTCCACGTAGTTTAGGATAGGGAAGATGTCATCGAAGGGAATCCTTTCGCTGAAGGGAACTAGGTGTTTTTTGATGTATCGCTGTGGAAAATCGTTATCGTGTGGAGTAAACAGGAAAGAGGCGTTGTATACCTCGTAGCGGCGCATGGCGCCGGGTTCTCTGATTCGCTTGAAGTCTAGGGCACCGACCAAGATGCTTGCGTTCATACGATTGGACATCTCGTGCAATTGCGCTATGGTGGTAGGCTGCCTGCGGATGTGGTCGGGAATGGCGGTTTCTGCAAGGATAATTAGATCGGTTTCGTCCTTAACGCTGTCTCTTACCATACTGAGAGTCTTGTCGATAATGCGGTCGTAACGTTCCTTGCTCCATTTTTCACCCTGCTGAATGCAGGGTTGTACCATGGCAATCTGCGGTGTATGCTCGACCTCGCTTCCATAGAACGGTGTTGCTTCTGGGGTGGACAGGGTGATTTTTCCATGGATAAGGAGGACTGCGAGAATCAGGACAGGAAGGGCGAAGGGCCATTTGTTCTTGGCTCCGGTTTTACCGAGGGCGTTTGCAACCAGCATGTTGCTTGCCACAATCAGGGTGGTGTAGCCGAAGATTCCGATGATAGAAAGGGCCTGTAAAAGTTCCAGGTAGTTGCCGAACACATAGCCCAGGTGGCTCCAAGGGAAGGCGAAGTCCCCGCGGGTACGGGTCATTTCAAGCCCGGCGTAAAACACGGGGTAGAGTCCCCAGAAAATCGGACACCCCTTGATGCGGATATCCTTGACGAGGGTATAGACGAAAGCTGCTACCACGCTGTAGAAACTGAAGAAGGCCACCAACAGCACCACGCCCAGGAAGATAATGGCCGACGGAGCCGTCTCTACGTTCATGACGTTGAAAATCCAGTAGTAGTTGATGCCGTTGTAGACCATGCCCGACCAAAAAGTGGCAAAGATGGCGGAACTACGGCTATAACGGTTCATGGCGATGAACCAGGGCACAAGCAGCAGCAAGGCGGCAGGCCCCAGGGGTAGCGGAGGGAATGCCAGGGCCATGGCGCCCCAGGCGATGGTAGAAAGCAAAAGTGCCGTCCGGGAATCCCTTTCGCGAAGCCTCTTGAAATTCCACAAGCCAAAACGGAACAGCAGGTATAGCCCGAAGGGGACGAACAGCACGGAAATCTGGATAAGTCCCGCATGCCCCCGGATTAGGTAGTCTAGGGCGAGAAAGGCAAAGGAGATGATGGCGTAGCTGTAGACAAAACGGTTGAACGGCTTGCGGACGCTCTTGATAAAGAGGAACGGCAGGGTGACAATGAACGGGATAAACTGGGGTTTCCAGGAGTAAAGTCCTGGTTCGTCGGGAGTGACCAGGTAGAGTCCTAGTTCGGCCACGAACAGAAGCCCGAGAAAAATCCGGTACATTCTCGGCAATGACACAATCCACGATTTCAGTCTGTTCAAAATATCAGTCATTAGCTATCTAGTCTCTAGATCCTAGCCCCTAAAACCTAATCTCATAGCCCACTTTTGTCCTTCGGGTTGAAAATCAGCACGAACTCCCCTTTGGGCGGGTGGCTCTTGAAATGGGCGAGGATTTCGGAGGGCGTTCCGATTAGATGTTCTTCGAACTTCTTGGTCAGTTCCCGCATCAGCGCAATCTTGATATCTCCGAAGACCGTCTGGATTTCGGAGACGAACTTGTCCACGTTATGGGGGCTGGCGTAAAAAATCTGGGAGGCTTCTTCGTCTTTCAGTTTTTCGAGAAGGTGAAGCCGTTGGGCGCTCTTCTTGGGCGAAAAATACTGGAAGGCAAAGTGGTCTGTGGGCATGCCGCTGCTGACCAGTGCCGTCACCATGGCGCAGGGGCCAGGGATCGCCCGCACGTCAATTCCTTCGCGAACGCATTCCCGGACCAGGTTGAAGGCCGGGTCCGCGATTCCCGGGGTGCCTGCGTCGCTGACTAGCGCTATGTCCCCCTGTTCTTTCAGGTAGCTTACGTATTTGGGAGTAACAGCCTCTTTGTTGAAGTCGTGGTAGGCCTCCATGGGGGTGGAAATCCCAAAATGGTCGAAGAGGATTCGCGTGTGGCGCGTATCTTCGGCTAACACCAGGGGCACTTCTTTCAGGGTTCGGACCGCACGGTAGGTGATGTCCTCCATGTTCCCGATAGGGGTCGCTACAATGTACAGGGTATGAGCCATAGCCCAAATTTAGTAATCGCTACGCACGCCCATGTCGGCGTTGTAGGGGTAGTTCAGTTCAAAGGCTAGCCTCTGGACCAGCTTTCGGTGCATGTCCCTGGAAGCGTCGTTCAAAAGGTCGCTGCGCAATTTTCCGTAAAGATCGGCTTTGATCGTTTCTTCTTCCTTGTATTCGGCTTGCTTGACCAGCACGCCATCGCAATGGATCTGCACTTTTAGCGTGTAGGACCAGATTTCGTCTACGGGCATTACAGGCCAGAAGGGGATTACAAACAAAGGAATGCTCCAAGGGGAGGCTTCGGCATTTTGTACCACTTGTGCCTGGATGCTTGCCGAGCCTAGGCATTTGTCGCGGGGGTAAACTTCTTTGGGTGCGGCTTGGTCGTATTCTTGCCTCAGGTCTTCTGAAAGCCAGAGGGAGTCGTTTCCGAGGAGCAGAGGAATTTTATTGAATAGCGGTGCCGAATATGCTTGGGAGCGGTCTTGCGTAGACAGGGGCCCGTTGTCTTGGTCTCCCTGTACCAGGTTCACAGAACAGGCGCCTGCCAAAAGTGCCGAACTCCACAGCAGGAGTGTCCGAATGTGTGACAAAAACTGCATAACCCTAATTTAGCATCTGCAGTTCGAATTCTAAATTTTCCCCTATGGAAAAACCCGCATACTTTCTCGGAGATGCGCACCTGGGGGTAGAACCTCCTGGGGCAGTCCCTTATAGAGAAAAGCTATTGATTGAGCTATTGCGTTCTTGGAAGGGTGCGGCAAGCCATGTGGTCCTCTTGGGCGACCTTTTTGAATTTTGGTACGAATACCGCTATTACGTGAATAGGGAGCATTTCCCGTTGTTCCGAGCCCTTGCGGAACTGGTAGAGTCCGGTGTCCAGGTGCATTTGTTGCGCGGAAACCACGACTTTGCCTATGGAGATTTCTTTCCGAGAAATCTTGGTGTCCGGGTCTCCACAAACTTAAAATTAGACATCCAGGGAAAAAATATTTTCTTTGTTCATGGCGATGGTGTTGCCCGCTCGGACCGGAACTACCGTTTGTATCGCAAAATTCTGAATCATCCGTTTAACCAATGGCTGTTTAGACAAATCCATCCGGATTGGGGAATGGCGCTTGCCCGCCTTATAGGTCGTCGGAGTCGCAAATTTGGTGCCGACCGCGAAATCAAGTTGGACGAATATTTGGCCTGGGCAGAACACGCCATAGTAAAAAATAATTGCCAAATCTGCATTCATGGACACCACCATATTCCCGGTATCTGGTCGGTCAAGTCTGGTTTGGTGGCGTCCCCTGGTGAATGGATAAAAAAACTCACCTACCTTAGGTTCGAGGCAGGTGAGCTTTCTATTGAAGAATTCAAAAAGTAAGGCTGTTACTGATTACTCGCGTCGTTCGCACGGTTTTCTGTGGACTTCATCAGCTTTTTGCTGGAGTTTTCACCCCAGATGGCGGCAACAAGGTCCGTGTTGGCAAACTTGTCCCAATAGTCGTCCACCCAGCACCAGTGGTGCTTTTCGCCCTTGTCGTCCACGATGACCCAATCCTTATGAACTGAGAAAGTCAGTTCCTTGGGTTGGGGCTTGTAGAACGAGTTGCCGGCGTCTTCGGGAGGATCGATGTAGATGGTCCACGACTTGCCTTCGGTGCGCTTGTAGATGAACACGTTGAACGCAATCAGCACGGCAGTGATGATTATGGTCCACTTGTAGTTCTTCTTGGTCAGGAGAAATATGACCAGACCAAGCAACAGCACGCTCACTGCTGCGAAGTTGTAGTGGATGGTGTAGAACGCCTTGAGTACGTCAATCATTTTTAGCCTTTCTTAGCCTTTTGCGCCGCAATAAGCGGAGCAACACTGAAGGTGAGTGTTTTGCCGTTTACCTTGCAGTCAGTGCGGAAGCTCTTGGTAGGAAGCGCAATCCCGTGAGAGGAAAGCGTGCCCATGAAAGAGGCGTTGGCATGGCTTGCAATGGTGCGGACGTTGATGAAACCTTTCTTGCCAAAAGATAGTTTAAAGACCTTTTTGTTTGCGTCGTATTCCGCTATCATGGTGTCATTCTTGATGGTTTCCATGGCGGTGCTGGTGCGCTTGTCAAAGATGATGGTTCCGCGGGAATCGATGGAAAGCATGGGAAGACCGGCGGAGTTACGGCAGGCGATGGGTTCCCAGGCGCCCTTCTTCTTGGCGGGAGCCTTTCCGGTAAATACGATACGGGCACCTTCCTTCACGACTGTGTAGGCGCCAGTGGCAATCTGGAATCCGACGGCATTCAGGGCGCCCTTGAAATACAGCAGGTAGCCGCTTCCATTGGGCATAAAACGGTAGGACGTGGGTTTGAGGGTCTTGGAGGGGGTCACGGCAATGCGCTTGCCGGTCTTGTCCACTTCCAGGTCTGCATAGGGCGTCTTGTCCAATTTCAGTTCTTTGACGATTTCACCGCTGAAGCGGACAAAACCGCGAATATCCATCTTGATTACAAAGTTATCCATTTTTATTTACACCTTTTTTTGTTGTTCCCCAGCATCCAACAAGTTAAAAATGTTGGTGGGTTCCGTCAAGAAACATAGTAAAAAATTGGGATTAGTGGGCGGTTTTTCAGGATATGAAGCCAACCTTGTATACAAAAATCAGTAGGAATTAGTCCGAAATTGGGCCTTGCATGATTTTTGTCAAAACGGCTCTAAACGAGCCGCCGTCTCGTTTCCAGATGGTTGCCCCCTGAAATTTTTGGGCAAAAATGTGACCGCGGTCACTAAATAGGCTTCTGTCCAATAATATTCCAATTTGGTCTATGGATGGGTCGTTTTTGCCAGTGTTTATGGCGTCTCCCGCCCGAACGAGGAACTTCGGGTAGAGAAATCCGTACTTGTATACAAGGGCATCGGCGATGCTTTCGACAGGATCTATCAAGATGAGCTTTGTCTGCTTGTTGCTGTTGTTAAATGCAAGAATAGCGCCGGTGCCGCGGCCCGCTATGAATTGTGGATGATTCCCGTTTACCTGGATGGCGCATTCCAGGATTTCTCTGGCGTCTGGGGAAAAAGTTTTTTCCGACGGTGTTCCCTTGTTGTTGCCAGAACCCCGGTAGTTGAAGGTGACCAGCGTGATTTCGGGAACACTGTCCAGTTCCGCCAAGAATTGGGCGGCATCCTCGTTGGCGTCGGGGTAGTAGAGTAGAGTCGGTGTCCCGGCTTCGCCGATTTTCCAGCCTTCGAGAACAGTTCCGTCTTGGAGAGTGCAGCTGATGCCTTGGGCGCGCCCATCGATGGCCGCCCGGGCTTCTTTGTGGGGGATTGCCCTGGGGTAGGCGTTTCTCCGTTCCGTCAGGGCGAGATAGAACACCATGCTTACATAGATGACGGCGAGAATCCCTGCAAAGCGCAGAAGTTTTAGGGCGAGAGCTTTGATAACCTTCATGGTGTCAATTTTAGAAAAAACCGAAGGGTAAAAAAAGAACCCTCGGTGATTTGTTCACCGGGGGTCTAGGGATGGGATTGGGTGTTCCCTAAATATAAACAAAAAAAATGGCATAGTGGTATACCTTATGAACTAAAAGTGTTCTCAAAGTGTTCTTTTTTATAAAAAATCAGCAAAAATGATAAATTTTTCTTAAAAAGAGTGTTCCCAAGAAAGTAAAAAATTAAATTTAAACCGATGAATATCTTTGCGTACTACAATTACCGCAAGTATTTGCAGGATTATTACGAATACCGCAAGTCTTTACAGCGGTACTTCTCCTACAGGTCCTTCGCCCAGAAGGCGGGTTATTCCTCGTCGGGCTATTATCTGGACCTGGTCCGGGGGCGCAAGTCGCTTACGCCTCAGATGGTGCCGAAGTTTATCGCGGCCCTCGGTCTGAACGAAAAGGAAGGCCGTTACTTCAAGCTGATGGTGGACTTTACCCACGCCCAGTCGGTAGAATCCAAGCAGCAGATTTTCGACCAGATGTCTTCGCTTTTACCCAAGGCGGTAAAGGCCTTGACCAAAAACCAGCAGGAATATTACGCCAAGTGGTATCATGTGGCGGTCCGCGAGGCTCTTTCGGTCTTGAACATCAACGAAGGGAATCTTCAGGAGCTGGCCTGGTTCTTGAATCCGAAAATTTCTGTACCCCAGGCTAAACAGTCCTTGCAGCTTTTGCAGGACTTGGGTCTTATCGAAAAGGTGGACGGCTTTTACCGTTCTGTGAATAAGACGGTGACCAGTGGCAAGGAAATTTCGCCCCTGTTTGTTCACCAGTTCCAAAAGCAGATGATCGACCTGGGCAAAGAAGCCCTGGACCGCTACACTACGGCTCGCCGTAATGTTTCAACGACTACCATGAGCGTTTCTGCGGCTGGACTTGAACGGATTATCCGAAAAATTGATATGTTTCAGAAAGAGATTCTGGACATTGTCACATCGGATAGCGGTGAAACCATGTTGTGCGAACTGAACGTGCAGTTCTTCCCCATCAGCAAGGAGAAGGTAGACCTGCCAGAGGAGGAAAAATGAGGTTAGCGATTTGTCTAACGGCATTGCTTTCCGCCTTTGGTTTTTGGGCGTGCAGCGATAAGGAATCTGTGGCTGGAACAGCCACCCAGACGGAGAATACCATTGCCAGTCTAGATGGAGTGGTTTACCATAAGGACGGTACCAGGGCAAAGGGTGCCATGGTCCGTTTAGTCTTGTCGACCAAGAAACAGGAGAAAGAGATCCCGAATTTCCGTGAAACGGAGACGGATGATTTGGGACGCTTTGCGTTCGTGGATGTGCCTGTGGATACTTTCCAGCTGGCGGTAATAGATTCTGCGTTTGGCGAAATCCTGTATTTGCCCCAGGCTTCTGCTGACGACGATTCCTTGGTTCTGGAGCGGGCGTCTATGATAAAGGGATACCTGACTTACGATGACTCCGTACTGTTGTCTTTATCAGTGGGTTCGCACTTCAAGGTTTATGTTGCCGATTTGCCGTTCTACGAGACCGTGTTTGCCCCGGGCCGCTTTGAGCTGATGGTTCCCGAAGGCTCCTGGAAACTGGGTTTCTGTCCCGGCGACCCGATGGTTGTCGAGAAACTGCAGGAATCGGGAATCCCGGACTCGGTCGTTTTCCACAGCCTAGATATGCCAAAGACATTGAAGGCTGGTGAAACCCTGGTTCTGGATACCCTGGTGTGGAGTATCGCAAACGAACCCCGTCCTCTTGACACCCTGGACCAGAAGGATTCCTTGGATGAAAAGGATTCCGTAGAAACCCTGCCCGAACCCAAGGCTTGGATTTCCGGCCAGGTCAACTGTGGGAACCTCAAATCCTGCGATAGCGTGGAGGTCATGGTAATTACGGACTTGTTTGGATTCAAGTTTGCTAGTGAGCGCACACTGGAGTACGAGATACAAGCCCTGACCGACAGTCTAGGTCGGTGGTGGTTGCCTGCTCCCGAAGAGGTCCCCTACGATTCATTCCGGGTGGAATACCGGCAGCGGTCAGGAGAGACTGTGACCAATGTGGGGCTTTCACGCTATGTGAAAAAATCTGAACTGGAGGGGCGTAAAGACACGCTATCTGTGGGGGTGACGACCTTGGATGCATATTCCTGGATTTCTGTGGGGGTCCGCCTTGTGGTGGACCAGGAAAGCCAGCAGGACGAGAACTGCCTTATGAACAGTGTCGTGCTGGGGATAGAGGGAACCTCTCACTTTGTTCGGACCCTCACGTGCGACAAGTTCCTTTTGACTTATCTGCCCAGCGGGATGCAGAGGCTTCTGATGTATTCCGGAGACCCGGTGGTGGTGGCGACCCTTCAGGAGGCGGGTTTGCCTATGGCTGCCTTTGTGAGCAGCTCCGACCAAAACCTGACCTCTGGCAACGGAATTAAAGAACTTTGGCTGACTTTTACCCCTCCGAGTTTAAAATAGTTCAAAATACCCCTTGCCGAAGTGACTTTTTTTTCTAACTTTGGTGAGCACTTTGAGCTATGGTGTAATGGTAGCACAACAGATTCTGACTCTGTTTGTCTAGGTTCGAATCCTGGTAGCTCAACGAAAGTCCCTGCCTTCATGGGTGGGGTTTTTTATTTTTCCCTTAGTTCCTAGATTCTAAAATCTATTCCCTATTATGGAATTCTTCGACTATTACGAACAACTTTTTGGCGAGCGGTGGCCAGCCTTGCTGGAATCCCTCAAGGGGGAGTCCTGTTTCGAAACGTTGCTGTTCGGAGAGGGCCTTGAACCGTACTACTTAGACAAAGCGTCTGTTTTTGCGGCACGTACCCTGCAGGTAGAACCAGGCCAAGACGTCTTGGACATGTGTGCCGCTCCTGGCGGAAAATCTTTGATAATCGCCTCCATGCTTCAAGGGGTTGGTTCTTTGCAGTGCAATGACCGTTCGCCAGATAGGCGTAATCGACTGGAACACGTACTGGAAAATTCCTTGCCGGGAGAGTGGCGGAACATTATCAAAGTTACGGGTTATGACGGTGTAAAATTCGGCCTCCATAAGAAAGAATCCTTCGACCGGATTTTGCTGGATGCGCCCTGCTCTTCGGACCGTCATGTATTGAATTCGACCGCCCACCTAGAAGTGTGGTCTGCAAAGCGAATCAAGAGGCTTGCGGTGGAGCAAGGTTCGCTGTTGGCCTCGGCCATAGATGCCCTTCGCCCCGGTGGAATCCTTGTGTATGGCACCTGTGCCTTGTCGCCCTTGGAAAATGATGGCGTGGTGGCGAGAATCCTAAAAAAACGCCCTGAGGCTAGTGTCGTTGAAATTGCGGATATTCCAGAAGGTGCGGATCGTACGGAACTGGGTGTGCACATTTTGCCCGACAAGACAAACGGTTCTGGACCTATTTATTGCGCAAAAATCCAAAAAAAGCACCAAACAACGAACCTTTAATAATATATCTTTGGAGTATGTGGAATCGTATTTGCGTGCTCTTTTTGGCTATTGTGACTGCATTGCCAGCTCTGGCCGACGAAGACGATTGGGACAATGTTCCTGAGTCAACGGCCTCTGCTGCCGAGTCTACCCCTGTTGCAGAAACTTCTGCAGAATCTTCGGAACCTGCTGCCCCGGCCGCAGAGCCTGCTCCGGCGGTTACAGAAGCGGCTTCTGCGGTAAAGTCTGCCGAAAAGCCCGCTGACCCCTTTGCAAAACTGGATAGTGCGAAAACTTCGGCAGACACCGTTGTCAAGCCTGCTGTAGGCCGTGAGGTTCCTGTCCGTTATTGGGTTATGGGTGATTCTGTGGAGCAAGAGGCCATCTTTGTAAAGATTGAAAAGGATACGGTTTTCCTGAAACGCCCCAACGCCGATGAACAGAAGAATTTGGAAAAGCTGCAAGAGGCTACCATTGCAGCCATGGAAGAAAGCAATGGCCAGTACCAAGAAGAAGAGGATGAAAATGCTGATACCGTGGCGACTCCTGCACCTGTAGTCCCTGTGACAGTGGCAGACACCACTCCGGCCGAGCAACCACAGGAACAACCCCAAGAAGAAGTGGACGATGGTGCCGACGATGACTTCGAGACGGCTCTTCAGAAAGAAGACACCCGCATGAAGCTGGAAGAAATTGCACGTGTGGAAGAAGAAATCCGCCAACAGGAAATTCAGGACAGTATTGCTGCCGATTCCGCCAACCCCTTCATCAAGATTTTTCGTTTAGATCTGCGTCGTCTTTACAATATGGAAGACGATGAGATGATCGATCTGGCTCTTTCAAATTATGTGGTTCCTGAATATGTGGATGAAGAAGACGAAATGGAACTCTATCCACCGGGAAGCGCGAACCTCTTTGTAACGTCCGTCCCTGCGGCTTGTTCTCTTTTCGTGAACGGCATTCCTATCAAGCAAGTGGCTCCGGATACCATCAAGCGCATTGCTCCGGGTAAGTACACCATCTCAGTGATGCAAGTCCTGAAAGGCGTGGAATGGTGGGGTACTGCTGTGGTTCGCATCAATTCCGACAGCCTGAATCGCATAGAGATTCCGGTGGAGCGTCCTTCTACCAGGTTGACCCTGAACACCGACCCAGAAGCGGTGGAAGTGTTCATCAATGAGGTTCCCACGGTGAACATTATGCCTCACTACATGACAGACGTAGTGGTAGACGGAATTCGTCCCCAGGCTAAGACCAGCCTTTACTTTAGAAAAGTGGGATATCGCGATACCACCATTGTCACCGAAATCAAGGCGTTCATGCCGAACTTGATCAACGTGGAAATGGAACCCATTCTGGACGATTTGGCTTTAATTGAAGAGCAGAATGCATTCAATGACGAACGCAGCAAGCGTCGCATTGGTCGCGGCCTCTTGTGGAGTTCCATCGCTCCCATAATTGCGGGCGGTGTCATGTGGTACCTGGCCGAAAAGGACTGGAGCGATGCTGCCGGTAAGAAAAAAGCCTACGGAATGTCGGCATTTGAAAGTCCCGATACCCAAAAAATGGTAAAGGATAACCACGACCTAAACAAGAAGGGCGATACTAAGGCTGGTGTGGCTATTGGTC
>CAMHDS010000053.1 GCA_946183925.1 uncultured Fibrobacter sp. | reverse complement strand
ATTTTCCGGTGGACCCATTTAGGATAAACTTGGAACCTCGGCAACGTCCAATGCAAGGAAACCGTGTAAAACCTGGTACTGTCGCGTTCCGTTCCATAAATGGTGAATTCCATACAGCCCTTCTCTTTAGTGGGGTCGCATTCAATCAATTCGTCGTCATGCATGGCGATTTCCGCCTTGACCCGCTCCAGATCGCTTTTTCCAATCAGGCTGTATTCAGCTTTCATGTCGGCAAGCATGGAATGGATTTTATCCACCTTCTCTTCCATGCCGGACAAGTCCTTGTCATTTTGAACCTGCAATGCAACTGTCGGTTCCTTTTCGGGGGCATCTTCCGGTTCTTTGGAACCGCTTTGGAAAAAAGTAAGCGAGCAGACAACTACCGCGATAAGGTATGCTACCGATAAAATCGAGCTTACGATTTTTTTTGTCCTGGACCCCGTTGGGCTCGGCCTGTTCATAATGGCTAGCGCGAACGCCACTACCGCAAGCGGAAGCAGGAATAAGTACATTCCACCCCGTGACACAAGGCCTACGAAAATGCCGGCCAAAATAAAAAGAGTTTCAAAAACGGCCATATTCTATACCCCCCATCTAAGGTGAGCAGACCTGAACACTTCAATGCTGTTCACGATACTGATAACACATTTTTTGACATTTTTGGTGTTCGGATATTCCCTTACACCGTTTTGACGAAGCAGACGAACCACTTCAGTAGACTTCACAAGGTTGCTAGTATTCCTTTCCATATTCGATATAGACTTACTCATTCCACCAATTCGACCATCTTTGGTAAAGTTGGGGCCACCAGACATTCCAATCACCAATGTTCCTGTCATGCGATAATAGTTGTAATTACCATCGTAACGATACTGCATACGAATACTCATCGGGATGATTGTCAAATCATGGTCGATAAACGGGTCAGGGTAACCATAAGAGGTAAGCCTCTCCCCAATAGGTAACTCAGAGCGGGCAAGACGGCATACCATAGGCATTGCAACAGGCACTTCATCAAGTTTCAACAGAGCGAGGTCTGACTCCAAGTCGTAATCCACAAGATGAACCTGGTAGCACGAATCGTTCTGAATATCGTAATAACAGACATGTTCATACGTGTCCACCACATGATATGCGGTCACGATGTACTCGCTGTTAACGAAGAACCCTGTTCCGTTACGCATGCCGTCGGCGAAAGTCATGGCGACGAAAGCAAGGATGATACCGATTAGCCGTATCATGATTATTCTACGGGGACATAGCTTCGTACTTGATACGTGCATTTTGATACGTCTGTCGTTGTGGGTTTGTTTCGATGTAAGATATACTCAGATAACAGCATACCGTCATAGAAGAAAGATGTGTTGGATTTGCGTGTGCTGTTTCCAAATGTCATTCCAATCACCTTTCCGTGACTAGAAATCGCTGCGCCACTGAAACCACCGGGCAACCGCACATTCAGTGCATTCGCTATATACTCAGGGAATGTCGAGTCGGAAACGACTTTTGCAAGAAAAGACTTTACTTGAATTTTGGGGTTGTCTTCTCTGAATCCTGTTACGGTGACTGGTTCGCCAATGTTGACCGACCTATCTTCGATTTGGCATGCGTTGAGCAACACAGTGTTGTCAACCTGAATGATGGCCAAGTTCATATACTCGTTTTTATCTTTGTCAAGCACCGTGTCTGCAGAGTGTTCTACTCTGGCTACAACAGGGCTGTCGTTTATCATCACCACGATGGAAACCAGTTTCTCGGAATGGCGGGCAACGTCGCCTGTCGTGACGATGTAGTGCTCGTGGAATGCGATACCCGTGCCATATACCGTTGTTACTTTCATATTTACCGTGTCGGCCTTTCCAGAGTCGGCTTCTGTCATGTATGTAGGCACAAACTCGGCGAACGCGGAGGCTGCCAGGATGCAGATTATGAGGATGATTGTGTGTTTCATGATATACTCCTTTAGGTTTTATTATACTCCCCATTCATCATGAGCAGACTTGAACACTTTAATGCTGTTCAAGATGCTGACAGCACATTTTTCCACATTCCTGGTGTTAGGATATTCCCATACACCATTTTTATTGAGCAGTCGAACCACTTCCGTAGACTTCACCAGATTGCTGGTATTCTGTTCTATTGTCGATATTGACTTACTCATTCCCCCGATTCGACCATCCGTGGTAAAATTAGGCCCACCAGACATACCAAACTGCAATGTTCCTGTCATGCGATAATAGTTGTAATTGCCGTCATAACGATACAGCACACGAATATTCAACGGGATAATGGTCAACTCATGGTCGATAAACGGTTCAGGGTAACCATAGGATGTCAGTTTTTCCCCGATAGGCAATTCAGAGTGAGCAATACGGCATACCCATGGTAATTCGACAGGTTCATCATCCAGCTTCAACAGAACGAGGTCTGTCTCCAAATCGTAATCCACAACATGAACCTGGTAGCACGTATCGTTCTCGATATCGTAATAACACGTGTTTTCATAATTCTCAACGACATGATACGCCGTCACGATGTAGTCGCTGTTAACAAAGAATCCCGAACCGTTGTGCATATCGCCAGCAAAGGCCATGACGACAAGAGAAAGGGTGCTACCGATTAGCTGTTTCATAATGCGCTCCTGGGTTTAATCTCTAATTTGATTATCGGCCAGAGGGGGCGCGAGTGTAAAGAGGAAATAAAAAAAAACAGCCCCATTGGAATCAATCACAAGGGCTGACGTCGCCATTGAATTGGCGAATTTTCGTTAAATTCGAAGATTAAAGTCTAATCCTTCGCGACAGTGGGCATCTTGAGGGTCTTGCCGTCTTTATCTACGGCTTTCCACGGGGTAAGCCCCACCACTTCATCTACGGGGAGCGAAAACGCGATGCCCTGGCCCATGGTGTCTAGCCCTGCCTTCTGGTAAAGGGCGTGGAGCACGGCGTCCTTGATTTCTGCGGACACCAGAATCATCACCACCTCCTTTTCGGGCTGGATGGCGATGTGGAAAAACGATTCCGCCTCCTTGTTGGCCGTGCCACGACCGTTCAGGATAGTACCGCCACGGGCGCCTGCACTCTTGGCCGCCTCCATGACCGTCTCGGAAAATCCGGCATTGACAATGCACATAATCATCTCGTGCTTGCTTGCGCTCATTTCTCGTTCCTCCGTACCGCCTTGCGGTTGTCGCTCAAAAAGTTGAAAATGGACTTGCCGATAATGCTTGTCATGGGAATCGTGCAGGCGATGCCCTTGCCACCCGCGATGGTGTTGAACTTTTCCTCGATACTTTCCAGGGCCGCCTTGAGCTTGTCCTCGCCTATTACGCTCAGAATGACCGCACGCTCGGAATCCACCAGACCAATAGCCGTAAGAACTTCCTGGGAGGCGGTTCCCCTGCCGTAAAAGACCATCTGCATGTTCACGCCAAAAGACTGGATATGGTCCATGTAAAAATCCGCCTTGGCACGATTCACCATGGTCACCAGAATCTTGAGGCGGTTCATGGACACCTTGGAATGTCCGTCGGGAGACCCGCTTCTCTTTCGCCTGACCTGTCTTTCCTTTTCAGCCATACCGCTCCCTACACAAAGTCTATAATCTGCTCGTCGTCGGCATCCTGGATACGGCGCATCATGTTGCGGTTCCTGAAGAACCTGGAAACGATGGCCTTGAAGCCAAGAATCTGGATGGTAATCAAGGGAGTCATGGCCACCATGGCCACGATACCGAAAGCATAACTCAGAATGGAATCGTCACCGTCGTGAATGACGGAGCAAGCCCCGATAGAAAGAGGCAGTATAAAGCTGGAGGTCAAGGGCCCGCTAGCCACACCACCCGAGTCGAAGGCGATAGCCGTATAAAGCTTGGGCACAAAGAACGACAGGCCGAGGGAAACAAAATAGCCGGGAATCAGGTAGTAAATCAGGGGGAAGCCCATGTAGATGCGGAACATGGAAAGCCCGATAGAAACGCCCACACCGATAGAAAGGGCCACCAGCATGGAACGCTTGGTCACAAGGCCGCCGGTAATTTCTTCGACCTGCCTGTTCAGCACGTGCACCGCAGGTTCTGCAAGCACCACCACCATACCGATGACAAAGCCCGAGGCCACGAGAATATGGGGGCTTTTGGCCAGGGCACAGCCTAGCGAAAATCCCACAGGCATGAACCCTACCTTCACCGCCGTCAAAAAAATCAGCAGTCCCGCAAAGGTGTAGCAAATGCCAAATCCCACCTGGATCAGCTTGGACCAGGATACCCTAAGGGCAAACAGTTGAAGAACCACAAAGAAAACCACAATCAGTGCAAGGGCCACGAAAACTTCCCTTGCAACCGTCAGCACCGTAAAAATGAAATTAAGGCCCAGGTTTGCATCTATGGAATAGGCATCGGGTTCCAGCGTAAAGGTAAGTCCGCCCTTGGAGAAAAGAACCAAGCCCATCAAGGCGAGAATCGGCCCTACGGAACAAAGTGCAATCAAGCCGAAGCTGTTCTCGCTGGCATGCTTGCCGCCAATGGCACCGGCCACACCCACACCCAAGGCCATAATGAAGGGCACCGTAATAGGGCCCGTAGTCACACCGCCCGAATCAAAAGCCAGGGGAACAAAGATTTCCTTGCCCATGGAGACCATAAGCATGCCCAGCATAAAGAGCACCAGGTAGAAGAAGATGATGATGGTAGAAAGGTCCATCTTGAACACAATCTTGATGATGGACAGCAGCAGGAAAATACCCACCCCCACGCCTACCGTAGCCACGAGAAGTACGGGGGGTATGGCCTGTTTCACCTGTTCGGCAAGCACCGAAAGGTCGGGTTCCGCAACGGTGATGAGCACGCCCATGACAAAGCACACCGAGGCCAGCAGCTGCAGCTTGCGGGACTTGGCAAGGCCAGAGCCCACCTGTTCGCCCATAGGCGTCATGGCAAGGTCCGCCCCCAGATTGAAAAGTCCGATTCCCGCGATGAGGAATACCGCACAGACCAAAAAAACAACCAGTTCCTTCGTAGAAAGTTCCACCAGGGGCGTAAAGGAGAGTATCAGCACGATCAGGGTGACCGGCAATACCGACGAAAACGCCTCGTGGAGCTTTTCAAAGAAGGTCTTGAACATTACTCGCCCAGATACTCCACGGCAAAGATAAGAGTGGAGCCTCCAGGAATGGGGCCTGCGGCACGGGCTCCGTAGCCAAGGCCAGGAGGCACAATCAAGATGCGCTTTTCGCCGGGAAGCATTCCTGCCACACCCAACTCCCAACCGCGAATCACACGACCGCCGCCCAGCGGGAAGCTAAATTCCTGATCACGATCGCGGGAGCTATCAAA
The DNA here is from genome assembly GCA_946183925.1 of uncultured Fibrobacter sp. Taxonomy (GTDB): domain Bacteria; phylum Fibrobacterota; class Fibrobacteria; order Fibrobacterales; family Fibrobacteraceae; genus Fibrobacter. The sequence continues at coordinate 12,830 of CAMHDS010000053.1, read as the reverse complement.
CTTGTGACCGTTGGTGAGCCAACCCGTGTAATGCACCCGGACCGTAGAGCCCACCTTCGCAGGTTCTCCCTCGCCTGGCTTCACGATGGCGTAGCGCAGGCCCTCGGAACCGTTTTCAAGAACAAGGGTGGTGGTATCCGGGAAAAAGTCCATCTTTTCGACAACTGCCGAATCCACCTCGGATTCCACCAGTTCCACTTTAAAAATTAGCGTGGAGTTGGAGGGAATCATGGAGTAGGCCGTTGCGCCGTAACCCATAGCAGGTGCCACACGTAGCCAACGGACTCCGCCTTCGCGCATGCCGTCTAGCCCTTGTTCCCAACCCTTGATAAGTTTGCCGTTGCCGAGAACCACTTCTAAAGGCTTGCCCAAGTCCTTGGAACTGCCAAACTTGCGCCCCGAAAGGAGCCAGCCGGTGTAATGGGTCTTGAGGCTCGCCCCCGGAATCGCAGGCTTGCCCGTACCTACCTTTTCGTCGTAGGCCTTGAGGCCCTTGGAAATTTCTTTCCACTTGAGGGCGTCTACACTCTGGGGGAACTTGTCCGGTTCCATGGGCGGGTCTGCATGGACCAACTCCACTTCGAAGTACAAATCCGAATTGGGTGGGATATTTTCCAGGGAGCGGTCGCCATAGGCCATAACCGCGGGCACCGTCAGGTAGCGGATTTCACCCACCTTCATGCCCAGGATTCCCTTTTCCCAGCCCTGGATAACCTGGCCCACGCCCAAGGTAAATTCCAGAGGCTCTCCGTCGTAGGAGCTAGCGTAAAGCCACTTGTCCTTGTAACGGGCGATGCTGTCTGCCGTGGCCGCAATGTTCCTCGCCGCAGTGGCACTATCCGTAGGGGCGGGCACGGCGACTTTTGAGTCCTTAGCCACGTCTGCAGTTGTGGCCTTCGAATCCTTCGGCTTTGTGGCATCCTGGGCGGTTTTTGCCGTATCGGCAGGTGCGGCCTTGGCGCTGTCCGCTGTCACAGAATCCGTAGATGTCTCTGGCGTTGCAAATTCCAGAGCCGCCAGGGAGTCTTCCATGGCCCTTTTCCGCATTTCTTCCATCTGCAGGCTGTCGAGAATCAGGTAGCCCTTAAAATGGACCTTGATAAGCTGGCCCTTGCGGATCTCGTCGCCCTGGCCGTCCCTGACGCTTTCAATGTTAAAAGGGATAGCCCACAGATTACAAAATAACGCGAGGACCAAGAAAATCTTCAATTTCGGCATAAAAACTCCTACCCCACAAGATAGAAAATGCTAGTTTTACAGAGTAAGGTTTTTCCACAGTTGAACGGAAAAAGAATATGCTATCTGTTGTTATTGTCATAACGATTGTCGTGCTGTCCATTATTCTTGCGGCCATCGGCGCCTACGTGGTTATCCACAGCACCGAAGAAAAAGAAGAACCCAAGCCGGTCATCGACGTTTCCGGCCAGTATGCCGTGGTGGTCCGCCCCGCACGGGAATCCCTCACCAACGTAAAGCCCTCCGAAGTATCGCTCCGTTCCTGGCTAGAAACCCAGACGCAGCTCACCCCCGAACAGCGTGAAGAATATATCCGCCAGTGGAACGCCTCTCTCGAAGAGACCATCCGCACCATCGACGAGGGCGACAAGAACGGCACCGTCACCTACCGCATCGAACTTGGCCCCAAGGGCAAGAACTACGTGAAGTTCGTCGGCGAAGACAATTTTATTACCCGCGAGCAAATCCGGAACCACGCCGAAATTTTGCCGCCCTACGTGCTGGGCTGCGACTGCAAGCTTTTGCCCAAGCAGCCCTGGGAAAATCCCAGCAAGTCCGGCTGGAAGGCCGTTGTGCCCTCCCACGGAAGCACCTACGAAGTCCCCGACTGGAGGCAACTTGCGTAAATTCCTGCTTCCCTTTCTTTTGGCGGCACCGGTTCTGACCTATGCCGCAGGATCCGCCATTATCACCCTGGAAATGCCCGTAGGCGCCCGCCAGTTGGGTATGGGCGAAGTTGGCGCCGCCGTGGCCGACGACGCCACCGCCATGTTCTACAACCCGGCAGGACTTGCCTTTGGCCCCCTGGCCGACGAATGGCGCATGTCCTACCCCGCCGATTCCAAGACCGCCCCCTTCTTTACCAAGATGGCGGCCCGAAGCAAGAACGGCTTTTTCGCCAAGAGCGAACTCTGGGCCGGAACCGCCCAGGGTATTCTCCGTTACGACGGAGAGCAGTGGGTAGACTACCACTCCGTCACCCTGCAAGGCAACGCCAAGATCAAGGACGCCGTAAAAGTTTATGTAGGTACGGAGCGCGGCATTGACGAATACTCCCGCCAGGTGAAAAAGTTCAACGACATCAAGTCCGCCGAAGAAGAATCCGACGTGGTAGAAGTCAAGATGCCCTGGAACCTGGTGGTAAACGACACCATCACGGCCATCATCTACGACAACCGCACCGAAAAGCTCTGGGTGGGAACTCCTAAAAGTCTCTTCCGCTTTGACGGCAAGGCCTGGAAAAACTACGACGAAGAACTGGGCAGCAGGCGCATCACCGCCCTGGTGAACCAAGGCGCAAGCCTCTGGATAGGCACCGACAACGGCCTCTTCTTGTACCGCAACGGACAGTTCGAACAAAAGGGCAAGGTGCTCCCTAGCCAGAAAATCAACGCCCTGGTGTGGTCTGAAAACCGTAAGGAACTGTTTGTGGCAGTGGAAGGCGCGGGCGTTGCCCGCCTGGTTCCCAAGAAAAGCGTAAACGACAAGGACCGCTGGAGCCTCTTCACCGAAGAAGACGGCATCATGGACCTGAACCCGAAGGCCCTTGCCGTTGATAGTTCCGGCCACGTGTGGGCAAGCCACAAAGAAGGCCTCTCCCACTTCAACCTGCGCAAGTGGGAACAGATCAAGTTCGAAGGCAACACCATCAACGACATCTCGGTGGACCGCAAGGGCGCCATCTGGATTGCAACGGACAAGGGCGTCTGGCGCCACCTGCCGGATTACGCCACCGCCAGCGGCCGCAAGGCAGAACTGGAACGTGGCACCGCCGAGGCCGAAGGCGATGTCAAGAGCGACGACGAATGGACTCACTACCACAGTGGCAACGGTCTTTCGGTCAACAAAGTGTGGGCGGTTCTCCCCCAGGGTAACGACGTGTGGTTCAGCACCGCAAACGGCATGGAACAATACAAGGACGCCGACTACCAGCTTACCGCCTTTTACGAAAAGCTGTTGCCCATCTTGAACATCCCTGACCTGTACCACCTCTACGGCGGCATGACGGTACCCATGGGAGACTGGGGCACCATCGGCTTCCACGTAAACTTTGTGAGCTTCGGTTCGACGGTAGTTTCTGGCGATATTGACGCCGACGACCTGGTGGCCTACAACAGTTCCGAAATCGTGGGCGGCGTAAGCTACGGCACCCGCTTCCCCGGAAACATCGGTATAGGCCTCTCCATCAAGTTCTTCTATTCCGACCTGAGCTCCGGAGCCGCCGCTGGCGAAGAGGAGGCAACCACCTTCGGCTACGCCTTTGACGTGGGCGTCCTCAAGAAGGGTGTAATTCTAGACAAACTAAATTTAGCCTTGGTTCTCGCCAACATCGGCCCCAGCGTTTACTACGTGGATAAGACCATCGAAGACCCCATCCCCCTCACTTGGCGGCTTGGACTTTCGTACGAACTTCTGGCTCTCGCCGACTACAAGTGGATCGTGGCCGCCGACTACAATCGCGAAGTGGTCTATGACGACGACAAGGGCGACCCCGAGCCCTTCTACATCGCCTGCTGGAAATCCATCGCAAACCCGGAACGGGGCGGACACGGCGCTACCGCGGCCAAGAACTCCCTGCTGCAGGGCGTGTTCAACGTGGGTACGGAATTCATCTACGCCAACACCATCGCACTCCGCCTGGGCTACCTCTACGACGACGTGGGCCAGAGAAGCGAAGTGGACTTCGGTTTCGGCTTCATGATTTCGGACATGCTGCAATTCGATTTCGCCACCATCCGCGACGTAGGCGACAACGACGGCGTCCGCGACGGACAGATGCGATTTGGCATGCTGTTCAAGTTCTAAAAATTCACTTCCCTTACTTTATGAAGCGTTTTCAAAAAAAACGCTTTTTCTTTTTACAATTTAAAGCCTCAAATCGATACTTATGTAATAGGAGGCCAATCTATGGAAGAAACCATCTTGACACTGATTAAGTGGGGTGTAATTATTGGCTTTTTTGCCATCGTAGCGGTAGTGGTCATAAAGGCGGTGGCAGCATTTTTCCCCATCTTGCTGGTTGTCGGAGGCATTTTGTTGGTCGGCTGGGTTCTTTTGAATTCAGATACAAAATCTATACCACCATCAAAAAAGGTTGAAATCCAACGGCAGGTAAAGGCGCCTTCCCTCCAAACCCGCAACTCAGCACAGCAGAGGCTCCACGAAGAAGTGGAATCCCTAGCCCGCAAGAAGCCGGGTGTAAACCTCTCGACACTGCGCCCAGAACTGGATTCTGCCATTTTGGTAATAGTCGCCGCCTTCCGCGAAATTATGGAAGACAACAACTTTATGCCCATGATTACCAGTGCCAACGACTATGAGGGACACGCAGCCCACTCCGCCCACTATTCCGGAGCAGCTGTAGATTTTCGCATCAAGGATATTGGCAATGTTGAAATTCGCAAAGCCCTTGCAAAGGCCATCACAGAAGACCTCGACACCCGATACGTAGTCCTTCACGAAGACATCGGCAGGGCAAACGAGCACCTGCACATTCAACTGAAGAGCGGCACTTACAACAGGAACGAGATATGGCAATGACAATAGCTTTCTAGGACGTTGAGTTCAATAAATCCCCATAAATACCGTTAAATACGCCGCCAATCATATTCTTTTACAAATCGTTTCTTCAAAAACGATATATGAATTGGCAAAAAAAGGAGGCTTAAATGCTGAACCTATTCAAGCACCAGTGGTTCCCGGATTACATTCGGGATTACATCGTCAAAAAGTTTCCAGCACAACATTTCAAGGTGACATTTGAGATTAACGGGCATGAAGTACCCATGGACCAGGTCATCGGAAACGAACGCCACATCAAGCGGGGAAATGTCACCTATACCGATACCGAAGGCGATTCTACAACGTGCTGGTTATTCCTGCGCAGGGGCGAAATAACCTTCGACTCGGTATCCTTTGCAGTAGACAATTTTGCGCTAGAAGGAATCGAGCCCGGTGTACGCAAGCTTCCGCGGGTAGGAAAAAAGGGCGAAGTCGAAAAATACCGCAAGGAGCTCAAGAAAAAGCTCTCTGATGCGATGGATTACTGCCCTGGTTCTTTTTTGGACCAGCTCCACGATTACCCCATTACCGACATGCCCCGCTGGCGCCGCAAACGCATCTTGAACCTGCTCGCCAACATGAGCGAAGACGGAATTCCCGTCTTTGTCAATTTTGACCTGGACAATGTGGCACTTAGCCAGTTGGAACAGTTCAACGAAGAACTGGAACTGGCCATGATGGTAGAAAACAAGTACGAGCCGGAACTGGACGAATAGCTAGCCAAACTACCCCACCCGTTCCAGAATAATCAGCGCCCGCTCCTGGGTGCTGTTGGGAATGGTGTAGAAGTGCTTGCCTACGAACTTGTAGCCGTAATCTTCGGGGTGAAAAGTCTTGAGTTCGTCGGCCACGGCAGGGCCCTTCATAAAGAATACCCGGCCGCCCACCTTCAAGGAATTGTCGATGCGGGGCAGGGTCTTTTCCATCAGTTCAAAAGCACGACTGATGACGCCATCTACGGGAATGTCCATGCTGCGGCTGGTGACCTTGTGACCAAAGACATCGATTCCCTTGAGGCCCATCTTCTCGATGACCATGTTCAAGAAGTTGATGCGGTTGGGTCTTGGCTCACAAAGCGTGAGCCGAATCCCCGGATTCACAATCTTCAGTGGAATTCCCGGGAAGCCGGCGCCGCTCCCCACATCGATCATGCGGGCGGGCCACTTGGGTACGTAGGCGTTTATAAGCGTGCAGTCGGCGTAGTGCCGCTCCACCATGGTCTCGAAAGCGTTTAGGCGGGTCAAGTCCTGGTCGTCGTTGTTGGCCCGCAACAACTGGTGGAACTCCCAAATCTGCTTCAGGGTCTCGGGCTGGAGTTCTACACCGTAGTAGTGCAAGAGCTTGTCCAGTCCCTCAATCGAGGGCTTCACCCGCTTACCGTTAAACAGCGGAAAGTCGGTACGGGGCGCCTTCAGGTGGGGCACAAAGTCACGACCTGCGGCAGAGGCATTACGGGAAGGTTGCCGCACCACGCCGGAATCGGACCGTGCAGAAAAAGGCTTCTTGGACCAGTTTGAACTTGCCATAATGAAAAAATAAAAAAACTTAGGCACTTTTCGGGACAAAAATAAGTCTATACATAGAGGAGGCTTATTTTGTCCAAAGATAGACACGAAAAAGAAGCTGGAGTCCTGCGCTCATCCGTCATTGCGGCGGCACTTTTTGCCCTGGCTGGGGTCGTTCTTGCCGCCCCGCTAGGCGAATCAAAGGTTTTCGACTGGTGGGACAACGGAATCATTACCGCCGAAGAGGCTACCGAAATCCTGGACCTGCTGGAAGAAGGCAACCAGGAGGAGGCCTGCCTCCTTGCGCAGACCTACGCCCAGGAAACCTGTGACGAAACGGCTAGTGGCAAGACCCGCGCAGGCTCCACCCTAGGGAAAATTTCCAGCGGCAAGAAGTCCGCGAAAACCCCGACCCGCCCAAGCCTCACACCTCACGGCTACATAGACTGGAAAGGCCGAATCGATTCCACGGGGCACCTGGAAAGTCACCGCACCGAACTGCAGGTCCAGTTCTACCGCTACACCCTGAGGCTCGGCTCCCAGGAACTTCTCGCCTACAAGAACCAGGGAAGCGAGGCCTACTTCGGGGACATTTCCACACGTGAACTCCACAGCCAGATCCCGCTGGACACCCTCTGGGGAACAGCCCTCCTCTACCCCTTCGGAAACTTTCATGTGGCGGGCCTTCTGGACACCGCCAAGACCACACAGTTCCGACTGAGGTACGGCAAGCGGGGTATCGCCAGCGCCGAAGTATTCTACTGGCATGGTTTTAGCGACAGCGGCGCCAACCGCATCATCGATACCAGCGAAACCAACGGTGCCAGCGACATTCAACAGGTCACCGACAGCCTACAAGCCCACAACCACTCCCTCGGTCTGCAGACGAAATTCCCCTTCGGGCAAGTGGCCGCCTGGTGGCAGCATGGGCAGGAATTCCCGCTTATCAAGGTACAGCTGTACGGCAACGAAAAGAAGGGACGCGACGGAGCAAACAATGACGACGGTGAAAACGGCGCCGGCAACTCAGGTCAGGACGGTGTCGTCACCTACAGCTGGCGGACCACCGCCTATATCCATCGGGAAAAGTACCCTAGGTACGCCCGCTTGAGCAAGACCATCCAAAAAAGCAGGCTCTGGGGGTCGCAAAGCCTGTCCGTCAGGGCTCCCGACCTTTTGGACACGAGGGTCTTCGCAAACGGGACCCTTATAGAGCCCCTGGACACCGACACCATGGCGGTCCGGCTCAAGCTTGGGGCAGAATCAGGCCCCGAGTTCTTGCGGTTTTCCGCCAGCGCCACCTGCCGGGATGCAGGCACCAACTGCAGACAGACGGACTGGAAGGGCGGACTGAACCTTACCCCCTGGGAACTCTGGGCTCTGGGGGCTTCTGCACGAGTCCGGCACGCCCGACCCGAAGGTTTCTCCCCTCCTCACCTGGAATTTTCCTCAAAATTCACGGATTCTGGACAAAGTTACACAAAATTCACCTTCATCCTTCCCAAGTGCCGCCCCCGGGACGACATGCGCATGCGTTCGGAATTCCTTATTTCCGGAGATTACCTGGACATTTCCCTTGTCTGCACCTTCAAGGACGTTCACCGCCTGCACCTGACCCCGTTACGGGGTTTTGTCGAGGCAAAAGTGCGGTTTTGAGACTAAAGGCCCTGTTTTGTTCTCAAAAAACACCTCAAAGGAAATGTTTGCTCATGGTTACACGGGTAAACAGAAAAGTATACAACCTATGGGCTTTACGCCCTGCCAGATTCTATCTTAATGCATACCCAAACACTCCCTTGACGTCCCTAGGCTGCTCCTTTGCCCAGGGACGTCTTTTTGTTGTCATCCCCGCGAAGGCGGGGATCTCATTGTCTTTGATAATTCTAGTTTTGTCTTAATGTTTATCGCCGCCGCCATCGGAGCTGTCGCCTTCTTGCCCTCCATCGTCTTGAACATCGCCCTCGCCTGCGGTGCTCCCTGGGGAGCCTACGCCATGAACGCCCAGCACAAGGTTATCCCGCCGGAACTCCGCAAGGCCTTTATCGTGCCGACCTGCCTGCAGTTCGTGGCCCTGTTCGTATTGCTCAGCGCAGGGGGAATCCTGCCCGAAATTATCCCCTTCCTCATCACCCGGATTCTCGCCTTCTTCTTTGCGCTGTACGTGTCCTTCTATACGGCAACGGTACTTTTCAGCACCAGCTACAAGGAACGCACCGTCATGGGGAGCTTCGCCGTGGTGAGCGCCGTCTGTTTCTGGATTGTGGCCGTGGGCACCCTGAATTTCTAGCCTTCCATTAGCTATATTCCCTGCCATGGTCCACCCCTCCGCATTTGTGCACCCTTCTGCAAAAGTCCACGAGACCGCTACTATCGGCCCCTGGTGTCTTGTAGATGCCGGAGCCGAAATTGCCGAAGGCGTGGTGCTGGAAGCCCGCGTCCATGTGTACGGCGGCGTTTCCATAGGCAAGAACACCCGCGTTTTTGACGGGGCAATCCTGGGGGCCCCACCCCAGGACCTTAAATACGACGGCGAAGACACCCGGCTTGAAATCGGCGAGAACTGTACAATCCGGGAATACTGCACTCTGAACCGGGGTACGGCACAGGGCGGCGGAGTCACCCGCCTTGCAGACAAAGTATTGCTCATGACATACTCCCATGTGGGTCACGACTGCTTTATCGACGAAGGGGCGGTAATTTCTAACGGATGCCAGCTGGGCGGCCACGCCAGAATCGGGCGCTATGCCACCCTGGGCGGAAACGTCGGAATGCCCCAGCGGAACCAGGTAGGAGCCTACGCCTTCGTAGGGGCAACCCTGAAAGTGGAAAAGGACGTGCCCCCGGCAAGCAAGGCCTTCGGGACACCTCTCAAATGGGGTGGCCTGAACCTGCACGCCCTGAAACTCCACGTCGAAGATTTTTCCGAAGAACGCATCGCAGGACTAGACAAGGCTTTCCGCGCCCTGTACCGCGGCGGAAGGCCCATCCAGGAAGTCATCGACGAACTCAGGGCCTGCGGTGACCCCCTCTTCAAGGAATTTTTTGACGAACACTGGGGCGGTTCCCTCATTCGCCCGTAGGATTGCAAGCATGCAGGAGAAGGCTTTGGAAACGGGAGCAGTCCCCAAGCACAACTACCAGCGGGACCTGGACTACATCATTCGCCGGCTGGAACGCACCGGCGAAGTGCCGACGCTGTTGTTGCACGCCTGTTGCGCCCCCTGCAGCAGCTACACCATCGAGTACCTGTCCCAATACTTCAAGATTACGCTCTTTTACTACAATCCAAACATTGCACCAGACGAAGAATACCGCCACCGTGTGGAAGAAATCAAGCGATTCGTGGCAGAATTCAAGACCAAGCACCCAGTGACTTTAATCGAAGGCGAATACGACCCCAAAAAGTTTTACGATGCCGTCCGCGGACTGGAAAAGGAACCCGAAGGCGGCAAACGATGCCGCAAGTGTTTCGAGTTGCGCCTGGCAGAGGCAGCAAGGCTCGCCCAACAGCTAAACGCCGACTACTTCACCACCACCCTGACCATCAGCCCCATGAAGGATGCCCAGGTGTTGAACGAGGTGGTACAGGAGCAGTGCGATATCTACGGCATCAAGCGGCTCCCCAGCGACTTCAAAAAGAAGGGCGGTTACAAGCGTTCTATCCAGCTTTCCGCCGAATACAAGCTCTACCGCCAGAATTACTGTGGCTGTGTTTATTCTCTCCGCGAAAGCGGTGAGGGATAGGCGTTACCGGACAATCTTATAACGAGAACGCTTCAGGTCCTTGATGGATGCCTTGTAGTTATCCGTGGCGGCAGTCTTGGCAAAATGCCCGAGACGTTCGGTGCCGTAGCCAGCGGTACGCTTTTCCGTGCCCTTGGCGGCAAGTTCCACAGCCTTCTTCATCTGCGCCTGGGCGCCCTCGATTTCGTAGTCGGGAACGATACCCACGTCCTGGAACTGTTTCCAGTCCTTGTCATAGGCGTAGAGGGCAGTGACAATGGCAAGTCCCTTCATATTCTTGGCAAAATCGGGGTATTCATCATCATCTTCAACTTCATCGCTCGTGTAGATGACCCACTGGCCAATCTGCTTGCCGTATGTCAGTTTTCCTACGATAGGAGCCTTCTTGTTAGAGGCGATTGCCGAAAGCATCAGTTCGGCACAGCTTGCCGACAAATCATCAGCAAGCATCACTACATAGCGGTCCTTTGCCGAGCCATCCTTGTCGGTGACGACCACATTCGTATCCAGCTTCTGGACATATTTCGTCTCGCCATCTTCGACAACAGAATCGGCTTCCGCCTCTATGTCGATGGTAATAGTGTCGCCCTTAGACAGAAATTCCGCTGATGTAGCATTGCAGTGATCCGTATCGCCACCGCCATTATTGCGGAGGTCGATAATTAGCGACTTCGAACCTTTGGTCTTTTTAAGGGCCTCGGCGAACTCTTCTCGAGTTCCCCCGGCACCGACGGTCTTCTGATCGAATTCCCTAATCCTTATGACAGGAATGGAATCTCCTCCTTCCGTCTTTTCGTAATGAATCGCAACAGTTGGCTGCTTGGCCATCGTGGCTTTCACCGTAATCACTGCCGACTCTTCGCCGCGCATGGCTACCAACATGGCATCGGAGGTATCCTTTGTCTCATCTATGGTAAGGCCCAACAAGCCCAGGCTAAATTTATCACCCACCCGAACGTCCTGCTCTTTCATCTCATCGCTAACATAAGTGACTTCGCAAGTCACGTCCTCTTCACTTATCTCGGTTATCACATAGTCGATGCCCAGAATGACATATTCTTCTTCGGGTTCCATCAGTTCCGCTATAACCGCCGAGGCAAGGGTCGGGTCATAGTAGTGAGTGAAGGGGTCCTTCAACTTGTCATACATGTAGCAGACATCGTAATATTCCTTGGTGCACTGATCCTCGCCGCTGTTAGCGTTTACAGCATCCTTGGCAGTCCCCTTACCCACATAGTCTTTGACACTGGGGGCGAGATTGTCAATCGTATGCGCATAGATGTAGCACAAATCCAACAGTTGGTAGTTGATGGACAGCTCCTCAATCACGGAATCCATCGACGAGCTCGACGGGGTGTCGCCTGCATTGGACGAGGAGTCGTCCGAGGAGCAGGCCGAAATGACGGTAGCGCTAAACAGCGCCAATGAAAGGGAGAACAGCTTTTTCATACAAAACCCCTGTTATTAGTAGAAGGTCTGTATACAAGATAGCAATAACACCCCAAAAAGCAATCTTTTGGGGCTTGAAATTGAACAATAAAGAACTAGAAACTGCCGCCGAGATTCTCGAGGGAGTTGATAATCACGACGCAATCCTTGGAAACGTTTTGCATCACAAAACGCATCTTGTCCAGGGGAATCGCCACGCAGCCGACCGTAAAGGGCTTGCGATCGCCAAACACGTGTAGAAATATGGCCGAGCCCTTGCCCGGAGTGCCTTCGGCATTATAGCTGATGTTTAGGCAATACTGGTAATGAATTGGGTAATCGGCGATACGCTCGCTGTTTTCCTTATCTAGGTCGGGAATATCCTTGAGGCTCACCAATTCATTATAGTGTTTGCCCTTGCGCATATCACCCGACCAGTAGGTATTGCCATCGGCCCTGGTGTATTCAAAAGCCGTTCCTGGGTTTTCGGAATTTCCGAAAGCCTTGTTGAACTTGAACGTGCCTACGGGAGTCTTGCCATCGCCTTCCTTGGTCTTGCCGAGCCCATTCTTGCCGATAAATCCCGGCGTAGACATAATCATCTGCCACTTGCCTTCTACCTTCTTGTGCATCGAGATCCATGCCGTAGTGCCTTCGTAGGCAGCCACCACAAAAAGCTGCTTCGCCGTTTTGGCTTCGGGCAGCTTTGTGACCCATTCCGGAGACTCACCGATGGAATTTGCATTGGCGGCTGGGTTCGGCTCTTGCACAACGGCATCGTTAGAAGACGAACTGTCCTCGGAACAGGCGGCAAAGAAAAACATTGCCGCAAGCCATAAAAACGACATGGAGAAATACCTTTTCATTTCCGTCACCTCCGAAAATGTATAACTGATGATTCCAAACCATAATATACCCTCAACAATCAATAACATCAAATATATTGTTTTTATTGAATTAATAGAAATCTGTTATCGTTAATTCCAATATGACAACGACCACAAAAAAAGATGGCCGAAACCATCTTTTTTTATCAAATTCAAGATTTGAAGAAGAAACGAAAGGGGATCCCCGCCTTCGCGGGGATGACATTCCACTACTTCTTCAGGAATTCATTAATTCCAGCCGCGGCTCTGCGACCCTCGCCCATGGCGAGAATGACAGTGGCAGCGCCAAGCACGATGTCACCACCGGCATAAACCTTCTCCATGAAGGTCTTGTTGGCGGTTGCATCTTCGAGAAGGATGTGACCCTTCTTGTCGACGGAGAGTTCCGGAGTGGTGTTGCTGATAAGCGGGTTGGAACCGTTACCGATAGCAACGAGCACGGTGTCGCATTCGATTTCGAAGCTTGCAC
>CAMHDS010000052.1 GCA_946183925.1 uncultured Fibrobacter sp. | reverse complement strand
AGTGGGAAGAATCTGGCGGATACCACAGCAAGTTCGGCCTCAACAGTTCCGAACTTTTGGAAGCCCTGGACTACATCAAGGAAGAGAAAATGGAAGACTGCATGAAGCTCATTCATTTCCACCTGGGTAGCCAGATTACGCATATCCGCAACATCAAGAATGGCCTCCGCGAAATTTCACAGTTCTACATCCAGATCCGCAAGATGGGCATGAACCTGGAATTCGTGGATGTGGGCGGCGGCCTTGGCGTGGATTACGACGGCACCCGCAGCACCAATGCGAGCTCCGTGAACTACTCCATCCAGGAATACGCCAACGACGTGGTGTACGCGCTATACGAGGCCTGCGAAGAGGTAAACCTCCCCCACCCGAACATCATCGCGGAATCGGGCCGCGCCCTTTCAGCGCACCATTCCATTCTGGTATTCAACATCCTGGAAACCGCAAGCCAGGCGTTCTTCGACGACGAGGAACACGAGATTGGCGACGACGCTCCCGATGCACTGAAGGACCTCTACGGAATCTACAAGGGACTTTCCCCGAAGAATTTGCTCGAAAGCTGGCACGATGCCATGCAGCTGAACGACGACGTGCTGAGCGGTTTCAAGGTGGGCGACTACGACCTGCCCACCCGCGCCATGAGCGAGCGCCTGTTCTGGAGCATCGCCCGCGAGGTGAACCAGATTGCCTCTGAACTGCGCCACCCGCCTTACGAACTGGCGGAACTCCCCCGCCTGTTGGCCGAAAAGTACTTCGGCAACTTCAGCTTGTTCCAGAGCCTGCCCGACAGCTGGGCCATCGACCAGATTTTCCCGGTGATGCCAATCCAGCGCCTGGACGAGGAACCCACGGTGGAGACCACCATCCAGGACGTGACCTGCGACAGCGACGGAAAGATTGCGCTCTTTATTCGTGGCGGCGACGTGAGCCACACGCTCCCGCTCCACAAGCTGAAGAAGAACGAACCCTACTACATCGCGGTGTACCTCGTGGGTGCCTACCAGGAAATCCTCGGCGACCTGCACAACCTCTTCGGTGATACCAACGCCGTCCACATCGTCTGTAACGACCAGGGCGGCTACGAAATCGAAAAGGTCATTGACGGCGAATCCGTGGAAGACGTGCTGGACTACGTGAACTTCAGCGACAAGGCCCTGGTCCGCAACATGGAAAACTGGGTGACCCGCTCCGTGAAGGAAGGCAGAATCAGCCTGCAAGAAGGCAAGGAATTCCTGAACATCTACAGGAGCGGTTTGTACGGTTACACGTATCTGGAGTAATTCGGATTTCGGAGTTCGGAATTATTTGGCTAGAAAAATAATTCCTAATTCATCATTCAAAAAAGATTCTTTCCTAATTTTTACTATAATTACGAATGGGTAAAGAGGTGTGAAAGGGATGTTCCCGAGAGATTTCTCGGGAAAAGGTTGGGTAAATGAAACACACCGTTCTTGCTATTCTTGGCCTCGTCACCGCGTCTGTGGCTGCGACGTACACTCCCCCTTCTACGGCCGTAAGCAAAATAAACAGCTACCGCAGTTATTCAGAACTGACCAGTGCCGCAAGCGGCATGGATATCGACCAGTACGCCTACAACATGACCACCTGGCAAATCAGCAACGGTGGTTTCTATAAGGCCATGGCCGACAAGTACAAGAGCCCTTATTCTAGCGGAAACAAGTCGGAATGGCGCAGCAAGGACGGCAAGGACCTGGGTACCATCGATAACAACGCCACCATCCAGGAAATGCGCCTGCTGGCCGAACGGTATAAGAAAACATCCAACTCCACCTACAAGGCCGCATTCAAATCCAGTTTCAACAAGGCTGTCAATTTCTTGCTTGACATGCAGCGTTCTACCGGCGGACTTCCGCAGGTTTGGCCCAAGCGCGGAAACTACTCGGACCATATTACCTTGAACGACAACGCCATGGTACGTGCCATGGTCACCATGATGGATATCGCAAACAGCAGTTCCCCCTTCGATAGCGATATCATCGACAACGCCACCCGTACAAAGATGCAGGCAGCTCTTGAAAAAAGTATTGACTACCTGATTCGAGCCCAAATCGTCAACAGCGGCTCCCCCACCGTCTGGTGCGCCCAGCACGACACCGTTAATTATGCGCCCCGCCCGGCCCGCGCATACGAACTGGAATCCAAGTCCGGCAACGAATCCGCCGGAGTGGTCTGGTTCTTGATGAACTGGCCCAAGCAGACACCGGCCATACAGAAGGCGGTGACATCGGCTATCAATTGGTACAAGAAAACCAAGGTGACCGGACTCTATTTCAACAAAAGTGCCGGAAGCTTCGAGCCAAAAGAGGGGAATGTCCTATGGTACCGTTTCTACGAAGTGGACAACGACAACTACTTCTTCTGTGACCGCGATGGAGCAAGCACCAAAACGCAGGACTTTACCAAAATAAGCGAAGAGCGTCGCACACGTTACCAATGGGCAGGGGACTACGGGTCCGCACTTCTAAAGACGGAATCCGCCTACCTTTCCGCCATCAGTGGCATTTCTATTCCCGAAGAATACGGTCCGAATGCAGGTTCTGGCAGCACCAGCAGTAGCAGTAGTTCAACTGAAACAGCCATCCCAGTAAGCCAAAAAAAATCCTTCGATTTTATCGTCGGCGTTGATGGAGATTTCAAGGCAGCCATGGCGGCCGCATCGGCCGCGAAACCCACTGAAAGCAATAGGTTTATCATCTTCTTCCCCGACGGCGAATACAACATCGGTTCAGTCACTGGCAACGAAAACCAGATGACCGAATTCAAGACGAGCTATGTCTCCTTTATCGGACAAAGCGCCGAAAAGACCATCCTCTACAACAAGTCCATCGAAGAGGGCATCAGCACAACCGCCACCCTCTACCTGCACGGAAGCGGAATCTACATGCAAGACATGACTATCCTGAACAAGGCAATCTATGGAAACGAGGCCAACTGCGGGAGCGCCTGCCGGCACGTCACCATCATGCAACAGGGTGACAAGTTCATCTACAAGAACGTGAAGTTGCTCAGTGGACAAGACACCTACTACACCAAGATTAGTGGAGGTGCCGGACGTGCCTACTGGGACGGTGGCCACATCGAGGGAACCGTTGACTTTATCTGCGGAGATGGCGACATCTACTTTGACAAGACTGAACTGGTGATGCGTCGCAAAAATGGATACCTTACCGCCGCGGCCACCACCACCCAATGGGGTTACGTGTTCGATGGAGCCGTAATCAGCACAAGCGATGCAAGCTTTAACAATACCTTCTACTTGGGTCGCTCCTGGAAGACCGCCAAGACCGTATTCCTGAATTCCTCCATGCTGGCCTTGCCCAATGCCGAAGGCTGGGGACCGGACATGAACTCCGCCCCACAGGTATTCGGCGAGTACAACAGCAAGGATGGTAGCGGAAACTCCGTCAACACGAGCCAGCGCAAAACGTACTTTAACGGAGGCAAGGACGCCTCAACCGCAACAACGCTCAAGACCGTCTGGAGCGAAAGCGACGCAAAGGACTACACCCTTGCAAACATCCTGGGTGGCTCCGACAGCTGGACTCCCGAAAAGTATTCCGCCCAAGTCAAGGCCCCCACCGTATCCCTGGATGCAACCACTAAAACCATCACCTGGAATACCGACGGTGCAGCCCTTTGCTGGGCCATATTCAAAAACGGAAAGTTCGAAGGTTTCTCGACAGAAAACAAGTACACCTTCAAGTCATTCAACTCCAAAGACATGATTACCGTCCGTGCCGCCAATTCCATGGGGGGCCTCAGTCCCGAAGGAAAAGCGACTATTCTGGCAGAAACAGGGCTTCAACCATCATCCCAGATGCCGAGTATCCAATATTCCTCGAGCACAAAGGTGAAACTCTTTACGGTTAACGGGAAACTGCTCCGGGAAAGCCTCGGCTCACCCGTAAGCACTCACGGCTTAAACCGCGGCATCTATCTTCTGCAAATTGAAAACGGGAATATCCGCAAGCAACAGCTGATTCAGGTACGCTAGAGCAAACCGCCCAGGCGGCCCTCCCCAGTCTGTAAAAACTGATTCATATAGTCTTTAGCCGCCTGGCAGGCTTCGGGGAGAGATTTTCCCAAAGCCACATTGGCAAGGATTGCCGACGAAAGGTGACAGCCTGTGCCATGCTTGTCTACAGCCTGGAGACGGGGTGAGGCAAACTTGAACTGTCCTTCGGCAGTCCAGAGGGTATCTACCGCCTCGTTCCCTTGGGAATGTCCGCCCTTCAGAAGCAGGGCAAAATCCTTGCCCAGCGTGATTTCGTCCCGAGACGCCGAAAGGCCGAACCCGAAAAGGGCGAACTCGTCTTGATTTGGCGTAATCAGGTCCAGGCGTTTCATGATGGGCACAAAGTCGTCCTGGTCCATGTTCCGCAAAAAACGGTAGCCCGCACTGGCACTGGCCACCGGGTCCCACAAGATGAAGGCGTCTGGCGACTTTTCCCGAACGAAATCTACAATGCGGCCAAGGTTCTTAGCGTGCTCTACCATGCCTATCTTTACATACTTGAAGGTATAGGACTTGAACAGGGTAGAAAGTTGTGCCTCGATACGGTCCCAGATGACCCAGCCAGGCGTTACGAACTCGTTTTCGTTCTGCTCCGTCATGGCGGTACACACAGCCTCGCCATAGATCCCGAAATGGGCCATGGTCATCACGTCGGCGAGGATTCCCGCACCTGCAGAGCCGTCAAAACCGGCAATCGTTAGCGCCCTTGTCATTTTCTCCATACGGTTTCTAAAATACATAAAAATCGCAGGCAAAACTGTTTTTCGCCTGCAAAATATCTACATTTCTCTTGTCATTTTTAAAGGAATTGAAAATGCCCCGTTTACGCGTTTTAGTTTTGATGGGCGGCCCCTCCACAGAGCACGATGTTTCCGTAGTGAGTGGCACCGGCGTGGTCCGCGCTATGGATCCCGAAAAGTATAACATCCACCCCGTTCTGATTGACAAGGACGGTACCTGGCACTGGTCGGCAAGGGAACTTTCCCCCTACCAGAAAGACAATTTCTCCGTCAATTATTTCCGCTCCCTGGAAGGCTCCGCCGCCGTGACCAAAAAATCCCCGGCCCTTTCGGAACTGCCCTCCGCAGACATCGCCTTCTTGGCACTTCACGGCAAGTGGGGCGAAGACGGACACATCCAGGCCATGCTTGAAAACTGGGGCATTCCCTACACCGGTTGCGGCCTTTTGGCTTCGGCACTTGCCATGGACAAGATCAAGTCCAAGGAAATCTACAAGGCAAACGGAGTCCCCACTCCCCCCTACCGCGTGATTTTTAAGCACGACTTCAACGGAGACACTTTGGTTAGCGTCTCCGACGAACTTGGATTCCCCCTGGTCATCAAGGACCCCCTGGGCGGCTCCAGCATCGGTATCGGCATCGCCAAGGATTTGGACGAGGCCGGCAAGATTGCAACGGACCTGTTCAAGGATTCCGACCGCCTGCTCTGCGAAAAATTCATCGCCGGCGAAGAAGCCAGCTGTGGATACATCGAAGGCGAAAAGCCCCTGCCGCCCACCGAAATGCGCATGACCACCCGCGAGTATTTTGACTTCGAAGCCAAGTACAACGGCGAATGCCAGGAGGTGACACCGGCCGAATTCAAGCCCGAACTCACCGCCCGTATCCAGGAACTGGTGAAGAACGCCCACTACGCCCTGGGCGGTGCCGGCTACAGCCGTACCGACGTGCGTATCGACAAGGACGGGAACCTGTGGGCCATCGAGACCAACACCCTGCCCGGCATGACCCCCACGTCTCTGCTCCCGCAACAGGCGGCCTGCAACGGCATCACCTACTCCAGCCTCATCGACCTGATTATTGACAAGAGCCTTACTATCAGAAGGTAAATGAGTTGTGAGTTGTGAGTTGTGAGTTGTGAGTTGTGAGTTATGAGTTGTGAGGTTCGAGGCTCGAGATTCAAGGCGCGAGGTTGAGCTTTCCCCATTCCACATCTCACATTCCACATTCCACATCCCACATTCCACATCCCACATTCCACATCCCACATCCCACATCCCACATTACACACATCACACCCCCATGTCCTTTGACCTCTTTGTAGACACCTCCCGAAAGGGAATTTCCATAGCCATCGCCGGAAAACCCGACGATGCGTCTTGTGGAACTTTCTACAAAAAGATTGTGGATCCCGAAGCACGAGGCGAGACTCTCAGCAAGAACCTGGACAACTTGCTGGAACAAGGCGGCATCTCGCTCCAGGACATCGACCGGGTCATGGTAACTCTCGGGCCGGGTTCTTTTAGCGGACTCAGGACCGGCGTGGCCTTTTGCCAGGGAATCTGCTTCAGCGGAGCCCGCAAGCTCTACGGAGTATCGACCCTAGAAGCCCTGGAATGCTTTTCTGAGGCCCCTGACACAGCCGTCGTGGTAAAGGCTCGTAAAGATTACTGGTACCTGCGCCTCAATGGACAGGAATTCTTCGATTCAACGGAAGATGTCATCGCAAAACTCCGTGCTAAAGAACCCAAATTCGTCGTGGTAGACTCTACCGCCCGCGACGACGCCAGCCTAACGGAATTTTTCTCTGCCAAGGGCATTGAAACCATCCTCGACGAGGGCAAACCCCTAAGCCTCTGGGCCAAGCTTTTCGAAAAGCACGAAGCGTCGCTGATACAAGAAGCCAATTACATCCAGCCTTCTTATTTTGAGAAGGAACACTAGGCTTTAGCGGGGTCCATATGCCAATACGCCCCATGACCGAAGCGGACCTCCCCCACGTTTTAGCCCTGCAGTCAGCACTTTCTTTCCAGAGCTGGAACGAAAAGCAGTTTCTTTCTGAACTACAGGCTAGCTACGCCTTGTGTCTGGTAGATGAAGAAAACGGGGCATTCGCCGGTTATGCCATTTTCCACCTGATGGATGCAGACTCGGAGCTTTTGACCATCGCCACAGCTCCAGAATTTCAGCGAAAGGGAATCGCATCGGCCTTCTTGCGCTATGGTCTAGGCAAGTTGAATCGAGATAAAGGTGATCAGTGTTTCTTAGAAGTCCGTGAAGGGAATACCTGTGCACGAAAGCTTTACGAAAAGCATGGTTTCCAGGCGTACAACAAGCGGGAGCATTATTATGACGATGGCGAAACAGCTATATTGTACAAGTGGTAAGCAGACCTAAAGGGAATTGATATGCTATTGAAAAAGGACAAGCGGATTAAAAAAGCATCTAGAAAAATCTACTGGATCGCTACAACGCTGTTCCTTATTTTGCTGTTAGCTTTTTACTTAATCATTACGACCAGCGGTTTTTGGCTTGAACAAATCGATTCTTTCTCTCATGTAAAATGGGCAGCAGTCTTAGACGGACAAGGGCCCGATATGGAACGGACAAGCTATGCAGCAAAATTAATGCGTGAAGGCAAGATCGATTCCGTATTAATCCTGGGAAGACGGGTTTTCAAAGACCGAAATAACGCAGACTTTTATGCCGAAGATTTCTTGAAGCAAGGAGCGTTCGATAGCAACAAGGTATTTCTTGCGCGGCACAACGACCCTTCAACTCTGGAGGAAGCTCGAACCGTTATTCCATGGTTCAAAAAGCGCAATGCAGACACCGTATTGCTCATAACAGGAACCGCAGCCACCAAACGAGCTGCAAAAATTTTTAACACCCTTGCCGGTGGAAAGCCCCACTTCATCGTATCGGGGGATTCGTCTTACGTATTCGTACCAGAAAGTTGGTTCTCTAATCGTGAGGCAAAAAAAATTTGGGCGAAAGAATGGGCCGCCCTTTTCCTCTCCTGGTTCGATTTGTGGAATATAGACACCATTGGGGTCGCTGACTCCGCATACCTGGCACCTATCCGATCCCTCTCCGAAGAGCGAAGGGTTGATTTTATCGACTTACAGAAGATGCTTCCCAGCGTCAAGCGAAAGATTGATACGTTGAGCACGCCACAACCCGCAGATACGACGGCCACACAGTCCAAAGACACAACCACAACGGCCAAGTGAAGCCTGGGCACGAACTCTTCAAGCGGATCCTCGCCTCCGCGAGGATGACACCTCTTGAGACCGTCTTTCCTAACCCCTAAATCCTAACCCCTAAAAACAAAAACTCCCCGCCGGGGTTACCGGCAGGGAATTTGAAAGATTCTTTAGCGGAAGTGCGGATATCTGATTATTGCGTCCGCACTACTAGCGCCATGTAGAAATCTTACTTGGTGATGACGCGGGCCATTTCGCAAACCTTGTTGCTGTAGCCCCATTCGTTATCGTACCAGGCGCAAACCTTCACGAAGGTCGGGTCGAGCTGGATACCAGCCTTGACGTCGAAGATGGAAGTGCGAGCGTCGTTGCGGAAGTCGGTAGAGACGAGAGCTTCGTCGGTGTAACCGAGGATGCCCTTGAGTTCGCCTTCAGAAGCTTCCTTCATGGCCTTGCAGATTTCTTCGTAGGTAGCCGGCTTTTCGAGTTCGGCAGTGAGGTCGACGAAGGAAACGTCAGAGGTCGGAACGCGGAGGCTCATACCGGTGAGCTTGCCGTTGAGCTGCGGGAGAACCTTGCCCACGGCCTTGGCAGCACCCGTAGAAGACGGGATGATGTTTTCGAGGATGCCGCGGCCACCGCGCCAGTCCTTCTTGGACGGGCCGTCGACGGTCTTCTGCGTAGCAGTAGCAGCGTGGACGGTGGTCATGAGGCCACGCTTGATGCCGAACTTGTCGTTGAGGACCTTGGACATCGGGGCGAGGCAGTTGGTGGTGCAGGAAGCGTTGGAGATGATGTCCTGACCGGCATAGGTGGTGTGGTTCACGCCGTAGACGAACATCGGAGTAGCGTCCTTGGACGGGGCAGACATGATGACCTTCTTGGCACCGGCCTTGATGTGGGCGCGGGCGAGTTCGTCGGTCAGGAAGAAGCCAGTGGATTCCACGACAACGTCAACACCGAGGGCACCCCAAGTGATGTTGGTCGGATCCTTTTCGGCGAACACCTGAATCTTGTTGCCATCGACGATGAGGAAGTTGCCTTCGAAGGACACGTCGTGCTTGAAAGCGCCGTGCACGGAGTCGTACTTCAGCATGTAGGCGAGGTAGTCAACGTCGAGAAGGTCGTTGATACCGACAACCTGAATGTCCTTGGAGAAGTTTTCCACAGCAGCGCGGAACACCATACGGCCGATGCGGCCGAAACCATTGATACCGAGTTTAAGAGCCATTATTGGATCCTTTTTGTTTGTTGTTGAAATTGCCACCTACCTTCTGGGTAGTGCTTTGTTGTTGCCAAAGATAAAAAAAACGGAGGTATTTGTGTAGTTCTGGGGCAAAAAAAAGACAAAAGACCGATATTTAGAGATCAAGGGTGCCCGGACTACCCCGCTAGCCCCCTCCCCGACCGGCAGGTGCGGTTGCCCCTACCGCAGATTTCGGGAAAAAACTATATTAAGGCCATGCATACGCAATCATGGGAAAATACCCGTCCGGCGGCAGATATATCGTTTAAGCCTCCCCCCCATAAAGAACCCCTGCAAAAAATTCTGGACGCCAATCCCGGATTAGGCACTATTGAAGAAATGGATTTCGGCTTCGACATCTCTGGAATCGATGAATTCTATAGCGTCAACCTCAGGATTATGCCTGAATACGAACAATATTCATGCGACGGAGGAGAATACTATCTCAATTACGAGTCCGCCGCAAAACATGAAACCACTCCAGAAGAGCTTATGGAGCCGGACACGCCTCCTATTATTAACGAGGTCGTCACAATCAAGGTCGTGAAATAAAAGGTAACCTTTTATTTTTCATAAAGTTTTTCCGCCTGCTGCAATAGAGTCTGGTTAAACTCTATCGGCTGGCGGACAATCTCGCGGAACAAATCCTTGAGACGCCGATCATCAACATTGGCCAAGTTTCCCTTAATGTATTCCACCCAATCCACGAGGGCGTCATTCTTGAAACACAGAAGCCACTTGGCATTTTTCCATGCCTTCCAGTCAAATCCCCGATTGGAACGAAAGAGATTCAAACCCAGCGCATAATTCTCCGGCTGATTTTGTACAAAATCAGTGACATAGTCCATTCGGGCATTTCCGTAGGTCTTTGAGGGGCCAACAGAATCTAGGTAATGGAGGGCAATCATATTAGCCAAAGGCTCCTCGACCCATGTTTTCAGACAATAAAGACCCGTTGTCGGAGCATCCATAATAGCATGGCCCAGCTCGTGAACCAAGGTCAGAGCCGTAGTGTATTTTGAATCCTGCGTATTCTGATGTAGGTTGCAGATTTTTTCGTATGAGACCCAAATTTCTGGTCCTTGATCCTGGAGCTCGCCCTTGGGGAGGTAGAGCCCGATTGGATCAGTCCATTTTACTAGGGTTTCATCTAAAGTCTCATCGTAATTTTTCTTAAGCAATAGACGTTCCGTCGTGTTCAACTCATTTTCCCACAGTTTCCAAACCCTATCGCCATCCACGAACTCAAGGAGTTTGCGTAAATCAAAGAAAATGCCTTGAACAATCGCTAGACGCTTTTGGTTGATGGTCTTTTCACTGACGAAAAAAATAGGGATTTCACGGGCCTTGCTATAGATGCCGTATTCGCACTTTTCTTCAGCAGGAGCTATAATATACTTTTCCAAATACATAAGGATATCGTTTGACGGCATAACCGTCGCTGATGCTCCAGGCTCTTGTAGGAAATTGATTTTGTTAACGAATTTTGAATTTGGCATAAGGTAGACCTCCCTTTCTTCTTGGGGTAATATATAATTATTCAGGGCGGATGCAAATCGTTTTTGTATCTTTGCTCTCATGATTAACTCCGTGTTCAAAAGATTTGTCCGTATAGCCGATTTCCTTGGACGCCTCCCGCAGCTGTGTGCGAGCCTGTTTACGCTGTTCTTTATTATGTCTTGCGCCGGAAACGGCGAACCATTGACCAATCCGGAACCCAAAAGCGACACCCCTGCCACTGCGGCCCAGAACTATTACGACTACGACAATTCCAGTGTCGCTTCAACAGACTCGGGCACGAATGCAGGCACAGTCCGTAACCCGGACGGCACCATCGTCAATGAGGGCTACCGTTTCAAGAATCCCGATGGCGACTGGTCCATGATCGGCGGCGAAGACGGAGCCCCCTACGAATTCTACAACGCCCGCACCGGCCGGAGAGCGGTGCTTCGGGAAGTGACCCTTGCCGAAAGCGAACCCATGAACCTGATGGACCGGGCCCGCATCGAGATGCAGAGTTTCGAGTCCAGCGGCAAGAAGGCGACTCTGGCCGAAACCTACCCCGAAGAGGCCTTCGGCGCCACGGGAGCCTTCTTTGACATCGTAGGCAAGCGTTACGACACTCCCTATGAGGCGGTAGGCCTTGTCACGGGAAGCGGGAACCGCATCTACACCCTCACCCTTTCGGCTTCGGACAACCTGCCCCCCGCAGGCGGCCTGAAAGAGGAATGGCGAGAATTTTTCGCCAGTTTCGAACTGAAAGAAATCCAGCGGGAAGAAGGCCCGGAGCTTTCACCGGAGCACCTGCAGGACTACACCTCCGAGGCCCTGGGCTACCGTTGGGCGGTAAAGGACACCCTCTGGCATTTCTGGAACGGCATTTCCAAGCAGAACAACGACCCGGACCTGGTGCTCACCAACAAGGACGAAGACGTTTCCTTCTTTATCTACGGAGCCATCGTGCCCGCCGAAGAGGTATCCTCCCAAGACCTGTTCAAGGTACTGCTGGTTCGACTTGGCGTAGATCCAAACGAACCCAGCCTAGAAAGCAGGCGGGTCAAGGTTGGCGACCGCTACGCTCAGGAGTTCACCCTCACCCATACGGTGAACCGCTTTGACTTCAGTTACAAGGGCCGGTTCTTCTACGAAGACGGCCGCGGCATTTTGGCCGTAGCCTGGACCCAAGGGATCAACAAGAAGAAATACGGCAAGGTCATGGACAACGCCATCGAAGGCGTAACCGTGGGAGCCAAGCCCGAACAGGCCAGCGATGCCGAATCCGCCAAGAAGCAGGCCAAGTTCAACGCCGCCGTCATGAGCCAGGTGGGAATTTTGCGATTGCTAGAAGACCAGCCCCTGGTAGCCCTCAGCTACTTCGAACGGGCCAACAAGATGGACCCGGAAGAACCCCTGTACCTGATCAACTGCGGGTTCGTCTATCAGCTCAAGGAACTCTATGGTCCTGGCATCAGCCACTTCGAAAGCGAGATGGAGCTGGTTCGCAAGAACGGGAAACTCCTCTCCATTCTGGGCGAAATGTACGAGGCGGTATTCGACTACGGTCGTGCCCGCGAATGTGCCGAAGGGGCCCTGCAGTACACCCCCAACAACCCGGAATACGTCATCAACCTGAGCGACGCCCTGTGGGGACTTGGCCAGCGTCACCAATCCCTGATCGTGGTGCAGAGGCTCTACGACACCCAACCCAGCAGCCGCCTGGGCGTTTACCTTGCCAAGACCTACATGGGGCTTGACCAGTACGCCGAAGCAGTGGATATCCTGTACGGTGTACGTGGAAGATTCGGCATGAGCAAGGAACTGGGCGAAACCCTGATGGATGCCCTGATGTTCCTGGGACGCTACGAAGAAGCCCGCGCCATCAGCGAAGAGACCCTCGCCAAGGCGCAGAACGACTACAAGATTTGGACCATGCACGGGAAAATCCTTTTCTACTCCCGCAACTACCGGGAAGCGGAAAAGGCCTTGACCAAGGCGCTTTCCCTGAAGCCCGACAACGAAGACGCCAAGAGTTTCCTCAGCGCCACCAAGGCGTTTTTGGGCAAGGCAGACAACCGCACTTTGCAAAAGCCCATCTCCCCCATCGAAAAGCGCACCGACGACCTGAAGAGCCTGCTTTCGCCCACCGCCAAAAAAGCCGCCGTAGAAGGGGACTTCCCCGCCGTGGTCCATTACAGCAAGGAACTGCTCAAGGCCGAAAAGAACGAGCCCTGGGTCCGGAGCGAAGAGATGCTCATGGAAATCCTGGACATTCGCGGGGCAGCCATCTACAGGGAATTCACCTTCGACTTTTTGCCGGGCTACGACCGAATTTACCTGAACGCCCTTGAAGTCTATGACTCCACCTGGACCTTGAAGCAGAAGGCCAGCCTCTCCGGAGCCTACATCACCTACGCCACAGAAATCGGCGGCGGAAACGAATCCCAGACCGCACACTTCCCCTTGCAGGAACTGGCCCCCGGTGACTTTATATACCTGCAGTTCAGCCGGACCGCCATCGAGACCAAGGGCATGATTCCCTACACCGATTACGTGAGCAGCCGGGATATTCCCGTGGGACAGTCCATTTTCCGCATCTACGCCGACACCAGCCGCTTTACTACCGAAGAATACGGCACCCTGGAACGGAACAACATCCAGGGCGGTCGGGAATGGAAAATCGAGAATCCCGTGGTGGTCCGCAAGGAAATGTACATGCCCGTCTATCGCGACTTCGGTTCAGGCCTGATGCTTACGGGCAAGCAGGAATGGAAAGACGTGGGCGACGACTACCAGAACCTGATACAGCACCAGTTCAAGCAGGCCGTCAGCGTGCGGGAAAAAGCCTTCGAAGTCCGGGGGAACAAAATCGGAGACGAGGCCGTCAGGGCCATCGTGCGGTTCGTGCGCCACGACATCCGCTACCGCGATGTCCGCTTCGGCGGTCACAGCCTGATTCCCCAGACCGCCGAAGTGACGCTCAAGGAGCGTCGTGGCGACTGCAAGGACATGGCCCTCCTGCTCAAGGAAATGCTTGCAGCCATCGGAGTCAAGAGTTACCTTGCCGCCATCCACCTCACCGAAGAAGGTTTCGAGCACCTGCCCACCATCCAGCAGTTCAACCACATGATCCTCTACATTCCCAAACAGGACAAGGTCAGCGAGATGTGGGTGGACGCCACCGACAAGACGGGCAACGACCGCCCCGTTCCCCTGGACATGGAAGGCAAGGTAGCCCTGATTATCGACGGCGACAACAGTCACGTAGTCACCACACCCATCCTAGAAGACAATCAAGAACACCAGATTGCCATAGACCACCGGCTTTTCATCGGCGAAAACGGAGCCTGCGAATTCAGGGATTCCGTCACCCTGCAAGGCAAGTTTGCCAGTTCCATCCGCAACCGTTTCTTCGGTCGCGAAACCAAGGAACAGGAACAACTGATGGAAAACTTCCTTTCCGAAGGAGTGCCTGACGTAAGCATCGGAAATATCCGCATCGAAAATCTGGACGCCTTCAACAAGCCCCTGATTCTCGTGACTACCTACGCCTCCAAGGGGTACTTCGGCCAGGGCACCTCCGAACTCAAGGGACGATTCCCCAATGTGTGGGAACGGAGTCTCTTCAAGCTTCCGAAGGTCTCCAAGCGCCATCACCCTATCCGCATGCCTCACGAGACCCAGTTCAGCTACCACCTGAGCGTCAAAGCGCCTAGCGGCAAGTCCGTAGGCATCACGGGACCTAAGCCGCTAAATAGGGCCCCCGATTACGTGAGCTTTGAGAAGGCCGAGGCTACAAGCGGAGAGACCGGTATCAAGTGGACCACCTTCGCCCTTTACGCCGATCCCAGCGAATACGAAAAGATCCGCGAAGAATGGAACTACCTACTCAGCGAGACAAGCCCGCTGATCGTGGTGAAATAACTACTTGCAAAAATCCACGACCGCAGGGGCCGGGTGCTTGATTAGGGCAAGCACGCTCTTATCCTTCTTAACCGCTTCCATCTGGACTGCCTCGCTGGCCCGTTCCAGGAACTGGATACAGCGCGGGTCTGCGTGGACGGCAGCAAGCTGTACGGGTTCCGTACGGCGCTTGATGCTCACAAATTCCAGGGCGTGATAATCCTGCTTCACAGCGGCTGCCACCATGGCGGCGGAAGGGCGTTCAATGTCTTGAAGGAGTTTCCAGTCCCTCTCCAGGGCAGCAAGCATGACCTTCTCCCCCGGGTTGCTGACGTACTTTAATGCTTCGGCACTGGCACGAACAGCCTCTGCCCACAAGTCGTCTCCTGCATCCTTGATCTGGCGAACTACTTTCCAGTCTTCACGGACAGCGGCACGAAGCAGGTCCGGATTACGAACAAACTTGAGGATGTTTGGGTCAGCCTTCACCGCCGCTGCCATCGCCTCTTCGGAGACGGCATTCAAGGCATCAACCAGGGCATTGCAAGGACTGCCCTTCACATACATTATGGCCTGGACATTCTTTTCAAAGGCCGCCTGTTGTACCTTTTCAGTAGGATTTTCAAT
Organism: uncultured Fibrobacter sp.; assembly: GCA_946183925.1. GTDB lineage: Bacteria > Fibrobacterota > Fibrobacteria > Fibrobacterales > Fibrobacteraceae > Fibrobacter. Next base: position 2,926 of record CAMHDS010000052.1, on the reverse strand, counting down.
CAGGCTGATAGCATACCAGTTCAGGCCAACGGCCTCCAGCTGTTGTTCTTCGGTGGGGTTCTGAATGTTCTTGATTTCGGTCCAGGACTGCATAAAACCTCGCTTTGACACAGAAAATATAAAAAAGCCCGGAAATGCGTAGCAGTGCAAATCCGGGCTTATGGGTTCTATGATTGTTAAACTTGGGCTGTCTTCAGCTCGTACACCTCGGGATAGGCCTTGCGGGCGCAGTCGCTACAGAGAGTGGAGAGCTTAATGCCTCGGGCACGGGCCACGGGAATCTGGCAGCCGCAATGGGCGCACTTGGCAAGGAACACCACGGACGAAGACACTGCATTTGTCGCGGTGGTAGCGGCAACCGCCTCACCGGCCACCATCTTACGGACCGTACTGCGGAAACGAACCTTGCCATAGGCATCCTGCACCGCCTCACGGGTGATGCTGCACTTGAAACTGCGGCCCTTGCGGGTACGCATCTTGGCGACAAAGTTGCAATTCATTGCGTCCGTTCCCGAAAGAAAGGCCACAAAGTCCTTGTGGTAGCGGTACAGGTCGTTCAAGTAGTGCCAACGGATTTCGTTTTCGTCGAAACCGAACATACGGCAAAACCGCCTGTTCCCCGAAAGGATACGACCGTGCTCGTTCACTTCAAAGCAGGCCGTTTCTTGATTTGCATTCATCTCGATCATGGTGTCCTCCTGCTATTAGATGGTTCCTTGAAAATTGGTTCCTAGAAAAAGAGTTTCAATTTCATGGCTCTTGTTGCGGAATTCCGCATCGGCCTCGTTCAAGGGTTCCACAGAAATCCGAAGGTCTTCAAGGCTGAACTCCAGGGACTCCTTGCCCACAAAGATGGATTCCTCGGAAGGCAAAATCTTTTCGAACTGCACATCGGTCTCCCCCACCTTCTTGCCGCTCTCGTACAGGGATACCGCATTGCCGTTCCAGGTGGCCATCAGGTAATAGCGCTTACCGAATGCCAATGCGTCCTTGCTCACCACGGCATTCTTGCAAGAGAGGCTGTCACCGGAGCCGTCCGCCATGAAGAAGGCGAAACTGGGCTTATCTGCGCTACATTCTCCCTTGACCACCGCAAGACTGAACACATTTTGGTCATCTTCGGAACCAAATCCCAGCTTGCCCACCAAGTTCTTGCGGTACGTGGCCGCCGTATCCAAAACCTCGTCCACCTGCAGAACCACTTCAACAGCAAATCCGGTCACACCATCCAAAATGCCACGGTCGTCTTCAACCACGCCGAACTGGGATGCTCCCTTGAAATGAACCGCACCGACAACGTTCGATGTCTCGTCATAACTGACAAATCTGTCATATATTGGATTGCCATAGAGCTTCATGCCCGCCGTCCAGGACCTGGAATCACTCACGAAATCCACGGGACCCTCATTACCGACGGCACTAAAGGCCCACCAGCTGCGAAGGCCGTATTCCATAGAGAGGGGAACCATGACGGAATCCGTGCCCTTTGCGCCGGCCAGAGCTCCTACATTCACCTCATGCTCCACTTTCACAAAACGGGTCAGGTCCGTAGGAACCACTTGCAAGTTAGTTTTACCCGCAGGCACGCCTTCAAGCTTGTAGAAGCCCAGAGAATCCGTCGTCGCGGTCCAGGAAGAACCGGGTATGCGGACCACAATACCTGCCGACGTCGAGTCGTCGCGAAGCATGACACGGCCAGAAATATCGGCCGTTTCCTTGAGTGTTGCCGTATTCAGCTCAACATCCTTGCCCTTAAATTCCACAACTTCATAGTAAGCCAAGGAATCTACGGTAGCCGAAATTCCATAGTTGCCGAAACGTTTCACGGGCAGGCTGAACTTGCCCTTGGAATCCGTCTCGTCTGAAGAGGTGACCGTATCTGCATCAACGGACTTGCAATAGACCATGGCGCTTACTACAGGAGCACCCTTCTTGTCTACCAAAATACCCGCAATGGTGTTGGTCTCTTCGCTGACGCCGCCGGCCACTTCGTTGTCGGAGCAGCCCACCCAGGCAAGGGCGGCAAAAAGGAGACCCGCAAAGGCTGTCAAGTAGAACTTATTCATCTTGAGCCCCCTTTTGCGTATTGCGGTCTCCCCTGTTGTCGGCACCAAAACTCTTGGTCAACGGGAAAAGCTGCATGTTCAAGCGGTAAACCTTGTCCGTCCGAGAATCTTCCAGGGCGATAGCCGCGATACGCCGGCGAAAGGCCTCAATTTCCATGGACACCCGCTGGAAAGCCTCTTCGGAAAGCCCGAGGGTAAGGCCCGAAATGTCCCGTTCCTTCACGGGAATCTCGTCCAGAGCGCGCACCGCAAGCTCCCCCATCTGGCGGTGCATTTCCCGCACCGAAAGGGAGGCAACATCCAGGTTACCCGTAGAAATAGCCTTGCTGTTCTGCTTGAAAGCACCCTTCGCATCTTTTTCCAAAAGGCCCGTCTTCTGCAAAAGGGCCAGAGACTTCTTCACTTTGGCCGTCTCGCCATCGAAAGCCAGCTTGCCCGCCATCTGGGCAGGAGTTGCCCCGGGCATGCTGGGCGCCATTTCACGCAGCACCGGGTTCTGCCAAGACTGAAAATAGTCGTACTGGTCTTCGCCGATAATTTCCCGGTTGTTTTCTCGGGCCATTTTCCGCATGGCGGCAAAAGAATGCTTTTTGGCGGCAGAGTCCTTGGACTGGTTGAATGCCACCAGTTCCCTAAAATACTGGAGGTCCACGCCGGTCAGGCCCATGGCGGCAGCAGTGCGTTCCAGCCCCACATCGCTCAGGTTCGCCTTGCCGTCGCAGACAAGCTTTAAAAATACAGGAGAGGAATACCCGGCATCACGGGCAAAGTCGCGCCAGGTAAACCCAGAACGGTCCTTCCGCTCGGTATAGAAGTCGCGTATAAAGACGCGAAAATTCTGGTATTCCATCACAGGTTTC
>CAMHDS010000051.1 GCA_946183925.1 uncultured Fibrobacter sp. | reverse complement strand
TATCTATGGAGTATGGTGTCCTGGATGGAGCCGTACTTCACCTGGACGCGGTCCCACAGGATGGCGTTCTTGATGGAGCAGTTCTTCAGCACGCAGCCATCGCCTACGGCCACGTTGGGCCCGATCTTGCAGTTCTCGATGACCACGTCTTTTCCGATATGGCAAGGACCTTCGACTGTGGTTCCCGGGAAAGAGGCATCCTTGGAGTTGTCGTTCCTGTTCAAAATGTCGGCATTGGTCGCCAGGAGCGTTTCAATCAGGCCGCAGTCCAGCCATTTCTTCACAGGAGCCGTATGGAACTTGCAGCCCTTCTGGAGCATCATCTCCAGGGCGTCGGTCAGCTGGAACTCGTCCTTGGTACGGACGTTGTTGTCCATCAGGTACTTCAGGGATTCCTTCAGGACCTTCACGTCCTTGATAAAGTAAATGCCCACGATGGCCTCGTCGGAGACGAACTCCTGGGGCTTTTCCACCAGTTTCTGGATAGAGCCGGTTCCGTCGGTGACGGCCACCCCAAAGCGGGAGGGGTCCTTCACCTTGAAGGTGTACAGCACGTTTTCCTGTTCGTTTTTCAAGATGGACAGGTCCGCCTCGAACAGCGTATCGCCCAAGATAATCAGCATGGGTTCGTCGTCGTTCACGAAAGGCAGCGCCAGGGAGATAGCTTCGCCCAGACCCTGGGGGTTCTCCTGACGGACGGTACGGGTCCTGCCCCAGCATTCCCTATCCTTGAGGAAGGCGTCCATCTGGTCGGCCTTGTAGCCCGTAATAAAAATCGTCTCGGAGGGTTCCAGCGGGAGGGAGTCCTCTACAATCCAGTCTATAATCGTCTTGCCCGCGACGGGCAGCAAACACTTGGGGCGGTCTTCGGTATATGGACGGAGGCGAACCCCGCTACCGGCAACCGGCAGTACAATCTTCATAAAAAATCCTTGACACAAAAACTCTGCCGCGGTCAGCGGCAAAGGTGCTTACTTCCGAAAGATACATAAAAAAAGGGGGCAAGACCACACCCCCTGGACATTTTCTGTAAAAATGCGATTTTCCGCACAAAAAGCCGATAAAACACAAAAAAAAAATGCCGAAATCTCGAAGATTTCGGCACTTTCGTGGATGATGCAGGGGTCGAACCTGCGACCCGCTGATTAAGAGTCAGCTGCTCTACCAACTGAGCTAATCATCCATTGTCGCTTGGACGGGGTCAATTATAGAAAAGGGCGGGGTCGCTGTCAAGGGGATTTTTCAAGTTTTTTGCTAAAATTTTTATTTCAAGCCTCTTCCATAAGCACAGTAGGAATCCTCTTGCATGTAGTCTCCTTCATGGTAGTAGGCGGCCCTGGCCCGACAACCGCCGCAGCGATCGTTGAACTTGCATTTGCCGCAAGCTCCAGAATAGGCCTTAGTGCGAAGCTTCTTGAACACGTCGGCGTTCGCCCAGATTTCATCGAAGGGGGTGTCGTGAACATCTCCCGCCTCTTCCATCATGTAGGCGCAAGGGCGCACTTTGCCTATAGGACTTATGATGCAGTAATCAATACCAGCAAGGCAACCGCGACTATAGCGGGTCTTGATATCCAACTGGTCTGCGATGCGCAAAAATTGCGGAGCGCAAGTAGGTTTCACGGGAATGCCGAGCGTGCGGCTCTTTTCCATAATGCGACGGAGCAGACTTTCGTATTCAGCCACACGAAGAGCATGATCTTCTATTTCTTTTCCACGACCCACAGGAATGAGGAAGAATATCTGGTGGTTCACCGCCCCTATTTCCTTCACCCAGTCCATAATGTCAAAAATTTCGTTCTGGTTCCAATCCATGATGGTGGTGTGAATCTGGAACGGAAGCCCAGCCGCCTTGCAGTTCTCGATACCCGCCATAGTGAGTTCAAAAGCGTTGGGTAGTCCTCGAAAATCGTTGTGACGTTTCGGGTCAATGCTGTCGATGCTGATGCCCATGGCCATGGCACCCGCGGCCTTAAGTTTAAAGGCCAAATCGTGAGTAATAAGGGTGCCGTTAGTGCCGAACACCGGACGGAGCCCCTTGCTTGAGGCATGAGTCACCAATTCCACAATGTCCGGACGGGTCATGGGTTCACCGCCACTGAATATCATGATCTTGAACCCCGCCTTGGCAATCTCGTCAATCAGCTTAAGCGCTTCTGCCGTCGTGAGTTCAGCCGACTTATTTTCGCCTGCATCCTGGTAGCAGTGCTTGCAGGTCAAGTTACACTTGTTGGTGGTCATCCAAGATACAATCATCACACTAATCCTCTAATAAGTGCCTAAAAGATAGAAATCCTATGAGCAAATAAAATAATTTCACTTTTTTTTTCGCTTATCTAAAAAAAAGGGTATATTGAAGATATGTCCTTGAAAAAGCTAATCATTCTCGCCATTCTCATTTTGGGCGCCTATTACGCCGTTCACGTAAAAGGGTTCAACCCATTCTCCAAAAAAATTGACGGGAACATCACCCTCTACAACCTGGAAGACAAGACCTTCAGCCTAAGTGAGGTCGCGGGCGAAAATGGAACATTCGTCTTCTTTATGGGTACATGGTGCCCTGTCTGCGTCAGTGAAATCAACACTCTAAAGGGCCTAACGGAATTCTTCCGAAAAAATAAAATCAACGTATTACTCTTCGTCCATGGTGAATCCAAAGACGAAATCCGCCAATGGTTATACCAACGAGACATTCCCTGGGACTGGAAGACCTTCTATTGGTACAATACCTATGAACCTGCGTTCCACATCGACGTGAAAGGCGTTCCCCACATGGTCGCAAGGAACAAGAATGGGAAAATGACATTCAATAAAGCAGGCGGGTTCTACTCCGACTACTTATCCAAAATCGCCCTGGACATGCTCCAAAGCAATAAATGACGGTACGGTAATGGTTCCAATCCAGCCTCCTAGAATAGCGTCTTGAGCCCAAAACCGATAATGCCGTCCAGGTAATTCTCTCCGTTTCTTAAGGCATAGTACAGGTTCACGCTCCAGTTGCCGCGATACTGGGTAAAGGCGATGCCGTAATTCTGCTCCCGTTTCCAGCCGCGCTCCGGCGCAAAACCGCGATATAGCCCAGGCTGGTAAAAGGCCTCTATACTCAGGTTATACCCGTCTTGCCACAACAGGGCCAGTTCCGAAAAACCGTAGGCACGACTCCGCATAAAGCGGTAGCCCATGCCCTTGAAGCTGTCCATGCCGCCCAGGGCGAAGTAGTCGGAACGCTTCAGAGTGGCATCTGTGGGAAAAATCCCGCCAGCAGCCCCCGTAAAGCGGGTAATGACATTTCCGAACAGTGGGTAATAAGAAAGAATCTTGCCTTGGCTTTCCAGATAATTGTCCAGGGAATCGGGTCGGTCCATTTTCCAGGTGGCAGAGCCCTGCATCTTGAGTCCCCGTCTCGGGAGCACGAACCGGTCCAGAGAAACGTAGTTCACCTCGAAGGTGGTGTGCTTGTCGTCTTCGCTCAGGCCAAAGAAAATCCCGATGTTCCAGTCAAAGCCAATATCCCGAGTGACGCCGACCTCGCCCATGGCGATACGCTCCGTCACATCCTTCATTTTTCCGTCCAGGGAATCCGATTCTACGGAATAAATTTCTTCGTCGAACTGTCCCCGCAAAACTGTGTTCCAAGGAGAGCCGAAAATCCAGGGTTCCTTGTACATGAAGTCAAGATGGCGGGAGTTCTCCCCTGTAAATCCTTGCAGGGTCAAGTCCCGGGCCGTTCCCAAGATGTTGTAGAGTTTCACGTTCACCTGGCCTTCCCACAGGTTGTCTTCGCTGGAATAGCTCAAGAGGCCTTCGGCCTCGGAATTCCGGGCCGCCCTCATGCTGAACGCGGGCACGAGCCTGTTTCTTGCAGGGTCCCGGAACAACCTTGCGGGAGCCGTCTGTTCAAAATACCCGAGGCGGGCAAGCTTGCGTTCGGACCGTTCCAAGTCCGTCAAAGAAACAGGAGCTCCTTCTTCGATACCGCTGAGCCGCCGGAACACCTCAGGGTCCGTGCCCGAAGAGTCCAGGTTCTCGGGGGCGGCCCAAACGTAACCCGCCCCACGTTTCAGCTCCACCATCAAGACTCCCAGGGTGTCCCTTCCCGATACGCCGCCCAAACCGTAATGCATCTTTCCGACAACCTGAACAGCAGCAAAGCCTCGGTCTTCGTAATCCCTTGCCAAGCGGGCGGCCGCATTTTTCCAGACTTCGCAGGGCGAGCCCTCTACCAGGTTCAAGTGGGCTTCGTCATAAGCGGAATGTTCCCCGACCCATACCACCTTGTGGATACGGCACAAAGACGCCTCCCCTGCAAAGGCGGACGATACAACAAACAAAAGTATCGCCAGAAGGACATCATTCCGAATTCCGAATTCCGAATTCCGCATTAGAAATACGCCCTCGCTTCCGTTGTCAGCTTCTGGAAAATATTCTCTTCGGCGTTGCCGAACCTAAGCACATAACGCAGACCACAAGAAATAAAGTCGTTTATGTCTACGGAAATGGTAGACTCCAGCCGGTAGGTGCGGCCATCGCTGTAGCCGTCCATCATCTGGTAGGGAATCAGGTCATCGCCACTTTCCATCTGGATTACTGAAAATTGCACGAACCCATCTACCATATCCCTGCGGTTATAGCCCAGTCGCAAGGATCCTTCCCACAGGTAGGCGTCAAAAGCATAATCCTGATCGTCCTCCCCTTCGCCTGTGCGGTAACGGCCACCGGGCTGCACAAAGAACCCGTTCCAAAAATCATAGCGGTACCGGCCCGAAATATCCCAGGTATCCCAGTCCAAAATTTGCAGGGCTTTCAGTTCCACATCTTCCAGAAGCAAGGTCGCTCCCACAAAATGGGCGTCGTTTATCTGAAATCCCGCATCCAGCAGGTGATGGAACCGCGTCTCGAAATAACTGATGGAACTGAGTTTCTTGTCGTAGTCGGCACCGGGCTTGTAAGTAAAGGTGATTCCCCGCGGGTGAGCCCAGATGCCCCGCAGCTCGTAGCTTACCGTTCCCGAAGAAATATCCCGCAATTGCGACGGTGTTGCCGGGGGGAAATAGATTCTCTTGCCGGTGGTATCCTCTCCCACTCCGTCGAATGTTCCACCTAGGGAGATGTCCCGCAGAATACCCCGGCGGATACCGAGGAAAATTCCAGGGCTCCAGTCAATATCCATCCGGAACGCCGCATTGGAAGCGAGAATCGCCCCCAAGGAATCGTTGCGGCCCATGCCCTCGTAAACAAAATCTCCGTTGTCCACTCCTTCGATAAAACTGCCGGTCAGGCTGTCGTACCGTACATCTCCCGTGCCCTTGGCCACCGCCTTGTAGATTGGTGTGTAGGTCTGTTCTTCGGTGAGCCCCAGCTTGTAATCGACGCTAGAAACCAACCCAAGTTCCTCGTGACCGAAGGTCCCGCGGAAATCCCCGACCCAGCTGTTCTCGGAATGGCCGCCGTTTTCGCTCCGACGTTCATACTGCAAAAAATGATCCAACTGGGCATAACGGCTCTGCCAGGCAGCGCTCTGGATCCAGGCCACGGACTGCAAACTGTCCTGCCAATCCTTGCCGAAAGTATCACCCTTGCGTTTAGCCGTCTTGGTTTCCGCTCCTTCGCTTATGTTCCAGGAGTCCCCCACCATCTGGATACCGGTGCCGGTCTTACCGTAGGCCACCTGGTTTTCACGCCCCGACGAATCGCTTTCCGTATAGCGCAGGTCAAAATTTCCGAAGGGACGCAGAAGTCCTTTCAAGAACTCCACATTTCCCAAGGACTGGTAACGGACCCGCTCCTGCTCCTGGAAACTCTCCACACGAAACGCCCCCACATCACTTTTGACCAAGTTAGACTTATGGACTAAAGAAACTCCTCCCCTAGAAGAATTCCAGCTTTCCTTTTCTCCCTGCCGGTAGCCCCAGATTCCATGAAGAAACCAACCCGTAGCAAGTCTCAGCCGCATACCGAATTCATCGTGACGCAGGTCGCCACCTGCAAGAGCGGCGCTATCCAAATCCCATTCATTCAACAATCTAAAGCTGTCCCAATCCTTGTCGCTCCCCTGAAATTCGTTAATCCCGAATTCCTCCTGGATGTAGTTTCCGTAAACGGAAAAAGCCAGCGGGAACTTTTTCATGTCCTCCGACGAATCGGAGGTTACATACCAGCGGTAGCCGTATCCTTCGGGACCATCCACCTGATGGGAGACTATGTTGGAATCTGTGCGGTTTACGGCCATTTCTAGGTCGGCATAGAACCGATGATCTCCCTGTAAGCGAAGTCGTGCACCTGCGCGGTCTGTTCTTTCGGGTCTACGGAGTTCTCCCAGAGAATCGTCACGTACAAATTCACTTCCATCATCGTGCTTAAGCATCTGGTAATCTTCGTCTGTCCAGAGGCCACGTTTCATGCGGTGGCGGTCGTTTTCCAAACGGAATCCCGAAACGTCCAGGTACAGGTTCGGGTGCCTGTAAGCACCATGGGCCGCATACATGTTGTAAATGTTCCCGTCATCGTAAGCGTCGTATTCTACACGGATTTCGTCGTCAGGGCCTGGATTTCGGCGGCCCTTGAAATTCAGGAGGCCCCCAGCGTAGTTTACCTCGTAATCCACTCCCGCCGTAAGCAAGTTCCCGTTCAAATAGACCCGCTCAGAACCAGGCACCACCGAAAGGTAACTGCCGTCGTCGCTGATGGAGTAGCCTTCCCGCTGGCCGCTCACGCCGTTCATCACCCGAACAATGCGGTTGGTTTCGTCGGTACCCGCCACACCCCGAACTTCAGTATAGCCACCCCTGAGTCCCACCATGGCGCCAAGGCTTGCACGCTCCAACCCGAACAGCCCCATGTTCCTGTCCCGCCAAATCAAATCGCCCAGGTGCACCATCCAGTGCCTGGACTCCGCACGAAAGTATATCTGGTCCACTTCCTGCAAAGTGGCGGTGGTCTGGTCACCGGCACGTCGGTCCACATCCGATAGCAAAGCATCGATATAGACGCTGTCGCCTACAAAACCTTGTATAGAAAGCCGTAGTTCCTGGTCCACTTGGGTTCCACCATCGCCCACCGTCACCTGCATGGTCTTGTAGCCATGGGTAGAAAGTCCCGAAATTGCAGACCCGTCGCTATCCTTTGAAACAGCATCCAATTCGCGCAGGTCGTTATTTCGGACAAGATAATCTGGATTCCACACGGGTATGGAATCCATGTTCAAGGCGAAAGCCCGACTCCACAATAGCACCCCCAAAAACACCTTTATCCAAGGGCCTTTGCGCATGGGAGTTACCTGCTTGTAGATTCAATCGCGAACTGTTGGCTATAAAGGAGCTTGCGTCCCGAAACCAGGTCCACGCTCCACTCGCCCGGTTTTAGCATGGTGGGCAAAATCTCCGTAATGCAGGCTTCGGAATCCTTTTTCAGGTTGCAGGGCAACACCTGCACCGTATCCATGCCATGATACCACACATGCCAGAGAGTATCTTCTCTGTTCTTTAGGGTCGAGGAAATAGTGGTGTAAAAGTAAAGTCTGGAACCTTCCTCAAAAATGGAATCAGCGCCGAAAGGGGTCTCCTTGACAATATGCCTGCAAACCGTACCCTGGGCCAGGGAAAGTTCCGTGTTCCCAGCATCCTTGATGGAGTCGTCTGTAGAAAGGTAGGCCACCGTGCGGTGCACCAAGAACGCAAGCAACACCGCGACCAGTATGACCGTCGTCTTTCGAATATTGCGAAGTGGCGGTATTCCTGCCACAAAAGCCTCGACTAGATAAGCTTACTGGTGTTCTGGGTAAAGGCAGGAACGGCATCCACCAACTTTTCCACCAGCAGGCGGTTGAAGTCGTCGATGCGGTTCGGCAGCCTGGAGCCTGGGAACACCTGCACCAGGAGCAAGGCCTGGTCCACAGGAGAAATGTAGATGGAGCGGTTTTCGCCGGAATAGGAAACCGACTGGAAGTTTTCGCCGCCCAGCATGTTTCCCACCTGACGAGCAGAGTCAAAAGAAGCGGTGCTCAGCACGGCAAGAGGAGTGGGATCGATTCCCAAGGAGCCCACCTCGGCGATAATGGAACCGTCGCGGTGACAAAGCACAATGTATTCAGCCTTGACACTTGCCTGATAAGCAACCATCAAACGACGGACCTTGCCCACGTCATCGGAATAAATCGTAAAATCGCTCATAACACACTCCTTCTACTTCTTCTTAGGAACATAAGGACGCAATTCGATTTCGTCGTCTCCGGTTTCCTGAGGCTTTTCCATCGCGCGGCCAAAGGTAGGCATGCGGGGAACCGTAGCGGCGGCTCTCGGGCGGCCGAACGGCGATGAGGTAGCTCCCTTCTGGAACAAGCCCGAACCGGCATTACCGGACGGGACAGCCCCTGCAGGTGGCTTTGCCGCAAAAGAAGGCATCTTGAAAGGCGAAGAAGGAGCTGCCGCCTCGGGTTGAACCTGGGGCTTCGGTGCGGCCTGCTTCACAGACACGCCTTCCTTGGTCAGGGACACATCATGAACACCGGTGTTGTTCACACTTTCGGCGGCCTTGCGCAAAAATCCCTGCTTCACGTTAAACTTTTCAATCACCAGCATGGCAATGGTCTTAAGGGTCGTCACCACGCCCTTTCCGTTATGGGCCGTAGCCGGGAAGAAAGGAACGTTACGGGGGTTCAGTTCCGCATTCAGTTCTTCCAGGGAGAAAACGTTCTCCATATCGCGCTTGTTGTACTGGAGCACGAAAGGCATGTCGTCCAAATCCATGCCGTAATCCTGGAGGTTCTGCCTCAAATTTTGAAGGCTTTCCAGGTTTTCGGCCTGGCGGGAACGCTGGGAGTCCGCCACGAATACAATGCCATCGACACCACGAAGCACCAACTTACGGGTACTGTTGTAATAAACTTGACCGGGAACGGTATAGAGCTGGAAGCGGGTCTTGAAACCCTTGATATCGCCAAGATTCAGAGGAAGGAAGTCAAAAAACAGGGTTCGGTCGCCCTCGGTAGCCAAGGACACCATATCCGTGCGCTTGTCCTGGGGCATTTTCTGGTGAATCACCTGGAGGTTCGTGGTCTTGCCACTCAAACCAGGTCCGTAATACACCACCTTACAACTAATCTCTCTTGTAGCAAAATTTATTGATGACATTTCAAATCCCTGACACCCTTCATTTTACAAACATTTCTTATCCATAATACAAGTTAATAATCTAGCAAAAAACATTTAACATATCTCAAAAAAAACAAAAAATAGGGGCAGTTACAGCCCCGGGCATATTCCAAGTTGACTGATGTTAACGAATATTTACGAACGAATATCAACCAACAACCATAAGACTTCGGCTTATAATGATGGTTTCAGAAAACGGCCAGTGGTCATCCGCGACACATTCCCTATATGCGGAAAAGACCGGCACGGGAAACCGTACCGGTTCAAAATTTCTGATAAAGGATCAATTAGGCGAGGCCGTTGATGACCTTGGCAGCCTTGGCCTTGTAGTTAGCGGCGCGATTGGCGCAGAAACCGGCACGACCCTTAGCGGCAGCCTTGTCCAGCATGCTGAACAGGTTGGGCATTTCCTTGAGAGCAGCTTCCTTGGAAGTTGCAGTGCGAATCACCTTGAGGCTGGAACGAATCGCGGAACGGACGGAACGGTTCATGGCGTTGGCCTTTTCGGCCTGACGCAGACGCTTTTTGCAAGATTTGTGTTGAGGCACCTTTTATTCTCCGGGTAAAACCTACTTAAAATTTGTTGGCTCAAAGATAGTAAAGTTGAAGATAATGTCAACCCCTCAAAAAGCCGTAAAATGCTAAATTTGCTCATTATGATGTCCTTTGTGAACCTCTCGGCCCAGCGAGACGCCTACCGGCAGGAGCTGAAAAAAGCCGAAAAAGCAGTACTTGACAGCGGTTGCTACATCGGCGGACCGGAGGTCCAGGCCCTGGAGCGGGAGCTGTCCGCCTACTGCGGAGGGGTGCAGACGGTCACCTGCGGGAGCGGCACCCAGGCCATCGAGATTGCCCTCATGGTACTCAGACTTGAACCGGGGGACCAGGTCATCGTTCCGGACTTTACCTTTATCGCTCCGGCGGAATGTGTGACAAAACTGGGGGGCATTCCCGTTTTTGCCGACATCGACCCGAACACGCTACAGATCGACCCCGAAAGCGTCAAGAATCTCGTGGGCCCCAGGACCAAGGGCATTATCGCGGTGAACCTGTTCGGGCAGTGCGCCCCCTATGGGCCCCTGCGGAAAATCGCCGACGAACACGACCTCTGGATTCTGGAAGACAGCGCCCAGGCCTTCGGTGCGACTTATACCGCTGGTGACGACGGGAACAAGACCACCGCCAGGGGCAACGTTCGCAGGGCCTGCAGCTTCGGGGACATTTCCATTACCAGTTTTTACCCCAGCAAGCCCCTGGGCTGCTACGGCGACGGCGGGGCCATCTTTACCGCCAACGCAGAATATGCGGAAAAAGCAAGGCTTATCGCAAACCACGGCAGCAGGGAACGCTACCGCCACGTAGAAATCGGCGTGAACGGCAGGCTGGACGCCCTGCAGGCGGCAGTGCTGCGTGTCAAGTTGCGCCACCTGGACCAGGAACTGGAACAACGGGCGGAAAATGCCAAGGTTTACGACGAGTTTTTCAAGGATATGCCGGGATTTATGCCACAGGCCTTAGCCGAAGGCAACACCTGCACCTACGCCCAATACACGGTGCTGGCAGAGAACCGAGATGAATTTATCGCAAAGTTGAACGCCGCAGGAATTCCCTACTGCATCCACTACCCCATGCCGCTACATAAGCAGGCTTGTTTTGAAGTGGCTGCCGCCGGTGCGAAATCCGCGAACTGCCCTGCGACAGAGAAAATCTGCAAGCAGGTCATCAGCTTGCCCTTCTGCGCCTTCACCGACGTGAAAGGCGTCATAGAGAAACTGCGATAGAAGCGGAAACCCGCGGGTAAAGTCTCCCCAGCCTAGGGTTGGTGAGCTTGGTTGGTGAGTATTGTTGAACCACGCCGAAATCAACTTCTTGATCCCATCAGCTCGAGCCTCGTACCTAGATCCTAACCCCTAGCCTCTATATACTAGTCCTGGCGCTACTCCGTAGCGCGGACCACTGCGTCTCGAAAATCACAGAGACGCTTCTTGAGTCCCTCAGCCCTAGATCCTAGATCCTAACCCCTAGCCCCTATACTCTAGTCCTGGCGCTACTCCGTAGCGCGGACCACTGCGTCTCGGTCAAGGAAATGAGCACACTCATTTCCTTGACGCTCGACTTGCTAGGGGACTCCTTCGGAGTCCCTCGTCACTCGGCTCGGCAGTGCAGAATCGCAAGCATTTCCACACTGCGCTCGCCTCACTGCTAGTCCTTGAGACAACGAACAGAGATTCCGGAGTACTTGCCGCTAAAGCCCAGGCCCGCACCGTCGTTGTAATCAAACAGGGCAACGTTGTACGCGGTGACGCTATCGTTCGCCGAGGAACTCCAGTAGGTTGCATTTTTGCCCACGCTGCTAAAACTCCCATCACTGTACCTAATGCCGGCTGGCAATGATGAAAAGGAATAAGTGTCGATTCCGTTGCCGTTATCATTCCAACCCGTGGCAGACTTGAGCTTAGCCCCTGCCGTAGAAGAGCCTCCCAGAACTGTAATTAATTCATCGAAAAATTCTTCAATACTGGGCAAGTGCCATCCCTTGGGACAGACACCCCGGACAGGGTATGTCGGCGAGCAAGTCTTGTTGTAGCCACATTCCTTGCCGTTTGTGCTCCACGTGCCAACGCTATCCATGGCCGCAGCCCAAGTGTACAGACGACCGTACTTGGCGCAGTTGGCAGGGGCGTTGTCGTAACACCAGCTACTTTTCACCTCGTAATTCAGGTTCTCTGCCATCCAAATTTGGGAGTCAATTTTTACGATTCTGTAAGTCTGACCATCGCGTAGGTCCGTCAATGTGTTCTCGTCGGCATTGTAAACGCTACCATTGTCGCTTTTGTTTCCTTCCAAACTGGATGAAATGCCTTCGGAATCACTAGACTTGCCATCGTCATTACTTCCGCTATCAGAAAAGTTTTTTCTTTCCTGAGACCCGCCCGATTCACTACTACAGGCAGACAGCAGCGCAGTGCACAGGGCCGCAAATGAAAGTTCAAGAAAAAGCTTTCTCATGTCCAATTCTTTTTAGAGAAGGTTGTTTGTATGTAATCTATATAAAAATTTCGGGAATATCAAATGAAGAAAGTGTGAAATGCGGGGAAAGAGGGGAGATTCCCGACCAAGTCGGGGATGACAAGGAAGGATGCGGGGATGACATCTCGGGGGAAACTCGCAGGGACTAACAGTCACAAGAGTTTCCGCCTGTTGTAACTGCTCGGACCTATAGTAAATATTCTTACCCGAAAAAGCACTTGTATGCCAGAGCCAACGCTATTTTTTTGACCGAGATGTGTGCTTCCCGAGAGAGCAGTCGAATGAAATGAATCTGCTCTCGAGGGAAGATACACATCGAGGAAAAGATTTGTTAAGGGAAGCGGCGAGGAGATCCTCGCCTACGCGAGGATGACGAAGAAGGAGGCGCGGGGATGATCCTGGGACACTTCGACTACGCTCAACGCAGGCAAGGCCGGGGCTGGCTCGGGGGCTACTGCATATCCATATCGGACAGGTTCTTGTAGATAGAATCGGACTTGGCCTTGACGGAATCCAAAGTCTGCTGAAGGTTCTTGATTTCGGACTGGAGGGTCACATTCTCTTGCTTGAGGCGAGCAATTTCGGCCTCGGCTTCGGCGTTGGTGCAGGCGGTAAAGGCAAGGGCAAGAACGATAGCGACAAGAATCTTGTACATGAAAAACCTCAAGTTAAAAATAGTAAGAATCTAGATGGCGGCTCAAGGCCGCCATGACGGTTGGCTGGATTCTCCATGACGATTAGATTAAAAACGTTCCACCTTCAGGCCCCGGCGGCGGAGCAGCTCGATGACATTGTCCTGGTCCAAAACCAGGTGGGCAGCCCCTACCACCACGAACACCTTGCGGTTTTCGGAGAGGAACTGGGCGATACCGACCGCCATCTTTTCATTCCGTTCCTTGTAAACGCGCCGGTCGGACTCCGCCTCCATCAGGGAATCTCGAACCGACGAATCCGCCTTCTTCCCGGAATTCAACACCTGAACCATCAGGGAATCGTCCCCTGTTTTCCAGGCGCGGGACATCTGAGTCACCATAGAATCCAACTCCGAAATTTCCCTGAGGGTGTTTTCCAGGTAGTAAATGCCCAAAGTATCCCCTTCAGAAGTGTCCGCCAAGGCACCCACCTGTTCTTCGGCTGTTTCAAGCCCAACGATGGGCATGTCCCGCAGGGCGGCGCTATCCAAAAGGACCGCGTCTATACCGTAGGCGGGATTGATTCCCGAACGCTGGATGGCGATAGAACTCAGCGTCATGGCGGCAAGCCAGGGTCGCAAATTCATGAGGGTCACGCTCGGAAAATTCCACACAGTGCAAAGACTATCCAGAGAATTCCAGAGGGCGATGGGCAATACCTCGTTCAGGCGCTTTCCCTGAGGGAGCATTCCCTTTTCTAGACTGTTTTTTGTAACGGTAGCCGCCACGGAATCGTCGGCGATGTTGATTTCTACCGCCAGTTCTTCGGACTCGTCAAAAGCGTTTGAGATTTCTGGAGAGAGAGGGTAAAAAGAACTGTCCGCAAAATGGATGCTCCCGAGAATCCACACATGAGAATCGCCGTCTGAAACTTTCCACAAAAAATGTCGTGACTTTGTAACAGACCCTCGAGGAACTCCTTCTCCCGTCGAGGCACAGGCCGTAAGCAACAACGCGCACAGCAATGCAAGAAGGGACTTCACCTAGACCTCCGCCCAAGAGAGAAGGCCAAGTTCACGAGCGCGGGACGCAGGAGCAAATTCTAGTTTCCCTTTCGAGGTAAAGGCCAGAATGGAGTCCGCATATTTTTCGGCATAGTCCACCCAGTGGGTAGAAAGCACCACCGCCATGTCCTTTTCCCGGGACATTTTTTTTAGCGTTACAAACAAACTCTTGCGGCGGGGAATATCCATAAAGGCATCGGGTTCATCTAGCAGCAAAATCTTTACCTGCTGGGCTAGCGCACGGGCCAAATACACACGACTCCGCTCCCCATCGGAAAGCTCTGCCACCTTGCGTTCTGCAAACAAAGTAACATCCATGTCATCCATGGCGGAATCGATAATTCCTTCGTCTTCGCGGCTGCGACCGTCCAAAAAACCCGCGTAGGGCGAACGGCCCAAAGACACGAACTCACGGGCCGTCATCTCGGCAGGGGCCGCAAGCCCCATACGGACTAGCGCCACCTTCTTGGACAGCTTCCGCAGGCCATATTCCGCAAGGGGGCGTCCTTCCAGTTCCAGCAGGCCACCTAAGGGCAAAACCATTCCCCCGAGGGTCTTGAGAAGCGTACTCTTGCCAGAGCCGTTCTCCCCTACCAGGGCTACCACCTGACCCGTCGGAACCTCCATGTCCAGAGGTTTCGCTAGAGGAGAAACGTACCCGAAGGTCACCTGCCGCAAGTTCAAAAGCATTACAGGCCTCCCCTTCTAGAAAACCGGACCAGCACCCAAAGAATCACAGGCACGCCCACCAGACTCAATACCGCATTCAGGGGATACGCAGGCAAGAGTCCCGCCAAAAGCGCTAACGTCGCTCCGCAAAGGGCTGAACCCGGCAACAGCACCCGGTGGTTGGAACAGCGGAACAGCAGGTACGCCAAATGAGGTACCGCAATCCCGAGAAAGGCTACGGGGCCACAGAATGCGGTAACCGCCGCCGCTAGAACAGAAGCTCCCAGAAGTACCAATTTCTTGTACAGCGAAACCCGAATGCCAAGCCCACGGGCAAAGTCATCACCCAAGCGAGCCCCGTTCAAATACCGCACCGAAGCACCAATCATCATAAGTCCCACAAGCACGGTCGCCGCAAAAATCCAGATGCCGTCAGAAGTGAGCCGACCAAAACTGCCCATACCCCAGGACACATAGACCCGTAGGGATTCAGCATCGCTCCAGGTAATCAAAAGGCTTATGCAAGCATCGATAAAGTAACCAATCAGGAGTCCCGCCACCAGGAGCACCGTATTGTTTCGAAACCTGGCCGAAATCCCAAGCACCAGGGCTGTCACCGCAAGGGAACCGACAGCAGCAGCCCCCAAAGTACCGAACCTCCCAAAGCCAAGGCCTGCCAGCATGGACAACGCCACCGCAAAGCTCGCCCCGCTGCTGATACCCAGCACAAAGGGCCCGGCCAAGGGGTTCTGGAAAACTGTCTGGAGCGTAAGGCCCGACACTGATAGGGCAACACCCGCCAGTAGGGCCGCCGCTACACGAGGGAGACGCAAATCCCAAAAAATCGGAGAATCAAGAAGACTGCCCATGGAAACGTCCACGGGGCCGCTAACAAGGGTAATGAACGAAAGGGCAACGATGCAAAGGGACAGGACGACAACGCAGAAAACCGTCCGCCGCATGGGGTCCTACTTTTTCTTCTTTTTATCCAGTTCCTTCTGCATGGCCGATGTAGCCGCCGCGTCCTTGTAGTAGAACTCGGGAGGAACATTCTCGAAGCCCTGAAGGGCGTTGAGCCAGTTGTCGTTCAGGTCGCGGAACTCTAGCTTGTTCAAGTTGTAGCGGAGGGTGTCCCCCATAATCTTGAAGGTGGTAAAGTCCCAACGAATGACCTGACGATCCTTGAACACTTCACGGGTTATGAGAGAAGAATCGCTATCAAACTGGTAACGGGCCTTGTAGGCGTATTCGCCGGTCATCTGGTAACGGCCAGAATCGGAATAGGTGCGAGTCACGCCGTAAATGGTATCGTTCATGCCAAAGCGGATTTCGGCATCGCGGAAAGCATGTCCATGAGCCACGATGGCTGTACGCCACACACCGAAGACTATTTCCTTCATAGCCTTCTGAAACACGGTATCCTTTTTCCAATGGTCAAAGTTGCTCTTGTCGTAACGGGCGCGCTTCACATACTTACCTTCGAGGATAAGCTTGCGAACGCTATCGGCGCGGGCCTTGGCAAGGCTGTCGGTATTCTGCTTCAGGGGGACTGTCGCCGCCTGGGCATCGATGGAATCCAATTTGGCCTGAATCATTTCGTCCAACACCTCGGTGGCACCGCGGGGAGTGACCAGTTCTTCAGCAGGGGCTTCTTCCACTACCGCAGTGGAGTCGGCCTGCTTGGGAGGAGTCGGCAGCGATTCGGTCGCCGTAGCATCCTGAGCAAAGGAAATCCCAGCAAGGGACAGTGTCAAAATAGAAGCAACAAAGTACTTTGAAATAGAGCGTATCATTGTTCATAAATTTAGTTAAAGAGTTTTAAAAAGTTCCACTTTTTGAAAAAAAAGCCAAAAAATGCCCCTAAAAGAGCCGCAAAATCCCCCGCTCCACCCATGGCAGTCAAAAATATGCCCAAGAGACCCAGTAATTCTATATTTAGGCTATGCTAGACTATTCCCAGGTAACAAGCCCCTGTTTCGTGCTGGACGAAACCCGCCTCCGCCGGAACATGGAAATTCTGAACCAGATCCAGAAGCAGACCGGAGTCCACATTATCTGCGCCCTCAAAGGCTACAGTTTCTGGCGCTCCTTCCCCATTATCGCTGAATACCTGCCAGGGGCCACCGCCTCCAGCCTGAACGAGGCGAGACTCGCCCGTGAAGAGATGAACAAGCAGGTCCACGTGTTCGCGCCGGTCTACGCCGACGACGAAATCGACCAGATTTTGGGCCTTGCAGACCACATCACCTTCAACAGCTTTAGCCAGTGGATGCGCTTCAAGGACAAGACGTTAGCAGCGGGAGTCAGCGCCGGCATCCGGGTGAATCCTGAATTCTCTACCGTAGAGACCGACATTTACAACCCCTGTGGAAAGTTCTCCAGGCTAGGCGTTACCGAAAAGGAATTCAAGCCGGAACTCCTGGACGGCATCGAGGGCCTGCACTTTCACGCCCTGTGCGAACAGGACGCCGACGCCCTGGAAGGCGTGCTGAAGGCCTTCGAGGCGAAGTTCGGAAAGTACCTGGCCCAAATGAAATGGGTGAACTTCGGAGGTGGCCACCACATTACCCGCAAGGACTACCATCGGGACCAGCTGGTGCAAATCCTGAAAGATTTCCGCAACCGCTACCCCCACCTGCAAGTCATCCTGGAACCGGGAGAAGCCGTAGGCTGGCAGACCGGGGAACTGGTGGCCACAGTAGAAGACATTGTCCACAACGAGATGGACATCGCCGTGCTGAACGTGTCCATTAGCGCCCACATGCCCGACTGCCTGGAAATGCCCTACCGTCCCACCATTACCGACGCGGGAATGCCCGGCGAAAAGCAGTTTACATACAAGATAACGGGCGGTACCTGCCTGGCGGGCGACCAGCTTGGGGATTTCTCTTTTGACAAGCCCCTAAAAGTCGGCGACCGGATTATCTTCGAGGACATGATCCACTACACCATGGTGAAGACCACCTTCTTCAACGGTGTGCGCCACCCCGACATCGGCATGTTCGACAAGGAAGGAAAGTTCCACCTGTTGCACAGGTTCACCTACCAGCAGTTCAAGGAAAAACTGTAGGCGTTAGAATGGTATTCAACAGCGAACAAGAGACATACTGCTGGGCTGTAGAATTCGGGAAATCCCTGAAGCCTGGCGACATGGTGGCGCTGTATGGCAACCTGGGCGCTGGCAAGACCGTCATCAGCCGGGGCGTGTGCAAGGGTCTTGGCTTTGACGGGAACGTGTGCTCCCCCACTTACACCCTGCTCCACGAATACCCCAACGACCCACCCATCTTCCACTACGACCTTTACCGCCTGGAACCGGGTACGGACATCTGCGAAGTGGGCCTGGAACCCGACTACCTGGGAAAGGGAATCACCCTTATCGAATGGCCCGAACGCCTGGAAGAGAACACAGCGGGCATTACCCACATCATCAAGATTGAAATTCTCTCCGAGACAAGCCGCGAAGTTACACTGGAGAAAATTGGAGCCGAACCATGAAAGCCATTACCCTGAAGGCCGGACGCGAAAAGTCCGCTCTCCGTTACCACCCCTGGATTTTTAGCGGGGCCATCGACGAAGTTATCGGAGACCCTGAACTGGGCGAAACGGTAGAGGTTTATAGTTTTAAAAGCGATTTCTTGGGTCTTGCGGCGTACTCGCCCAAGTCCCAGATCCGCGGGCGTTTCTGGACGTTCGGCGAAAAGG
>CAMHDS010000050.1 GCA_946183925.1 uncultured Fibrobacter sp. | reverse complement strand
GCGAAACCGGCAAGGGCCTCGTGAACTACCTGATGGTCTTGGGCGTCGGCGAAACCGTCGCACTGTTCGTCATGGTGTTCTCCATGATGCTGGTGTCGTAGAAAAATCATTTTAAAATAGCACTCAGCCTCATATGGTTGAGTGTTTTTTACATCCGTTTTCTGCTGAAAACGGATTTTGTTGCTCTGTTTGGTGAAAATCCCCTTTTTCAAGGTATATTTTCAGAGTCAAATAACGGAGGAACCCCATGTCCCTAAGAAAGTACGCTCTCCCTTTATCCCTAATCCTGTTTTCTGAGGGTTTTGCGGCTACGGCCTATATCAACCAGATCGGTTATAGGACCTCTGATATTAAGGAATTGACTTTGTTTGAGGGATCAGGCAATGTGGATTTTGTCAATGAAAAGGGCGAGGTTGCCTACACGGTAACACCTATGGAGGCCTCAACCTGGAGTCCCAGCGGCCAATCTGTGCAACGGGTGGATTTTTCCGAGTTGCAGACACCGGGAACTTATAAAATCAAGGTTAATGGTCAGGAACTTCGTGGTGACCTGAAAATAACGGATAACACCTATGAAGATGTGATGAAAGCCTCCATTAAGTTTTTCTATTACCAGCGTGCTTCCATGGCCCTAGATGAACAATATGCCGGTCAGTGGAGCCGCCTTGGCGGTCATTTTGATACCCAAGTGCATCTTCATAGTTCTACGGGTGAAGATGGTATGATTAGCAGCCCCAAGGGATGGTACGATGCCGGTGATTACGGAAAATACATTGTTAATTCGGGCATCAGTACATACACGCTTCTGAGCCTTTACGAACATTTCCCAGACTATTTTGATAAGGTGAAATGGAACATTCCCGCCGATGGAGACCTGCCGGATTTGCTCGCCGAAATAAAGTACAACTTGGATTGGATGCTTACCATGCAGTCAAAAGATGGTGGAGTCTATCATAAGTTGACGACCCTTAATTTTTCTGGCGAGGTGATGCCGAGTGCTGATAAGGCGGCTCGCTATGCCATTGGAAAGAGCACGGCGGCTTCTTTTGATTTTGCTGCGGTTTTGGCGGCGGCATCCCGAATCTATAAAAAGTTTGATGCGACCTATGCTGATAAGTGTCTACAAGCGGCCAAGAAGGCGTACGATTGGGGGGTGAGTAATCCTAATGCCACATTCTCAAATCCCAGTGATGTGGGTACTGGTGAATATGGGGATAGGTATGTTGTCGATGAGAAACAGTTTGCTGCGGCCGAGCTGTTTATTACAACTGGTGAAAGCTCCTATAAACTTTCTGGAACATCAAAGAAAATTCCAAGCTGGGCTGATGTGGATGGATTGGCAAATTATGAGAAGGCCACGCATTTGAATGAATATGGGGATTATGGAAGTGCGGCAAAGACTACTTTGTTGGAAGTTGCGGATAACCTGGCCAATCGTATCAATACCGGTTTTGGTGTAGTCATTTCAAGTAGTGATTTTGTCTGGGGATCTAGCGGTGTTGCTGCCAACCAAGGAGTCTGGCTTCTGCATGCTTACTATGTTACCGGCGATGAAAAATACTATAAGGCCGCTTTGATGGTGTTAGACTACCTGTTGGGAAAGAATCCCCTAGATATGTCTTTTGTGACAGGTTCTGGAACCAAGTCTCCCATGCATCCTCATCATCGTCCTAGCCAGGCTGATGGTATTACGGCTCCGGTACCTGGCATGGTTGCGGGAGGTCCCCATTTAGGTCTTAATGACGCTAAGTCTTGCCCTGATTACTCGACGGGTTATCGTGCGACGACCTATCTTGATGATGATTGCAGCTATGCCACTAATGAAGTAGCGATTAACTGGAATGCTCCCTTTGCCTATCTGGCTGGAGCCCTTGAGGCTTTGCATCATGGTTTTGCTCCTTCTTTTGCAGATAAGTCCATCGTTAGAGGGAATGAGGGTACGGAAAGTATTAGAAACTTTGGTTTGAATTCCTCTTCCATGAATAAGACTTCTGCATCAAAGCTTAGGTTCAAGGACCAGATGCTCTATGTGGAGAGGAACGGGGTGAAGTATAACCTGAAGGGACACAAGATTAAGTAGATCTATATTCTCCATCAAAAAGGCGTTGGTCCTAGTGGATCAACGCCTTTCTTGTTATGAGTGTATAGAATACAAAAAGCCCTCTCCTAAGAGAGGGCTTTCGCGGGATAGACGAGGCTTGAACTCGCAACCTCCGGCGTGACAGGCCGGTGCTCTAACCAAAATTGAGCTACCACCCCATTGTGGTTTGCCCGGTTTCCCAAGCAACGGAGCAAATATATAAATGTAGATTCACTCTGTCAAGGGAAAAAGGGCCTGTTTTTAGCAAAATAGGCTATTTTTTCTTCTTTTTGGACTCCAGCCATTCGTCGAAGGTGATGCTGCGGTCCAGCACTCCGTTCGGGGTCAGCTCCAGCACGCGGTTAGCCACCGTCTGCACGAATTCGTGGTCCTGGGAGCAGAAGATGATGGGGCCCTGGAATGCGGTGAGGCCATTGTTGAGGGCGGTGATGGCTTCCAGGTCCAGGTGTGCGGTGGGTTCGTCCAGCAACAGGCAGTTTGCGTTGCTGAGCATCATGCGGCTGAGCATGCAGCGCACCTTTTCGCCACCGCTAAGAACGTTCGCGCTCTTCAATGCTTCTTCGCCGGTAAAGAGCATACGGCCAAGGAACCCGCGGATGAATGTTTCGTCCTGTTCCTTGCTGTACTGGCGCAGCCAATCCACCAGGGAGAGGTCGCAGCCGAAGTATGCGTCGTTGTTCTTGGGGAAGTAGCTGTAGCTGATGGTGTTGCCCCACTTGAGAACGCCATCGGGTGCCTTGGTTTCTTCGGCGATGAGCTGGAAGAAGGCGGTCTTGAGGGTGTCGAATTCACCGACGAGGGCCACTTTGTCGCCGCTGTTCAGGCTGAAGTCTAAGTTCTTGCAGATGATGCCGTCGCCGCCGTCGATGGTGGCGTTCTTGACTTCGAGCACGATCTTGCCCGGTTCGCGGTCCATCTTGAAGTTGACCCACGGGAACTTACGGCTGGATGCCGGCATTTCTTCGACGGTCATCTTGTCGAGGAGCTTCTTACGGCTGGTGGCCTGCTTGGCCTTGGCGGCGTTCGAAGCGAAGCGGCGGATGAACGCCTTGAGTTCTTCGATCTTTTCTTCGGCGCGGCGGTTCTGGTCCTTACGCTGCTTCTGGGCGAGCTGGCTAGCTGCATACCAGAATTCGTAGTTACCACCGTAAATGTTGATCTTGCCGTAGTCGATATCGCAGGTGTGAGTGCAGACCGCATTGAGGAAGTGACGGTCATGGCTCACCACGATCACGATGTTTTCGAAGCGTTCCAGGTAGTCTTCGAGCCAGCCGACGGTTTCCAAATCCAAGTGGTTCGTCGGTTCGTCGAGCAACAGAATGTCCGGGTTGCCGAACAGTGCCTGGGCGAGGAGCACGCGCACCTTGAGACCTGCGTCCAAGTCTGCCATGAGGCTGTAGTGGAATTCTTCGGGAATGCCGAGGCCCTTCAAAAGTACTGCTGCGTTGGAGTCGGCTTCGTAGCCGCCGATTTCGCCGAAGCGGGTCTCGATTTCCATGGCCTGCATGCCCTGTTCTTCCGTCATTTCGGGGAGCGCGTAGAGTTCGTCGCGCTTCTTGCCGAGTTCATAGAGCTCGGGGTAACCCATCATAACGGTTTCGAGAACGGTGTTCTGTTCGTAGGCGAAGTGGTCCTGCTTCAGGACGGCGATACGTTCGCCCGGGTCCTTGGTGACTTCACCGGTGTTGGGTTCGAGTTCGCCCGAAAGGATTTTCAGGAAGGTGGACTTTCCGGCGCCGTTCGCGCCGATGACTCCGTAGCAGTTGCCACGCTTGAAGGAGAGGTTCACCTCTTTGAAGAGGACGCGGCTACCGTATTGAAGACTGACATTGGAAACGTTGAGCATGGGCCAAAGATAGTAAAAGATGAGTGCCACGGCAAAACAATTATTGTTTTGACATGGCTGAATCGCACTATCTACATTTCGAAGAAATGTCAAGATAGTAAATTAGGATCTAGGATTTAGATTCTAGGGGCTAGAGAGGATTCTTTTTTTTCAGATGATGTTTTCAACGGTAAGGGATTCGCCTTGCACGCGGAACTTGATTTCGTGTCCGGCGAATTTCAGTCCGTAGATTCGCGAGGGGTCATCTTGATAATGGGGGCGCGGATCCTGCCGTAACAGTTCCACCAGGGCGATGCGTTTTTCCACCGGAATTTTCTGGAGCTCGGCATCAGGGATTTCCACCTGCAGCCTAGATTCCGGAGCGGTTGCCGCAAAGCCCCCGACGGCGTCGGGGATGCTGTCGGCGTAGGGGAGGTAGGGCTTGATATCCACGATGGGCGTGCCGTCCATCAGGTCTGCCCCGCTTACCACGATGACGGGGCCATTTTCCTTGTCGTTACGGATTTCTTCAATCTTTACGCAGGACATGGCTAGCGGGTTTGGCCGAAAGCTGGACCGTGTGGCGAACACTCCCAGACGGGTGTTGCCGCCCAGTCGGGGCGGCCGAACCGTGGGTTTCCAGGTGTCCCGGACATTTTCGGAAAAAATCCACAGGAGCCACAGGTGGCTGAACCCTTCTAGACCGCGTATGGCGTCAGGATTACGGAACTCTTTTCCGAACACGATTTGCGACCGGAGCTCCTTCAGGATTCCGCTCTGCCTTGGAATCCCGAACTTTTCAGGGAAATCGCTCCTGATGCGGGCGATTGTCTTGAAATTGAATTCATCCATGGTGCCGTACCCAATGCCGGTATGCCCTATCCGCCTTGGCGTTTTTCAGTTTCAACCGCTTGTTCAAGGGCCAGTAAATGAAGGCGAAAAGGATATACCCGCACAAAAGGACAATCCAGTGGTTCAGCCCCAGTCGTGTTTCCAGAAGACGCATCTCGATAAACATGATAGGGCCTGCAATCAGGAATAATGGCAGCTGTCGGCACTGGTCACCCAGGGAATAGCGGGATTCGTAACTCACGATGGAGTTCATCATGGGAAAACTGGTGCAAAAACCGCCCATGAGCCGCTTGATGACCATGAGTCCCGCCACCACGAAGGCAATGGCCGGAGCCTTGATATAGACCGGCAGGGGAGTCTTGTAGGGCACTCCCGACTTGTAGGGCTGTTTGATGAATATGAGAATTCCTAGCAGGAAATCGAAGAGGCAGACCCCGTAAAAGACGGGCTCGCTGTCGGGAACGATTGGCTGGAGCGTCGTGCCGATAAGTACAAAAATGGCAAGCCCGATAATGATGGCGGGAACGATAGGGATATGCAGCTTGTTGTGCCCGATGCGCACCACGTGCACGTACATGAGGCAGAGTAGGGCCGAAATGGCGTTGGCCGCTCCCATGGGGAGGCCAACCGCAATGTAGGCGAAACCGCAAGGAATCGGGATGGTGGCCGCCACCGCCTTGAGCTGCGGGTCCTTCATGTAGGCACTGGCTGTACCCAGGGCCGTCACCATGAATATAAGCAACCAATCGTAAGGCTCAAAGTTGAAATTGAGATTCTGCCACATGGTAGTCCAGGGCGATTTGCGGCCGGGCTAGACGAATTTTTTCAATATATGCTTGCTGGACACGAAATAGTCGATACCGCTGATGATAGTGATGGCGGTAATGACTCCCATGACAGCCTGAGGGAAAACATTCCAGATGGATTCGAAATTCGGAATCAGCTTTTGCACGGGGTCAATCGCCCCAAGAAGTATAGCCACGATGCCGATTCCCTGGAGGGCGGTTTTCCACTTACCGCTACGGCGGGCGGGCATGATCATGCCTTCGCTGGCGGCCAGTGTACGGAGGGTCTCAACGCTGGATTCCCTGAAGTAGATGAGCGCCACCATCCACACCGGGGCGTACCCTGTGGCGATGAAGCACATGAAGATGGTCATGTTGGAAATCTTGTCGCTGAAGGGGTCCAGGTATTTGCCTAGGGTGCTGACTTCGCCCATGGCGCGGGCGAGCTTTCCGTCCAGGAAATCCGTGAGCATAAAACCGAGAACCATGACCAGGGCGAGCACCTTGAACACCAGGCTGTTGTTGCTGTAGTCCAAATCGTTGTCGTAGAAGAACACCCACAAGAAGAAAGGCGTGAGCACGATACGGCTCATGGTAAGCTGGCTTGCGATAGAAAGGGGCTTTCGGTGGGCGGGGTCGCGATAGTACCAGTAGGCGTAAGCGACGGTAGAGGCGAGAATCAAGAGGATGGTGGCCACCATGCATATCTGCTGGTATTCTTCAAGGTTCAGCAGGTAGACGCCCATGGTGATGGTGGTGGCGAGGTTCGCCAGTTTGCTCCAGCGCCTCTTGTGGGGGAGTTTCTTGCCTTCGCGAAGAACGCCCAGGGAGAACAGGGTGTGGGCGATAAGGCGGGCGAGGAGCAGGGCGCAGCCCACGCCGAGAATTTTTTCGACGCTTTCGGTATAGACCAGTTCCCGCAAAAAGATGCTGGTCATGACCGCAAAGGAGAGAAAACCGTCAATAAAGTTGAGCCACAGCCTGTAATAGGGCTTTTCGATGTCCTGCCCGCGGAGCTGGTACAGCTTGAACCAGCCCATAATCAGGGCGATGGCTACAAAGGCGGTGGCTGTTCTGGCCATGCCCTGCCAAATGAAGACGATGACGCAGACAAAGACGATTGCCCTGAGTGCGCTCCAGAGGCGGTTGCGGAAACGAACCTCTGTTTTTGTGACCTCGTTCATCGGTTGTTCTCCAAGAGTTGTTTCGCGTGTTCACGAGTGATTTCGGAATTTTCGCCCAGCATGCGGACCAATTCTTCAATGCGACCTTCGTAATCCAGGTCCTTAACGCTAGTAAATGTACGACCGTCTGTTTCGGCCTTGCTGACAGAAATCTGGTGATTGGCACGGCTTGCCACCTGGTGCAGGTGGGTGATGGTCAATACCTGGTGGTGCTTGCCCAAGTTCCGTAGGGATTCGCCGATGCGGTTTCCGACCTCTCCGCTGATGCCGGAATCCACTTCGTCGAAAATCAGGAGCGGTACGGCGTCCAGTTCGGCCATGACGGTCTTGATGGCGAGCAACACGCGGGAAAGTTCTCCGCCGGAGACGGCTTTTTGCAGGCTCTTTTCGCCTTCGCCAGGGTTCGGGGCCAGCAGGAACTCGATACGGTCCTTTCCGTTAGACGAAAGCGTCTGTTCGGCGATTTGCGTCTTGAATACGGCTTTGGGCATGCCGAGGCTCTGGAGGTTGCTTTCTACCGTCTTGTCAAAGACCGCCGCCGCTTTTTTGCGGCTGTCGGAAAGTTCCGTCGCGGCTTTTTCCAGCTTGTCGGTGCAGGCCCTGAGCTGCCTGTTCAGTTCTTCCAGGTCGCTGTCCAGGTTTTCGATGCAGCCCAGTTCCTCTTTGCGCTTTTCGGTGAGTTCCAAAAGGCCCGCAACATCAGTGCGGTACTTGCGCTTGAGCTTTTGGATTTCGGCGATGCGGCTGTTGGCGCGGTCCAGCTCGGCGGCGCTGAGGGATTTTTCTGGCGTAAGGCGCATCAGGTCCTTGCAGATGCTTTCGAAGGGGTCCGAGACTTCCATAAGGGCCTGCAGTTCCTCTTCGTAGTGGTGGATTTTCTGCGCAAGTCCTTTCAGCTTGGAAAGCAGGCTTTGGGTCTGGTCCAGAATGCCGTTGTCGTTACCTACAAGAGCCTGGATTTCCATCAGGTAGTTCTGTTCGACTTCGCCCTTGCTTCCGCGATTGACCTTTTCTTCCAGTTCTTCTTCTTCGCCCAGCTTCAGGTTTGCCTTGGAAAGTTCGTCGAACTGGAATTTCAGAAAGTCTTTCTGGGCGGCCAGTTCCTTGGCCCTGGATTCTGTTTCGGTAATCTTGTTGCGTATAGAATTCCATTCGCTCCAGAGCCTGGAGTAGTTCTTCAAAAGTTCGCCGTTGCCGGCGTAGTCGTCCAGCATCTGGGTGTGGGTACGCACGTCCCGCAACAGCAGCTGTTCGCTTTGGCCGTGCATCTGGATGAGCAGGTCTCCAATCTTTTCCAGATCGGAAAGGCTTACTACGGCTCCGTTGACCCGGGCCCTGCCCTTGCCGTTTTCGAGAATTTCCCTGCGGATAATGAGTTCGTCGTCGCTGTCGATTTCGAGGGTGGCGAGCAGTTCCTTGACCTGGGGGAGTTTCTTGATGTCGAAGATTCCTTCGATGACGGCTTTTTCTTCGCCTGCACGGACCATAGAAGATTGCCCGCGGTCACCGCAAATGAGCCGCAGGGCCTTCATCAGCACGGACTTGCCAGCACCGGTTTCGCCGGTAATGGCGGTAAAGCCCTCGTGGAAAGGAACTTCTTGCTTGGCAATCAGCGTGAAACCGTTTATACTCAGGGACTTCAACATGGCGGATACAAATTAGAAAAAAGCGTTAGTCAAGTTACTGTTAATTAAAAGTGAAAAATGAAAAAATATCAATTCTTCTTGTCTTAATAGTCACACCCGATAACTCACAACTCATAACTCACAACTCACTTTTCGAACTCTATGACGCTTCGGTAGATGGGACGACCTTCTTTCTTGTACTTGCGTTCAAAGCCGGTAGAAATACCTTCGGTGGGTTCTGCGGTGTTGCGCACAATCACCTTGCAGCCCGGGAAAGCGTCAAAAGTTTCCAGGGCGATTTCATTGTATTCCTTGTGGTCGGTACCCCAGTAGAAAATCCTCTTGCCGGGTTTTAAAACTCTGGCTACTTCTGCCAAGAAATCCGGTCGCAGAAGCCTGTTCTTGTGGTGGCGTTCCTTGGGCCATGGGTCCGGAAAGTACATGTGGAAGGCGTCAACGGTATTGTCCTTGACGGCATCCCGCAAAAAGTAGAACACGTCTCCCCGGAGCATGGCAGCATTGTTCAGAACCTTTCGGCTTTCCATTCGCGTATGGGCAAATGCCGCCCAGGTGTAGTCCCATTCGCTTCCCATGATAAAGTAATCCGGATGCTTCTGGGCGTATTCGATCATGAAGGTCCCCTTGCCGCTGCCGATTTCCACTTCGATGTGGCCGTTTTCGTTCGGGAACATGTCCTTCCACTGGAAGGGGAGCTTGTGGGGCTTGCCGTCGGGCGTGCGGATAGGCTTTCGTCCGTCGTCGCTCCGGAACACATAGTGCCAGAGCCCCTTCTTTTCGGGGTCTTCGCTTAAGTCCCTGTAAAATTCAGGAACTACAATTTCTTTTTCTTCTTTTTCCATCTTAGACAAAGGGGATGATTCTTTCCTTGAACTTTTCAGGCAATTTCTTGTCCAGCATTTCGCGGATATGCCTTTCGGAATACTTCATGGAAAAGTGGGTGAGGATGATTTTTTCGCAGGCGATTTCGTCTCCGAATTTTTCTAGAGTGTCAACGATGTGCTGCAGGTGGGTGTGGCCCTTCTTGCGGCTCATGGGTTCGTCCTCGTCGTCCAAAAAGGTGCATTCCGTCACAAGTATTTTGGACTTGAAAATTTCTGGATTCTCCTTAAGGCTTTCGCCCAGGCAGTCTCCCATGAAACTTACCAGGGGTTCATAGACTTCTCGGGTGATTTCTATGCCGGACTTGCGGTGCTCGATGATTTCGCTGGGAGTTTTCCCCAGGTATTCGTTTTTCAACTTGCGCTTGTGCAAGTACAGGGTCGCTCCCATGGCGGGCACGGAATGTTTCACGTCAAAGGGTTTCAATACCAAGTCCTTGCGGTACCGGAGCGGAATCATCGCTCTCGCTTCTACGGCACAAATTTCGGGCAGGCGAAACTTGGTTTCGGGGACTCCTTCGAACATGGCCTCGGCACGAATCCATTCTTTTGCACCTTTGGCAATGGAGGCCGGCATGTAATAAACGCTGTCACGTTCCACGCCCATCATTTTACGGAGGCTGTGGTGCCGCATGAGGCAACGGGCGTGGTCTCCGTGGGCGTGAGTCAAGAAGACATGGTTGATGGATGTAGCGGAAAGAGGGCATTCGCCCATGTCGACCACAAAGTCCAGTTCGGGGAACTGCAAATAGGTCGCAAGGCCGGAAATGGAAAATCCGTTGATGGAGGTACAGGATGTTTCCAGGTGGACTTGCTTGAGGGCGTTATGGATGTATTTGCTTTCGCCGGCCACGCAAATTACTTCTTCTTGGCTGCTTTTCTTTCGTTATCCTGGGCTACAAGAAAATCAAAGTCGTCGCACGTCATGGCTTCGATATGGTTACCCATGGCTACGCTACGAGTTCTATCGCTTCCTTTCTTTTCGGGAATGCGAAAGCAGAAATCATAGGAGTTGCCTATGTCTGTAGGGATACCCATTTTGAAAATACGAATACGTTCTTTTCCGCTGTAGATTTCGTGATAATCGTAGGTGTTCTGGACCTTTTCAAGTCTCTTTTCCTGGTTGAACTGGAGTTCCCGGGTGATGGGACCATCCAGGTACAGTGGCAAGGAATTCTGGAAGCGCAATTCTAATCTGCCGTCGGTTTTTACAATGGAGGTCCCGTTGGGGTTAATTAGGTAGCGCTGTTGGGGAATATTCTTGTACGCCTTGTTGTGGACTCTGCGGACTCCGCACATTTCACGCATGTCAGGATTGGCAACAAAATCGATGTCGCGGCAAATGGGGGGGAGGTTGGTTGGGACTTCAAGGTCGTCCCCGTTAGAAGAACCGGCACATCCGGCCAAAAGAATCGGGGCTACAAAGAGCGGAACAAACTTTAGAAATTTCATGTTTCAAATATATATTTAATGGAACGTCGTATTTTGGGAGTGAATAAAAAAATGCCCCCTAAGGGGCATTTTAATAGAATTGGTTTGGCCTTGGCTTAGAGAATATCCACAATGGCTGTGAAGAGGGTGTCTGCCAGGGCGTTGGTTTCCAGACCTTCGAAGATGTTGAATTGGTTGAACACAATCTTGCCCTTGCCGAAGGGGAGGGTCTGCAGGTCTACACCGCCCTTGATTTCACCATCCTTGATGGAAAGGGACTGGGCATACACCTTTGCCCCTTCCAGTTTGCTCATGGAAAGGCTAGGCATCACAGAGGCTGCCGTGTGGTCAAGGACATTGGAGCCAAATACCTTCAGGAGCTCGGAGCCATCGGGAATATAATGCAGGCTGATTCCGTTGGCACCGGTGGTCCAGTGGGATTCCAGGGTGCAGTCGAATTGGTGGCTCTGGTTCAAGAAATCCACGTCGTCCTGGGTCATGTCCGAAAGCAGCAGGGTCTTGCCGCCATTCTTGGTAACATCGACTATTTTATCCAAAATTTCATCGGGCCAAGAACTGAGGTTTGCCGTGAAGATAATCTTTTCTGGGCCGGAGAGTGCTGCAAGAGCATCGCTGGACTCTTCGCTGTTGTCCAAGAAGCAGACCTTCTTCATGGCAGACTTTACGTCGGCCTGTTCGATGACGATCAGGTCTTCTGTAGAGGAGTGGACTTCTTTTCCGCCATCCTTCAGGGTGAACTTGATCTGGTACTTGCCAACGCTTCGAGGAGCCATGAGGGAACAGATTCCAAGCTGGGTAAGGCTGGTCTTGCCCACAGGTTCTTCGGGGGATTGGGTTTTGGAGCTAACGACCTTGCCTTTTTCGTCTAGCAAGGAAATCTCAATGCCCACATTTTCGAGACGGCTGTTGTTCAGCAGGGTTAGCTGGAAACTGACTTCGCTTTGTGGCGTGACCACATGTTCCAGTTCGCTTACCAGGATACGGCTTGGCGTGGAGATTTCCTTTGCAAAGTCCGTAAAGCCCTTGGTCTTGCGGTTCTCATCGTTGAGACCGCTGAAATCGATACCGTAGTCGGCCCACTGGTCCAAGAAAAATCCGGCAATTTGTGGATTGCTCTGGAATGCGGTAATCTGGTCCAGCTTGCTCTTGATGGCAATGCTGTTGGCGTCATTGCAGAAAGTATCGAATTTTTTCCAGGTACCAATATCGGCGGTGGCGAGGAAATCCTCGATAGCCTTGTAGGCGTTCTTGATGGCCTTCTGGTTCTTGACGCTTCTGGGCCCGCGTAGATTGGTGGGCTTGGCAGGGAGCAAGGTGTGGTTTTTCAAGGTCACCAACATCTTGTTGTTCAAATCCAGATCCACTCTTTCGTCTTCGTCCTGGAAAACGCTGTCGCCAAGACCTGCATCGGGGACAGAAAGTTCTTCGTCGTCGCGGTCAAAGCAGTGGGCGAGGTAGTGGGTGTAATTGGCACTGGGGCAGAGCCGCGGGTTGATGCGCAGGCTTGCGTACTGGGAGATATGGTCCACAGAGACGGGAAGGAGTTTGCCCGTGTCCTTGTGGAACGCACCTTCGTTGTCCAGGTAAATACTGTCAAAGTTGCTGATGGCGGGCCTTAGCATATCGATAGGGCCAATGGCGTTCAACAGTTTGTTGCCGTTCTGCAGCATGAAGGTACCGTTTTCGGCACCGAGAATCCATACGGCGATGGAAGGGTGGTTGTGCTGGTCGCGGACAAGGTCCGTAATCAGCTTCTTTGCAATTTCAAGACCCTGGGGCGTAGAACGCATGGTGTGGATGGGGAATTCCTGGAACACCAAAAGGCCTATCTCGTCGCAGATGTCCAGCGCTTCGTTGGTAAGCGGCGCTCCGCAGCTACGGATAGCG
This sequence comes from uncultured Fibrobacter sp., assembly GCA_946183925.1. Taxonomy (GTDB): domain Bacteria; phylum Fibrobacterota; class Fibrobacteria; order Fibrobacterales; family Fibrobacteraceae; genus Fibrobacter. The sequence goes on along the minus strand of CAMHDS010000050.1, from coordinate 6,446 downwards.
TTGAAACCAGCGTCCTTGACGGCCTGCAGGTCTTTCTTGAGGGCGGGGTTCTTGTCGGTCCAGAGGCCGCCTTCGCTCCATTGCTGGTTGTAGCTTACGCCCTGAATCTTGAGGATGGAGTCGTTCAGGTAGTAGTCGCCCTTGATGCAGTCGAACTTGCGGAAGCCGAAAGTCTTGACCACAGGGAAGCTGTACTCGGGAGGTTTGTTCTTGCCGGTCTTGATTTCCAGCTGCACTTCCAGGGCGAAGAGGTTGGGTTTGTCCAGGCTCCAGACGCATTTGTCCTTTTTCCAGTCCTTGATCTGGAAGGCGAACCGCTGGGTCATGTTCTCCTTGTCCAGCTTGACTTCCTTGTACCATTCGTACACGTCGCCTACAGCGTTTCTCATGAGGAAACGGATACGGGTCTGGAATCCACGGGGGTTGTTGAAGGTGATTTCCGCTGCCACCCGTTCCTGGTCCATGTCGGGTTCCACGTGCAGGTCGGCAATATAGGCGGAACTGCCGAGAATCAGGTCTACATGCCCGAAGATACCGCCGAAGGGGTATTGGTTCCAGGGGAGGCCCACAGGCATCTCGCTGGGGTGAGCGTAACGGTCGTCGGCACCGTCGGCGCTTTCACGACCGAAGTCGATACGGCTGTTGGAAGCTCCCATATTGGCCACGCGGACGCACAGGACGTTTTCTTCGCCAATCTTGATGGCCTTCTGCGTCTCGATGGTAAAAGGCGTGTATGCCCCGAAGTGGGTTCCCAAGCGGATACCGTTGAGCCAGACCGTAGCGTGGGTGGCAATCCGTTCGAAGCGTAGGAATATGCGCTTGGCTACCAGTTTGTCGTCATCCAGGGTGAAACGCTTGAAGTAGAAGGCGCAGTCCTGGGACATGAGCAGCTTGTCAAAGCTACGTTCCCAGACGTGGGGAACATTCACGGTTTCGGTATCGGAGGGGTTGGTTGCGTACCAGCGATTGGAAATTCCGGAATCTTCCGTATCCCACTTCATCTGCCAGTCGCCGTCAAGGCTCATGATTTTGTTCATTCGGGCTTTCCTTTTATACGGCAAACCCCCTGATGGGGGCTTTTTTGTATCGGGGTAGCCAGATTCGAACTGACGACATTCTGCTCCCAAAGCAGACGCTCTACCAGGCTGAGCTACACCCCGTCGGTGCCCAAATATAGTAAAAGGCGAAGATATATTTTTGTTTTTTTACCCGTTTTTTCGCTTTTTTAGCCAAAATTTGCGTATATTTCTGCATATGCAGAAGCGGGTTACTTTACACGGGATAGGGCCTATCGTTTTGACGGTGCTTGGACTGTCCGTTGTTCTGTTGACTGGTTGCAGGACCGAAACCCAAAGTCAGCCCGCTCCCGTAGTGAAATCTTCCAGCTCCGTTCTTGTCCAGTCCTCTTCTAGCGAGGCAGAAACGATTGTCGATTCGGCAGTTGTGGATTCTGTTACCGCAGATACCGCTGTTGTCGATACGGCTACAAAAGAGATTAAGGCGGTAGCGGACATCCTGGTCCAGTCCAGTTCCTCCGAAAGTTCCAGTTCTTCTGTCGCAGAAAGTTCTTCTGCAGAGGCGGAGCTGTCCAGTTCCTCTGAAACGCCTGTAGATTCAGTTCCGCAGGCAACTGTGGATTCTTCCGTTCAGGAGGTGGCCCTGGAAGAATCCCAGCTTGAAGTAACTCCCGATACCGCTACGGCAGATACGGTTATGCCCGAGGCCCCTAAGGATACATCCCTTTGTGCGGACGCCCCGGCCGCAGTGCTTTGCGACAAGAGGGACGGCCAGATGTACAGGACCGTTCGCATCGGCACTCAGGTCTGGATGGCTCAAAACTTGAATCATGCCGTTGAGAACAGCTGGTGCTATATGAACAGCCTTGAAAACTGTTCCAACTATGGCAGGCTCTACCAGTGGTCTGCCGCCATGGCATTGGACAAGGCCTATGGTCATTCTTTGGCAGGGGAACATCTTGGAGAAAGGCACCAGGGGGTGTGTCCGGACGGCTGGTTTATCCCGACCGACAAGGATATGGAAATTCTTGTCCACTATGTGGCGGAATCCAACAAGGCCGCAGGTCTTGCCTCCGAAGAGGTGGGGACGAGTCTGCGTAAAGAGAGCGGCTGGGAAGAAAACGACGAGGAAATTCTGGGTACCAACCGCTACGGCTTTGGAGCGGTTCCTGCGGGTTACCGCGATGCCAACGGCTCATTTGCCTTCCTGGGCGAAGAGGCGGATTTCTGGGTGGCCGAAGAAGACCCCAACGGGACGCAGGCACCCCATTGGAACCTGTATTACGCCAACCAGAACTTTAGCGGTGAATACAGGAACCTGAAAACATTTGCTTTCTCTGTTCGCTGCATCAAGAAGTAGAGGTTGTGTATGGGGAATACTTTCAAAACCGCGTTATTTGTTTTTGTGATTCTTACGACGGCGTTATTTGCCGTAGAAGTATTCTCTTTGCCCAAGGTGACTCCGGAACTCAAGGCCGATGCGCAGGAATATTACAACAACGAATGCAAGGCCTGCCACCGCTGGGGCCGCAAGTTTGCCGCCCCTCCCATGAAGGAGAACGTGGCCCAGTACACCGAAAAGCCCGAAGAGATGGTCAAGTACCTGATGCACCCCACTCCGAAACACCCGGACATTTGGCCTGCGATGGAAATAACGCCCCTTACCGAAGACCAGGCGAAGATGATGACGGCTTGGCTTTTATACATTTTGGATAATCCGGAGGATCCGGGCAGGCCTAAGTAACTGGGAGTGGGAATGAAATACCTGATGGCGGGATTGTTGGCACTTTTGTGCGGGTTCTTCCTGGCCGATTTCTTGTTCCGTCAGCAGGCTTCCGAAGTCAAGACTCCAGGAAATATTCCCTTTGACCACGTTCTTCACGGGGATTCCATCGGGCTGGATTGTTCCCATTGTCATACGGGAGTGACTTACCAGGCTCACGCCTACCTGCCTTCCAAGGCGGACTGCATGGACTGCCATAGGCTGCCCTTGACCGAGAACCCGGGAATCGAGAAACTGGATTCCGCCATGAACCATGCCGGAGAATTCCCCTGGGTGCACAAGAGGGTTTTGCCCGAACACGTGGTGTTCCACCACGGGCTTCATTTTGCGGCAGGCGTGCAATGCAGCGACTGTCATGGCTCTACGGAAAAGATTCAAAAGAACCGCTACGGAGGGGAGCGCTTTACCATGCAGAGCTGCCTGGACTGCCATAGCGGAAAGACCTTCGAAGGCCGGGGTTTCAAGAAGGCCGCCATCCATTGCGGGGCGTGCCATCGTTAGGGTTTTGTTTTATGGATAGGCGAGAATTCATCAAGGCGTGTTCGGTGGTGGCTTTAATGCAGGTCCTGTGGGGCTGCCGTCGCTTGCCCGACCTTTCCGGGGCGAAAGTTCCAGAAATCGCCGAGTTCGAGAAAGAAGTCCGCCTGGCCCTGTCCCGCGCCAAGGGGGCTTTTGACCTGGTGCAGGTCCCCATGCCCGGTGCTCTTGATGTCCCTGGGGCTTCGTCTCTGAACCGTTTCGGCATGGCTATCGATTTGGACGCCTGTGACGGTTGCGGCAAGTGCATTCTGGCCTGCATGCAGGAGAATAACATTCCGCTATCGTCTCAGGAGCAGCGCGACGCCGGACGGTTCATGCACTGGATCGAGATGCATGGTGGTGCGCCTGCCATGTGCTTCCACTGCGGGAACGCCCCTTGCGAAAAGGTTTGCCCCACAGGCGCGGCAAGCCACACTCCCGACGGCCTTAGCACCATGATGTACAAGCGCTGTACCGGCTCTAGGTTTTGTGGGGCGAATTGTCCTGTGGGGGCCCGCAAGTTCAATTACGTGGACAGCGTCAAGGAAGGACTTGCTCGCAGGTTCAATCCCGAAGTTCCCTTGCGCTCCAAGGGAGTCATGGAAAAATGTTCCTTGTGCCTGCAGCGCCTGCAAGACCACAAGCACGCCCAGATGGCTACAAGGCCCGGTGTGGAATGGCGGGGGATGGGACTCAAGACCGCCTGTAGCGAGGCTTGTCCCAAGAATGCCATTGTCTTTGGGAACTGGCTTGACCAGGAATCCCCCCTAGTTCAAGAAGCCAAGCACAGGAACCTTTATGTGCCTAGGGAAATAGCGAATCTCGATCCTTCTGTGGTGTACATGCGGGGGAGGCGCTAGTGTACAGGATTCTCGTGTACATAGGTGTGGCACTCTTGCTTCTGGGGGCATTCGCTTTCGGGGTTTCCCTGTGGGAAGGTCCGGCCGCGTGGCATACGGATGTCCGCACCTTCTGGGGAATACCCATCTCCCTCTTTGTGCTGTGGATTGGACTTGCCCATGCGGGAACGCTGATTTCGGCCATATTCCTTGCGCTGGGTTACCCTCTCGGTCGCCGCACGTCTATGGTGGCGGAGCTTTCCACCCTGTGTTCCTTGGCGGTGGCGGCCCTGTTCCCGTTGATTCATCTTGGGATTATCGAGAACTTCTACATGGTTGTTCCGTTTCTCGATGCCCGCGGCAACTTTTCGAACCTGCGGTCGCCCCTGGTCTGGGATTTCTGCTGTATTTCTGTATATGGGCTTGTGTCCCTGCTGTTTTTTGCAACGCACCTTTTCAGCGAAAAGTTCCCCGACCTGAAAAAGCTGATTCGCCCCATGGCCTGGCTGCTCTTCCCGCTGGTGCTGTGGGTGCATACCATCGTGAGTCTTGACTTTGCGGTGACTTTTGTGCCCCAGTGGCGTGGAGCGTTTTTCCCGCTTTACTTTATCGCGGGGGCTATCTATTCCGGCCTTGCCCTGGTCATTATCCTCCTTACGGCGGAGCACTGCCGCGTACGGGTGCTGGAAAAACTGATGCTTGGCCTTTCCTGGTTCATGGCGGTTTTCTGGCTGTGGGAATTCCTGTTGAAAGGCTCGTTCTCCTTCGAGGTGGTGTTCCTCGGGGCGGTGGTGCCGCAGCTCATGTGGCTCAGGGTTATCCGTGAAAATACCTTCGGGCGCCTGCTGGTGGCGTTCTCCGTTTTGGTTTCGCTGGGGCTGGAACGCTACATATTGGTAACTCCGTCAGAATACAATCCTGCGGACTATTTCAGCTGGATTGATTTGGGACTAGTTTTGTTCTCCTTGGGCCTGTTTACCACCCTGTTCTTTGTTTTTCGTGCCAAGTTCAGTTCCCTGCTGGAAGGCGAAGACGTGGTGATGGGGGAGATTGTCCTGCAGCAAGATGAATCGGACAAGGAGTCGGAAAAGGTTTCCCGCCTTGAGAAAAACGACTTTTCCATTTTGCGGCTGCCGCTTTTGCTAGGCGTCCTTGTCACCTTGCTGTATGTGGTCTGGGCCGTTTCTGTAGAAAACACGAACCTTGCGCCCCTGTCGGTGGTGAATGTTGTTCCCCTGTGCCTACCCCTGCTTGTGCTGGTATCGTGCTTTACTTTATGTGCAAGGTCCTTGTGGGGTATTTTGGGGAAACGCGTGAAGGTGGCTTGCGCGGTGTTTGCAGGAATCCTGGGCTGCCTTGTTGGTGCGTTCTGGGCTGGGGGCAGTTCGGACGTTCCTTCTGGGGCTGTTTCAGTGCAAGAGTTTGATTCGCCCAAGATGGTGGAATTTATCTGGTCGTCCAGGTGCGCCGGTTGCCACGGACAAGACGGAAAATTCAACGAAAAGTTTGTCCGGGAATTCTACCCGTTGCCCCAGAAGCTTACGCCTGTGCGGCTGGATACCTTGGGAGAGGACTCTCTCGTAAAGGTCATTCTGGATGGCCGGGTGAACATGAACCCTTACAGGGGTCGTGTTTCCGAAGACGAAGCGCGGGGACTGGTCCGTTACATGCGCCTTTTGGCGGGGGAGGGTGAATAATGAATGCTATCCTGAACGCCCTGTGCTGTCTTATGGCGCTTGGAACCTCCATGTTCCTTTGGCGCCGTCCCGTCGGCATCTACAAGGAAGCCGGAATCCTGGCCTTATCCCTTGTGGTCTTTGGCCTGTTTTCTTACCTAACGATGGACCTTTCGGAGGCGGCCCTGGAATACCAGCCTTTCCGGATGCTTGCCCTGTGTATTTGCTTTTCCACTACGTCTTTGACGAGCCACAAGACCCGGTACCTTGTGCTTTCACAGGTCCTTTGGCTGTGGGTGGAATTTTTCGGCGGGCTTACCTTTGTCTATCACGGGCTGGAAATGCCCTGGACCCGTATTGTCGCCATTGCGACAGGGGCGTTTGGCGGTGCATTCCTTTCCCACATCAGTCGGGAAATGGAATTTTTGCTCATGGTCTATTGGATTGCCGTCTGGATGTTTTTCTAAAAAATTACCTGGGAATTGGTCTTTTTTTATAAAAAAGCCGAAATTTTTATAAAAATCCCTTGACAAGGCAATCGTTTTATCTATATTTGGGTGCGTCATTCGACGGTGCTTCATAGCTCAGTTGGTAGAGCCCGCGACTGTTAATC
>CAMHDS010000049.1 GCA_946183925.1 uncultured Fibrobacter sp. | reverse complement strand
GCTTTCGTAACGTTTTCTCGTCTCGATTGAAAAGACGCGCCATTTGGTTTGCCGTGAGCCACACGGTCTCGTTTTCTACACGCACCTCCAGCCGGACTTCGCCTTCTGGCTGGTAAAGCACGATTTCGCCCCTGTTTTCGTTCCCGACCTAGTCGGGAATCTCAATTATATCCTTTTTGCTCATTTTACCTCCATAAAAAAAGTCGTATTTCCATAGCCCGCAGCCGATTATGGCTGCTATGGGATATAGAAATACGACTTTTGCGGGGTAATATACAAAACAGAATCAGGAAAAGGCAAATTTATTACAAATAAAGGGGGAAGCCTCCCCCTCGCTTCTGCGACTTGTCATCCCCGCGACCCTTCTCGTCATCCTCGCGTCCTGTGGTGAGCGAAGTCGAACCAAGGCGAGGATCCGCTATCATCTTGGCGGGGATCTCCTAGCCGCATCCGCTACCCCCTCTCCTAGGGGCTCTGCCCCTAAGACCCCGTTCCCGTGTCATCCTGAGGCGAAGCCGAAGGATCCAGACCTGTTTTTTTTAACAAATCTTTCCCTCGATGTGAACATTCCCTCGCTCGCAGATTCACTTTGTTCGACTGTTCGCTCGGGAAGCCCACATCTCGGTCAAAAAACATAAGAACGGATCTGGTTTGCAAGTGCTTTGCGGTCAAGACCTTTTTTGGGACAAAAACTGTTTCTACAGGAGGAAACTCTTGTGACTGTTAGTCCCTGCGAGTTTCCGCCGAGAGGCCTGATCACTTGCGTATTATCGACAATTTCCAAGAATTATAACATTTTTTTTCTGGTTTTATCCCCGCTCATAAAGAGCTCCTATAAGACCATAAAGAACTGTTACAAGATAAAGTTGGCTAGCTTTGACATTTACAGAATTTCGTTATATACCATTCTTTGGCTTTCTGTTGGTCTGAAGCCGCTTCCTCAAAAAAGTTGCAATATCTTCCTTCAATCACCCAGGAATCGCAAATGTTGTCGTTGTCTACATCCGGATCGTCCCATGGACAACCTTTATTTGCTATTGCTCCAGCTTTGTCCGGGCAAATATCATATGATTTACAGATATCTGCGTACTCTCGGCCCAAACCTTCTTCAACCACCCATGGGGAACAAATTCCGTCACCATCGGGATCGGGGCTTTTATTTGGTTGTTTTTCTTCTTGATGTGGTTCCTCTTGGGGTTTGGGACAACCATCCTCGCCATCTCCAGACTCATTCGGACAATTGTCTACGCCTTGGCATATCAATGTAAATTCAGAACTAAGACCTTTTTTTGTAACCCAAGGGTCACAAACGCCATCCATATCAGGATCTGGATCTCGATTGCTAATGTCTTCTTTCTGACATGCAGAGAAAAGAAGGCCAGTGCATAAAATAATCATAAGGTAAAGATTTTTTGTTCTCACTTTTCGGTGCTCCTTTTCATGTTTTACAAAGGTTTAAAAATGGTTTCATCATTACTCCTTAAGTTTTCCTTCGGCTCATAAAGAGTTCTTATAAAATCTTACGGGTACTTCGCTCCGGGGACGTTCTTCAGGATTTCTTTCCAGAAGTCGCGGAATTCTTTTTCGGTGACAGTGCAGCCTGCGGAAAGTAGGCGGTAGTGTTCGCCTTGTGGTTTATCCCCGCTCATAAAGAGCCTCTATAAGACCTGCTTTCTGAATATACCTTATTTTATGCAGGTTCGCAAGCGTTTTGACGCTGAAAAAATCAGAAAAAAAGGATGGATTTCTGGGATTATATTGATTTCCTTCAAGGAAAATGTCAACGGCATAACGATTCCTCCTGAAGAAGAAAAGCTGAAAAGCGCAAACTGACGATGCGGGGAAAATAACGAAGCGGGACTTTTATGTCGCTTGTTTTATGCCACCTGTTTTTTTCGAGGTGGTTTTGCGATAAATTTTGGTTCCATCTTTTCGGCTTTGGCCTGAGTAAGGAACATGTTGATTAGGGTCTGGTAGGGAATCCCGGTTTTTTCGGCGAGTTCCTTGAAATAGGCGAGGACCGATTCGCTGATGTTGATGCAAATCGTTTTCTTCAATTTTTTTGCATACGGATTCTTTACCGCATTGCTGAAGTCATAGTTGCTTTTCATACGGATCTACTGGTAATCATCCCATTCGAAAATCATATATATAATATATATACACATTGTTGTTTTGTCAATAGGTTGTTTTTTATGCTATCAGGTGATAGACTCGATACCCTTGCTTAATCAAGAGGAGGCTTTCTGTATCCATTATCCGCCGGTATTTCACTCCTCTTCCAGCATCGTCTCCACCACCATGGTGTCGGGGGTGAACTGCACGGTGATGGTCCCGCGCTTTGCTGTGTTCAGGTAAGGAATGCCCAGGGAGTCCAGCCGGTCCGTGACCTGCTTGTGGGGGTGACGGAACCGGTTTTTCCGACCGCTGGAGACCAGGGCAAGCCTGGGACTTATCGCTGTCAAAAAATTTCGGCTGCTGGAGGTCTTGCTCCCGTGATGGCCCAGTTTCAGCACGTCGCTTTTCAAGAAGGCGTGAGACCGGAGGATCTTCTTTTCGCCGGCTACCGTCAAGTCGCCGGTCAAGATGGCGGAATGCCCCAGGCCCTTCACCTGGAGGGTAATGCTTTCTTCGTTGGTCTCGGCGCACTTGTCGCTAGAAACAGGATGAAGTGCCCGAATCTCGAAAAAGTTCTCGGACCAGGTGAAGCCCCGGCCGATATCCCGCAGGGGGATTCCCCGCTCCAGCGCCACGGCCATCGTTTTAATCCAGGCGGGTTTCGGCTCCAGCCTTGCACACTCGCTGACCCAGAGTTCCTTGACGGGAAAACTTTTTACAATCCCGAGAACCCCGCCGAAATGGTCGGCGTCGGCGTGTGTCACCACAAGGGCATCCAGCTTTAGGATGCCGGAATGTCGCAAAAAAGGAACTATGATATCCTTGCCCGAGTCCCTGCGGTCATTGGGCCCGCTATCCACCAAGATGTTCCGCCCTGAAGGTGTGGTAATCAGTATGGCGTCCCCCTGCCCGATGTCGATGGCGGTAAGGCTCCAGGTGGGCCAGACCACGTCACGGTAGTTGCATGCAAAATAAAAGCCCGAAAAGAAAAGGAGTCCCAGGGAGAAAAGGGTGGCGCCAAGCCTGTTTTTGCGGATGCTGGTAAGCAGGGCGAATGCAAAACCCATCAGCAACAGCACAAAGGGCGGGTAGGGCCCTACGGTCACCGATGCCGCCGAAGAATCGGAAAGCAGGTGGGTCAAGAGGCTTGCGGTCCGGAGTAGGACCGATGCCGCACTGCAAAAGATGCCCGTCACAAAATCGATGGGCGAAAGCAGCGCAAAAAGTCCAGCCTCCATTCCCCAAGAAATCAGGGGGACGATGACAATGTTCCCTAGCCAGGCCAGGGGCGCGAGGGTCTTGAAATGGTAAATCAGGAGAGGTGCTGTCGCCAAGGTGGCGCACAGTGTCACGTAGGTGGGCTCGACGACAAAACTCTGGAACTTGGCCCAAAGCTTGTTCTTCGAGAGGCTTTCGGGTAATGCCTTCAGGGGATTGTGGCTGGACCCGAGAATGATTCCGGCGGTGGCTGCCGCCGACAGCTGGAATCCGGGATTCCAGAGCACCTGGGGGTTTGGAAGCAAGATGAGAATCAGGGCCACCCCCAGGCTGTTCAGCGCACCCGCCGGCCGTTGCAGGAGCATGCCCACCTGGGGAACGGCAAACATGATGACGGCACGGGTCACCGCAGGGGAGCCGCCGGTGACGGGCACGTAGATGGCAAGGAGCAAGATGCCCACCACCCGCACAATCCTGTGGGGGAGTCCCGTCGCTTTCAGGAACGTCATTAGGAGCCCCGCCAGCAGTACCACGTGAAAACCGCTAATGGCCAGAACGTGTACCAGTCCCGACCGCTGGAAATCGCTCCGCAAGGCCTCGGGAATGCCGCTCCGGTCTCCGGCCAGGAGTCCCATCAAAAGTCCCGTTTCTGCCGGGTCCAGAAACCGCGACAGCTTTTGGCGAATCCAGTTCCTGAAATGGTAAAAGCTCCGCTCGAAAGTCCAGCCGCCCCGCCAGCTTTTCCAGTGCTGCATTTTTCCGTAGGCAGCAAGATTCTGGCTGTCCAGCCACTTTCGGGTATCGAAGGCTCCCGGGACCGTGGGCGGTTCTACCGGGTACCAGGACGCCTCGTAACAGAGGGAGTCTCCGGGTTCCGGCAAAAGGGGGAGGGCGCGCTTTTCGGTAAGGCGGACGCGGTAGGTTCCGGCGACTTCTTTGACCGAACGATTCGGCACTGTTGCGACCTTCGTGTCGGCTTCTGCGACCCCTGTGTCAACTGTTGCGACCTGTGAGGAACGGACCATCACCACAAACGCCACTCCGTTGCTCCGAGGCAGCACCGCCTCCACTGTGCCGCAACCCTCCTTCGGCGGCACAGTTACGACCAGCGAATCAGTCGCTGTTACGACCTGCGAACCTGGCACTGTTACGACCTGATTTGCGGTCGTCTCCCCACTCGAAAATACCCGTGCCGAAATCAGAATGCTCCCGGTTCCTGCGAGCAGCGCCGCCAGCACCACCCGCTGGGTGAATTTCCCAGAAATATGGGCTAGGCTCCACAACAAGGCCAGGAGAACGGCTCCGTAAAGGGGCTTTTCAAAGACGGTTATGACGGCCATTATCGTGAAGGCTGCTACCAGGGCGGGTTTCCCCGCTAGGGGAAACGTCAATTCTCGAAAAGAAGAAAAAAAATTCATTTCACCGATCCTATGTGACTTGTTTTTGTACCTTTGGGGCATGGCCAGGTCAGTTTTTTTTGCCCCTCTATGTATAAGACGCTTTTTTGGTGCAAAAAAGGCCTACCCCCTGTTCATTTTTTTCACTTTTTTTTGTTTAGCCTTCTTTTTCTCTGCCTGTAGCGAAGATTCTGACCCGGAAAAGGTTGTTTACCCCAGGGACAAGGAACTTTATGTCATGTTTCCCAATGATGCTGTACATGGAGACTCCGTTGAGGCGCATCTTTCCACGGGTGTCATGATGGCAGTGCATCCGGGCGGACATTATACCATTTCATTCCAAATCGACTCTACTCACGAAGCACCTAAGATGCAGTTGTTCCGATTCTACAAGCACCAGGATGTCAGTGGGTACGCCATGTCCAAAATGGAAACTCTGAAACCTCAGGTCAGTGGCGGTCGTTATGTTTTTTCATTTGTCTGTGAGGAGAATGAAAGAACCCCTTGGGGGCTTACGTTGGTAGAAGATGATGACTATTATCAGGGGAAAACCCTTGATGTGAAATTTGAGGGTTCGGGCCTTTATTCCGACACGCTTTCGCTAAACCTGATTTCGGTGGGACTGATAGAGCCCATAGAGGGTATTCCCTCTATGGATAGTTTAGCGAGGTACATGCTCCAGGCGTTCAGGAAGAGTTATTCGACTTTTGTAATCGATACGATTTATGTCAATTATGCAGAAAAGCATCCGACTCTCGGGAAAAATTACCCGTCGGATAGGCCCTGGTATGCGGGAACAACTTCCGAAGACAAGACCCTATCGGATTTAGGAAGCTGGCCGGTAAAGGGTGTTACCGAGGCTCTGGATATTGTCCTTGTCCACCGTATTGACGAGGTAAACGTACTCGGCTTTTCTGGGCTTTTTGCGTCCAATCTTGTCGGAGGCGAGGGAAGTACAGTTGTAGTTGGGTCTCATACGCTTTCCTCTTCGGGAGAACGTTCCCTCTCGGCCGAAGAAATTGTGAAGGTTGCAATCCACGAGGCAGGACATTTTTTCGGACTTCGACATACCACATCCACCATGGCGGATCTGGAAGGTAACTATGACTTGTCTATCTTAGAAGATGGTTTTGAAGATACTCCCTTCTGTCCAGAACTTTTGAAAAGCGGCCTGTACAAGAAGGGCGAAACGACTGGGGCGTTGGATTATTATGTGCCGAATCGTTTGTACAAAATGATGGATCTGATGGCGTTTGGTGCTGAGTTTAACCCGGATGATTGTCCGGATGCCGAGATGTTTATGTTTCCCGTGAGCTCAGAAAAAAGCATGAGGAAATTTTCAAAGCAGCAACTAAAAGTTTTGAAACAGAACCTTCAGTTGATACCTCATTAGTTTATCTGTTACGAGCCATTTCTATGGCCGCTGCTCGGTAGTCTTCTTCGGAAATCCGGTCGGGTCCCCAGACCACCACCTTGTTCCTGCCGGATTCCTTGCCCTCGTACAGGGCCTTGTCCGCCATCTGGATGCTGCGGTCGGCGCCAAGGCGACCGTCGTACTTGGAAACGCCCAGGGTGATGGTGACGTTGATGAGAAAATCGGCGTGCTTGATGGACTGTTCTTCCACCTGCTTGCGGAAACGTTCGGCTACAACGGCAGCCCCGTCCAAGTCGGTTTCGGGGAGTAGCACCAAAAATTCTTCGCCGCCATAGCGGCCCACGATGTCGTAGTTCCGCAACATCCCGCGGATGGTCTGCGCCACCGATTTCAACACCTCGTCACCACAGGCGTGTCCGTAGGTGTCGTTGATTCTCTTGAAATGGTCGATGTCGATAAACACAAAGCAGAAGGGCTTGTGGGACCTGGAAATGCGGCTGACCTCGTTTTCGATGCATTCGTGAATGTTTCGGCGGTTGGGTAGCCCGGTCAGTTCGTCGGTCCTGGACATAATGCGGAGTTTCTTGTTTGCCTCTTCCAGTTCCTGGGTTCTTTCGGCGACTTCTTGTTCTAGGATTTCTCTATGGGACTGCAATTCCTTGAACTGCCGTCTGATGGTCTCGTGCATCAGGTTGAAGGCCTTGGACAGCTGGCCCACTTCGTCGTTACGCCTGCCGAACCTGATTTCGGGAGCGTCTATGTTGTCGTCGGTAATCTTTTTCATGTGGACGATTAGCTTGTTCAGGGGCTTGCCCAAGATGAGGAACATCCAGAGAGAAATGAGACAAGTGACAATGATGGTTCCTACAAGGAACAGCATGCTGGACTGCTTGATGGCCGACGCCATGTCTTCGATCTCTTTGCGGGGCTGCAACGAAAGCAGGCCGAACTGGAAAGCGTGGCTGTACTCGTAATTGACTAGGTATTCGTTGCCGTTCTTGAGCTTGACAAACGTAGGAGCTGGGGCTTCGAACCGCTGGGGCTGGAAATTCTCGAAGCCCAGTTCCGTAATGTTCATGCGCTTGCGGCCACTCTCCTTGAAACTGGGCAAATACAGTATTTCCCCTTTTTCGGAGATGGCGATGACAAACCCGTTCTTGCCCACCCTGCAGTCGGCAAAGTATTTTTCAAGCCGCTCAAAGGAGAAGTTTGCAAGCAGGATACCCTTTTCTTTCCCGTCTCCGATGACCTCAGACGCAAAAATGCGGGTGGGCATGGAGTGGTCATCTTCGATGCTCCAGGGGCTAAAGTAGGAATTGTGCTTGGGAATTTTGGAAATGTCGAAATGAAGCTGGACTTTCTCATCGGCGAAATCGTTTTGCCTTTCGCATATTAGGTTGTTTTCGTCGTCGTAGAGGTTGATGGTCTCGTCATCATTGAACAGGGAGGCGATGTTGTCGCTGTTGATGTAGGCGCCCGCAATAGTAGAATCCAAACTCTGGATTTCGGTGGTATGGGTGAGGAAAATGATACGGTTGGCAAAGAGTCTGATGTCGGTATTTGCCGCAATGACCATTTGCCGCAGTTGGGTGCGGTTGTTGTCGCTGCTCCAGCTGATTAGGGACTTTATTTGCCCCCGGACAAAGAAGAAAATACTGATAGAGGCAATCAATATCGTGGCAAGAATCAGGAGCAAGAGGCTCTTGAAGATGGTGCTCTGAGAAAATTTGACGGCTCTGGCTTCTTTCATGGGCTGGACTACGAATTTAATAAAATGCTATGAGGGAAAAAACGAGCTAGGGACAAAGGGATTGACATCTTGTTTTGACGCACTTTTTGCGTTGAATTCGGGTGAAAAAAAATAAGTAGTTGGATTGAATTATAGCCATTTTGCTTTTTTTTTTAGTTATATTTTAAACTGTCGTAAATACGATAAACTCAATCCTTAAGGAGTACAAAACAATGAAAAAAGCTATCGTAACCCTTCTCTGCGCCGGTATGATTGTTCTCTCCGGTTGCTATGGTTCTAACGCCTGCTACAACAAGCTGCACGACTGGAACGGCACCCTTGGCAACAAGTGGCTGAACTCCATCGTTCACTTTGTTATGTTGGTTATTCCGGTGTACTGGATTTGCTTCGGCCTCGTTGACATTCTCGTGCTCAACACCGTTGAATTCTGGACTGGCTCCAATCCTCTCGCTTCTGGTGATTCCTACTTTGAGAAGGACGCTCAGGGCAACTCCATCGCCGCTGTGAAGAACGCCGATGGCTCCATGTCCGTTGAAGTGACCACCGCTGCTGGCGAAAAGGCTAACCTCACCCTCCAGCGCGACGAAAACGTCGTCCGCGCTCTGGACGCTGAAGGCAACCTGGTTGCTCAGTACGAAATCGAAAAGTAATTTCTTTAGCTGAAATTGCTAAAAAGGCTCCGGTGAACGCCGGAGCTTTTTGTTTTGCCTTAAGGCAAATTCTTGATGCTTGCTCGGCGGAGCCTGTCGTTCAGCGCCATCCCAAGTCCTGTATCTGGAATGGGGTCCACCAGAATCAGGTCGTATTCCGGCTTGTCCAGTTCGTGCATCAGGGCGTATAGCTTGGCGGTGGCTTCCACCAGGTCGCTCGTTTTGGACAAATTAACTGTTTCTGGAATTGGACCTTCTGTCGTCCCGAATGCAATTCTCACGGTTCGGGTCGGCAACTTGTAGTCTTTTTTTATTGGCCCATAATATAGCGGAACCTGTGGCCTGTAGTGGGTATCCAACTGTCCGGGCGCCGCCATAGGCTTGCCGGGCTTGGAGCTGGAAACGCCTAACGCCACCTTCCCGAGAACCCGCTCCACCATTTCGGCGGTGACGGCGCCCGGTCGAAGGATGGTGGGCGTCTCGTTCAACAGGGAAATGATGGCGCTTTCCACGCCCACCTGGCACGGTCCGCCGTCTACGATACCTGCGATGCGGCCGCTCAGCTGTTCGGCCACATGCATGGCCGTCGTCGGGCTCACGTGCTTGAAAAGGTTCGCGCTGGGGGCGGCCAGGGGAAGGTTCGACTTCCGGATAATTTCTTGCGCTACCGGGTGCGACGGGAAACGTACCGCTACCGACGGAAGCCCGCTGGTGGCCAGGTCCGGGATGCAGTCCTTCTTAGGGAGCACCAGCGTCATGGGCCCGGGCCAGTAGGCCTCGGCCAGCCGGTAGGCGGCATCGGGAATGTCCCGGGCCACGTCGGCCAGCTGCTTGATGTCGCAGATATGGACAATCAGGGGGTCGAAGGTGGGGCGCTCCTTGGCGGCAAAAATCTTTGCCAGGGCGTCGGGATTGAACGCGTTCCCTGCAAGGCCATAAACCGTTTCTGTAGGTATAGCCACCACCTGGCCGTCCTGCAACAGACGGACCGCGTCGTCAACACTTGTCCAGGGAGGGAATTGCATTTTCAGTTGTCAGTCGTCAGTTTTCAGTTGTGAGCATTGCGAATTTCAAGACATTCCAATCCAAAGTCTCAAAACTCACAACTCACAACTCACAACTCAAAACCCTCACACCTATTTAGCTCTCCGAAGGTTTTTCCGCTTCGTCCTTGCGGCCGAAGGCGAACACCTGGTCGCAGGCGGAGTTGAACCGCTTCCACACCTTGTCGGATTCGCTACGGGGCACGGCGCCTACCTCTTTCCACAGGCGGCGGAGATGCTTCACCTTGTTCATGGCGCCGCCGACAGTCTGTTCGTTCAGGTCGGTGAGCAGGTCTTCGGCCTGTTCGCACAGCAGAACCTTCTTTTGCAGGTTGTTCTGCCTGGCCTGTTCTTGGATATCCAGTTGGTCGCGGCGACGGCTGAAGAAGTCATCACAGATTTCGCGGAAGTCCTTCTGCAGGTTCACTTCGTCTAGACCGCAGGAACCCAGTTCCCGCCATTCCTTCTGGAGGTCGCGGACGGCATCGGCCAGCTGGTTGCTGCCGGCGCTTTCGGCGAACTGCTTCACCTTCTCGATCATCGCCAGCTTTTTCGTCTTGATGTCGGCGAGCTGCTTCTTGATATCTTCGTTCACCTGGGCGTACTTGTCCATGAACTGGTTCACGAAACTTGCAAAGCGGCTGTTGATGGTCTCGATGGCTTCTTTCGGAACCATGCCGATTTCTTTCCATTCGGCTTCAAGACCCTTGACGGTATCCACCAGTTCCTGGCTGATGTTCGACAGGTCCAGGGCCTCCAGCTTTGCGCAGAGGTCTTCTTTCTTTTTCAGGTTCTCCTGCTTGGCGGCGTCCATCTCTTCGAAATGGCCACGCTTCTTCTCGAAGAATCCGTCGCAGGCGCTGCGGAAGCGGGCCCAGATTTCTTCGGACTTGCTCTTGGGCACAGGACCGATGGTCTTCCAGGATTCCTGCAGCTGCTTGAGCTTGCCGGAGGTGGCGTTCCAGTCGGTAGATTCCGTCAGGGCTTCGGCCTCTTCGCAGAGCTTGAGCTTGCGCTCGTAGTTCTCTTCGCGGGTCTTGTCCTCTTGTTTCAGGATTTCCTTGTGCTTGGCGTAGAACTCGCCGGTCACCTTCTTGAAGCGCTCCATCAGGGCGGCAAGGCTTTCTTTAGGAACCATGCCGATGTTCTTCCAGGATTCCTGGATTTCCTGCATGGCCTTGAACTTGTCCTTCCAGAAAATTTCGGCGTTGTTCAACAGGTCTTCGGCCTTCTGGCAGAGGGCTTCCTTGTCGGCAAGGTTCTTGACCCTTTGGGCCATGCGCTCTTCGATGAAGGGAGCGCAGTTTTCCTTGATCTTTTCGAACAAGCCCTGGAAACGGTCCTTGAATTCTGCAAACTTGGTGGGTGAAATGGGACCGATGTTCTTCCACTTGGTGGCGAGGTTCTTGAGCTTGTCCAAAACCTCTTGGCTGCCTTCTTCTTTTGAGAGCAGTTCCAGTTCGTCGAGGATAGAGGCCCTGTCGTTCTCGTTGTGCCAGGACTGCCACTGGCGCATTTCCTGGAAACGTTCCGTGGCGGACTTGTATTCTAGCCACAGCTCGTGGTACTTGAACTTTTGGTCGCCTACGATGTCTTTCCACTCTTGGAAGGCGGCCCTGAGCTTGAGGCTCAGTTCCTTGAAGTCTTCGTTTTCGTTGAAACCCTTGACCCGCTCAATGATGGCCTTGAGTTTTTCGGAATTCTTTTCGAAACGTTCCTGGGCAGAGGCGTTGAAGGCCGCAATCTTTTCGCCCAGCTTGCTACGGAGAGAGTTGTATTCTTGCAGTTCGGGGTCGCTGCCTTCCAGCAGGGGGAGCTTTTCCCAGTCCCGGACAATGTCGTGCAGGTGCTTGGAGGTAGTTTCGGAAACTTCCGTGTCGGCGAGGGCCTGCAACTGGTCCAGAAGTTCCCTGCGGTTGGATTCCTTCTCTTCGGTGGCTTCTCCTTCTTCGGCAGGAGCTTCCTTCTTTTTCTGGTCCTGGACCTTGAAGAACAGCTGGTTGAACTTGCGGATGGCGTCGGGAGTCATCTTGGACTTGTTGTCGTTCCATTCGGCGATAATCTGGTCTGCTCGTTCCATGTTTTCCTGGAGCTTGTTTTCGTTTACCAGGGCTTCCAGTTCGGCACAGGTTTCCATCAGGTGGTTGACCAGGGCCTGCTTTTCGGCTTCGGCCTTTTCGGCGGCAATGCGGGCGGCATCGGCCTCGTCGCAGAACTTGACGAAGCTGGCATAGATTCCGTCCAGGGTGGCCTGTGCAGGGCCCATCCCTAAGGCCTTGGCTTCTTCCATCAGTTCTTCAAATTGGCCCTTTACAGAAATGGGGTCTTTCTGGGCGGCTAGGTGGTGGGCCTGCTGGATAAGGGCTTCCCGCTTGCTCATCAGGAGCATCTGGGCGCGCTTTCCGCCATCGGCGGCATCTTGCATGGCCTTGACCTTGTCGGCGGCCACCTTGCGCACGGAGGTGTGCTTGGAAGACTTGGCCACTTCTTGAAGCAGGCTTTCCGAAGAAAGCTTGTTCACCGCTTCCATGGCCACCTTTTCGACGGCGTCCTTGGTGGCGGCGATGGTGAGCAGGTTTGCCTTGCTCACCAGCTTCACCAGCTCCAGGCGGAGCTCGGAGGAGGGCAGGTTCTTGATCAGGTCTTCGGCGTAGCGGGTGTCTTTCAGTTCGTTGATAAAGCGCAGGGCCTCGGGGGAGGCTGCGCGGGAATCCTTGAGCTTGCGGACAATTTCATCGAAATAGCGGGACTCGGCCAGGCGACGGACATGGGCGTCCTTGTCGTTTTTCGAAATCTGTGCGAGGGCGGAAATCACCGTCAGTTTCTTGACGGCTGCCGTGCGGACTTTGGGGTCTTCGTCGTACAGGGCGATTCGTTCAAAGGTGTCCTGATTGGAAGGTCCCATTTCCTCGACGGCCTCGATACGCTTGTCGGGGTTGGAATTCTGCCATTTCGGTTTAAATGCATCCAGTAAGCTCATAATATCTCCAAAGGGTAAAGGGGCTTTTCAGGGCCCGTTCCTGTAATTTACATAAAAACTTTTAATAATGTATATGTTTTTTTAAGAAAATGGGGGAATAGGGGTTAGGATCTAGGGGTTAGGATTTAGGGGTTAGGATTTAGGGGTTAGGATAGACGGTCTCAAGAGGCGTCATCCTCGCGCAGGCGAGGATCCGCTTGAGTAATGAGTTGTCGGTTATGAGTTGTGAGTTCTTATAGTCGCGCCTTTGGCGCCAAATTATGCACTGAGGACTGAAAACTCACGACTGATAACTCAATATTGTGGTGTTCAGGGCTGGGAATTCCCCTTTTTTGCTCAAAAACGCCAATTTTTTCTAAAAAAAAGGAAAAAAGGGCACAGGGGTGTTTTGAAGGTCCCTATTTTTCTATCTTTTGCGCCGTGAATTTTGCAAAGACCACTATACACTTTCAGAATTCCTCACGGTCCGTGACCCTCCACGTGCCGTCTTTGGTGTTCCGCGGGCTTCCGTTCCTGAAGTTCCTGCTGGTGGTGGGCTTTTTGCTTTTCTTGGCCCAGTTTGCGGCGACGACCGTCTATCATGGTCTGCTGAACCACGTTCTGGAAGACCGGGCCGATCTGGACCGTGACTTGTCCCAGATTCAAGGGACCGTGGACTACCTGAACCGCACGTCGGCGGATTTTCTCGGTGACGAACAGCGGCTCCACTCCAAGTATGGCCTGCCCCTGCCCGACGAAGAGGAGCGCAGCCTGGGTACAGGCGGCTCCGTAGAGCCCAAGTCCAAGTTGCTTATGGAAACGTCCCCTGTGTTCGAAAAGATGGCGAACCTGAGGGACGAGGCGAACCGCCTGCAGGGCAAGCTGGACAACAACAGCGGTGCGTTCTACAACCTGACCGATTTTATCAAGCAGAAACAGTCCGCCTGGCGTTTTGTGCCTTCCATTTCGCCTACCCAGGGTCGTTACGCTTCTTCCTTTGGCCCGCGTATCCACCCGGTTACGGGCGAGGTGGGCAAGATGCATTATGGCGTGGATATCGCCAATGACCGCTGGACTCCCATCTATGCTTCTGCCGACGGTGTGGTGGATGTGGCCCAGATGAGTTCTACTTTTGGAAACTTCGTGACCATCAATCATGGCAACGGGATTGTGACCCGCTATGGCCACATGCAGATGTCCCTGGTCAATCCTGGGCAGTTTGTCCGCCGTTACCAGATTATCGGTTATATGGGAAACACTGGTCGTTCCGTTGGCCCCCATCTTCATTACGAAGTCTGGGTGAACAACAACCCGGTGAATCCTCTTGCCTATATGCTCCCCGGCGACTACGCCGTGGATTGAGCCCCCTGACCTGTTCCGCAAGGTGGCACCCTTCGGGGTAGCAGTAAGGGAAAACCCCTAGGGGTTTATCTTGAAATACATCTTGTTTTTTTCCTCCCTGGCGGTGGCTTGCCCCCAGTTTGTGGAAATATTTCCTGACCCGACAGAGGTGCCGGACCAGCAGGGGGAGTTCGTGGAAATACGCATGGATTCCTCTTTCTTCGCGGAGTCCCTTTTTGTCTCCCTGGACGGAAAGGCGGCCCTTGGATTTTCTTATCCGGTAGGTAGCCGCTTTGTGCTTTCTCACGGGAACGCCTTGTGTCCGGACAAGGAGGGAATTGCCTGTGGCGACCTGGGCAGTTACAGCCTGCCCAATTCCCGGGAGTCCGTCTGGAAATTGCAGGCGGGAACCTGCGTGGATTCCGTAATTCTCGACAAGCCGAAGGCCGGCAAGTCGTTCCAACGCAAGGGCTACGGAGACCAGTGGGTTCTGGACGAACCTACGCCCGGGTTCGGAAATCCCCTTTACGAACTGGACTTGGACGACTGCGGCATATCCCGCGTGGAGTACGAATTCAGGGAAGACCATTGGTGGGTGTCCGGCAGGGTTTCGGGCTGCAAAAATGCTTGGCTGCATTATGGGTATCTGGACTTGCATCGCCCGAGTTCGGGCAAGAACGATTCGCTGCATGTCCACAAATTTTTCTCTTTCGCCGTTCCGGTCAAGAGTCCGGTCTTGTTGCACTTGCAGGTGCCCGACGACGAAATTTCCGTGAACAACAGTGTGGATACGCTGGTGGCCCAGGTGGGCAATTCCCCCTTGATGGTCACCGAAGTGCACCATTGCCCAGAAGAACCCATGCCCGAATGGGTGGAGGTCTATAACGCCTCCCAGGTGGCGCTTCCGCTGTCCAAAATCAGGCACTGCAGTCGCGGGAACTTCTGGGGTGCTGATGCAGATTCTATCGGACCTTACGAAAGCGTTCTCGTGTCTAGGGATACGGCAGCCCTGCGGGAGCAGATAGTATATAAAGACGTGAAAATGGTGCAGGCCTCTATTGGCTACCTGAACAATACGGCAGGCTCCTTTTCGCTTTGCTATGGCGATGCCGTTCTGGATAGTGCCAGCTGGGATAAGTTCACGGTAAACTGTCCGTCGGGATTCAACCCCAAGACGGGAGTGGCTGAAAATACGCCGGGATTTCAAGGGCGACATTCTGAAAAATATGGCGAAGAACCGGTTGTGTACAAACTATCAGCAAGGGTCTTGCGAAAGCGGGGGGACCCTTTGCGGGTAAAGGTGGAAAGCGATAGGGATGTCCTGCTGAACCTGCTGGACAGCGCGGGTCAGGTGGTCTGGAAACAGAAAGTGCCTGCCATGTCCAACGCCTGGTGGAATGTGCCGGTGCAGGATTATACGGGGGTGGGTGCGGCCTATGTCAGGATTTCGGCGGGTTCTTTTGAAAAGGTGGTGGGAATTGTCGTTCGTCCGTAGTTTTCTGCCGGTGTTTCTGCTGGCGAGTTTCGTTTTTGGTCTGGATTCGCCTGTGCCCTTTGCGAAAAAGAGTGTTACGGGTTCATCGGGACTTCCCGGATGGTATTCCAGTCCGGCAAGGGTGGGGGAGCCTGCTTTCGGTTTTTCGTACTGGAACGTGCCGGAGGTATATGATCGGTGGGCTATGAGCGCTGCCGGGGAATGGGGGAGCGGGCATTACCGGGTGGCGTTCTTCTACTCTTATAGCGAGATGGATAGCCTTTTCAGGGAACACTACGGGGAGCTGGACGCGGCTTACGGGCTAGGGCCTGCGATATTTGGAGTTGGTTATGGGACATTGTTGGATTTTGTTCCACGGGAAGCGAGCTGGGTTCGACACCGCATAAAGGCTGGTGCGGGCCTTCGATGGGGCAACGTGTACGGAAGCCTCCGGACCATGGGCTTTACCGACGAAACCTGGACGGGAATGGGAAGTCTTTTGTGGAAGCCGACCGAAGTGTTTTCCCTGTCGGTGGAATCGGACGGCAAATCCTTGGGAGTGGGCCACGATTTCTATTTCAGGTTTGGCTCGCTTTCTAGTTTTTACACATTCCCGCGGTTTAGCGTGGGGGTGGAACTGGTCCTGAACCTGAAATTTCTGGAATGGGGCGGAACTCACGGCTTTGGCAACGGAAATCTGGGGTGGAACGGGTTGTGGCTCCGAAAAAAATTGTATTTTCAAAAGTATGACGGAGATTCCCAAAATCGGAAGTATTGACTGGGCTATGGCTTCGGTGGCCATCGGAGTCCTGCTTGTGGTGGTTTGCCTGGTGTGCTTTATGCTGCTCAGGGATAGCCGAAAAAAACAAAAGTTCTACAAGCGCTTTGGCAATAACGTGAACGAGGGAATCGTGGTGCTGTCCCAGAATCTGGATTACCTGTACAGCATGCCTCTTTTTGCCGAAGAACCTCTGCTAGAAAAATTAGTTCAGGGACAGAGCTTACAAGAGCTCCTTGACCCCAAGGATTGGGGCAGGATGCGTTTGTTTTTCGAGGAAACAGAAAAGCATAGGGATATCCCATTTCTCTTTTCGTTAAAATTGGAAGACAGAGATATTCTGTGGTATGAACTGCGCTGCTTTATTTATCG
This sequence comes from uncultured Fibrobacter sp., assembly GCA_946183925.1. GTDB lineage: Bacteria > Fibrobacterota > Fibrobacteria > Fibrobacterales > Fibrobacteraceae > Fibrobacter. Next base: position 3,303 of record CAMHDS010000049.1, on the reverse strand, counting down.
GGCGTCCCTGTCGGAATATCATTATGTGTGTTTTCTGAAAAATATAACCAGGGAACAGGAAACCCGCAGGGAGCGCCAGAATTTACAGGATACCCTGGACTTGATGTTGAAAACGACAGGGGATTTCTTGTGGAGCCTGGATGTGGAAAAACGGTTGGTGACATTCTTGACACCCATCGTGGATGAAGATTTCCTGATACTTCCCCGATCTGCCGGAGGTGTGGAACTTACAAAGATTATGCCCGAAGAGGATGCTGCCCTTTTAGATAAGCTGACGAACCGCTACATTCTGGAATACAAGGCGGACAACAGCATTATCGAAAAGAATAAGTTGTATCCTCCGGTGAAGATTCGCCTTTTCAACAAGAAAGGAAATGTTTTTTGGTACAACCTTCGCGGCTTGATCGCTTTTGACGAAGAGGGTAACCTGGTATTCCGGGGGGTGGCGAACCGCCTGGACCTGATGATGGATAATTTTGTTTTTGATCCGGACCATAATGAAAATGCTCTTTTCTTGGCGGCTTTGTCCTTGCCTGATTTGCGGGTTTTCTGGGTAGATAGGGAATTCAAAATTCTAGGGGCGAACCAATGCTTTGCCAATGCCTTCCATGTGGATGACTTGGCGTCGATACAGGGAAAACCCTTGAGCAGTGTGGCGTTTTCAAAGCCTCTATTGTATTTTAATAAGGTCTTGACTGAAGTTTTTGAAACGGGTCGTCGTGTGTCCTGGAAATCCGAGGGCGACGAGCTGGATTGTCCCATGTTCTTTAACGTGGTCCCCTTAAAAGAAAAGAGCGGCGTTGCCTTGCAGGCTCTGTGCGCCTATATTAGACTAGATTTTCAAAACAAAGAGGTATAATATGAAAAAGATGATTGGACTTGCTTTCTGTACGGCTTTTCTTGTGGCCGGTTGTAACGAAACTCCCAAGCAAGAAACTGCAACCGTAGAAAAGAAGGCACCGGCGGCTGTGGCGGCTGTAGCCCCTGCGACGCCGGCACAGTCGGCAGAAGCAGCACCTGCGGCAGAAGCACCTAAGGCCACCATTACGGATATTGACTGGAACAAGGCCTTGGAAATGAGCAAGGCGGGTGCCGTGCTCATTGACGTGCGCACTCCTGCCGAAGTGGCCGAAGGCATGGCGCCCGGCGCTATCAACATTCCGCTGCAAGAAATTGAACAGCGCCTTTCGGAATTCCCCAAGGACAAGGACCTGTTGATCTATTGCCGTAGCGGCAAGCGCAGCATGGCCGCATCCAACTTCCTCATCGAAAACGGATACGACAAGGTGTTCAACGTGGTGGGCGGATTTTTGGCCTTCCCGAAACAGTAACGAGTGATGAGTTGTGAGTGGTGAGTGATGTGGGATGACTCCAAACCGCAATCCTAACCACTAACCACTGTTTACTAACCACTTCCTCCTGCTATGAATTTCCTGCAGCTTGCACTTGAACTTTCCTTCGGGTCCATCGGAGTCAGCCGCCCGAATCCGGCGGTGGGTGCCGTTGTAGTGAAAGACGGACTGGTTGTGGGGCGGGGGGCGACGCAGAGCCCCGGGAATGCCCACGCCGAAGTCATGGCTCTGCGTGACGCGGGCGAACTTGCCCGCGGGGCGGCCTTGTTCGTGACTCTGGAGCCCTGCTGCCATTACGGCCGCACGCCCCCCTGCACCAAGGCCATCATCGAGGCGGGGATTTCCGAAGTTTACTTCGCCCATGCTGACCCGAACCCGGCTGTCCGCGGTAAAAGTCGTGGCATTCTGGAAGCCGCCGGCGTCAAGGTTTACGAAGGCAAGGACGCCTGCCTGCGGGCCCACGCTGAAAGCGGCTGGAACGACAGTTGCTCTGCCGAAGGCTGCACCCTTCTTTCCCCCGACGAATCGGAAAACGAGGGCGCGGTAGTCTTTGCCGAAATAGAACGTTTCTTTGAAGCGTACGATTACTTTGTACAAAATAAGAAAACCTTTGTAGAAGTCAAGGTCGCCCTTTCGGAAAGTGGATTCATGGGAATGCAGGACAGTAACGGTCGCCCCGCCCCCTTGAACATCACAAAGCAAGGGGCAACCTGCTGGAACCATGAATTGCGGGCCATGAGTGATGCCATTTTGGTGGGGGCGGGAACGCTCCTTGCTGACAATCCTTCTTTGGATGTGCGCTTTGCCCATGGAAACAGTCCTGTAAAAATCCTCTGGGCCGGGCATCACGAGTTTACGGAATCGGAAATTTCGACGTTGAAGTTCTTTTCGCAGGCTGGTGACGCTATATCAATTCCGCGCTTGGTGTTCACTTGCGTTGAACAGCTCGCCATCAAAGGTGAAACAATCCTTTTAAGTGGCAACACCTTCGAAGAAAACTGGACGCAGATGATTGCGGAACTTTCCCGCCGGGGAATGCACCGCTTGATGGTGGAACCTGGTGCTCGTCTATCCGCAAAAATTTTCAACGATTCGGATGAACGAGGCGGAAAAATTACGCCTCTGTGGAACCGCCTGGATTTGTGGAAATCTACCGACCCTTCCGTAGAGCGAATTTTATCTCAAGAAAATTGCGAGGGAATCGCATTCCCGGGCGTGCCCGATTCCGCAGTGGCAAAGGAATCCGCCATGATTGGCCCCGATGTGTTGACGGTGTATTACCCGGGATAATTTCAGACAAAGTGGACCTGCAGGACCAGTTTTTTCAAAAACATTAGCCAAAACTGTTTTTTTCTTACATTTCAAAGTGAGCAAATTACAAACTTACGGAGAAAATAATGGAAAACAGAATTTTGCTGGTATGCGCTACGGCAATATGAGTATGAGCTTGAAGTTCCGAAAGGACTTCGGGCTTTTTTTACGATGGTATGAAAGGGAGATGCCCCGTCAAGCGGGGCATGACAAGAGGGTGCGGCTCCTTGAAGGAAACTCGCAGGGACTAACAGTCACAAGAGTTTCCGCCTGCAGTAACTTACCGTTCCTGCTAAAGTGAATCTCACCAACAAAAAGCATTTATTTCCCGAGCCAACCGCTTATTTTTTGACCGAGATGTGTGCTTCTCGAGAGAGCAATCGAATGAAATGAGTCTGTGATTCTGTGAGCGACAAGCGCCTGGTATTGACCAGGCGTGGTCGCGAGAGTGAGGCGATACCGGAGACTTGTTTCTAGCAATAGAGCCGAACGGTCGTTATAAGGAATGTACACATCGAGGGAGAGAATTGTAAAAAAGCGGGTTTGGATGACGGATGATTGGGGTTTTTAAGGGGCTCAGCCCCTTAGGAGAGGGGGTAGCGGATGCGGCTAGGAGATCCCCGCCTTCGCGGGGATGACA